>NZ_CP098611.1:632995-949493 GCF_023983615.1 Phormidium yuhuli AB48 | reverse complement strand
AGAGTCTCTGTCAGAATCAGCCGCAGCGTTGCCGTTTTCGCGTTTCGGAAACCTTGGGGATGTTCCCTCCGGCGACGTTGACTCCGGGAACTTATGGGTTGTCGGTGCAGTTGCTGCATCCGAAAACGGGGACGATTGAGGCGATTGAGAGTCCTCCGGTGCAGGTGACGGTTGACCCAAATGCGGCGGTGGTTGAGGCCCCGGAATTGGATTTGGTCACTCAACTGCGGCAGTTTGCTCAGGTGCTACCTCAGGGAATTGATGGTTTTGATGAGATGTTTGGGGAGATTGCTCGGATTAATCAGTATGACCCGGTTCAGGATTATCTGGATGTGGCGATTGAGTCTTTGGAGGCTCGCTTGCAACAACAGCCTCAACGGGCAGATTGGGCTTATACGGTGGCGTTGGCTTGGATTCTCAATAAACGGGCGGATCGGGCAATTGAGGCGTTTGAACGGGTTGTGGCGGTGGATAGCCAGAATCCCTATGCTTATGCCTATCTGGCGGTGGTGAATCTCTTGGATTTACATCCCTGGGCGGCTCAGGCGGCGATCGCCCAAGGGCAGGCGTTACCTCAAGATATCCCGGAATGGCAGTTTCTCGATGGGGTGGCTTCCCTGATGGGAGGCAATCTCTGGCGAGCGGTCCGGGAGTTGCCCTCGGGGTTAGAGGTGATGAGTGCTTCTTAGGGCCTTGAAAGGAGTTATTGAGATTTAGTTGCAATAGTCGGGTGAGTCAGTTATGATGGGTTGGTAATTGACAATGATTTGTAATTACAGCCTTGACTCTCGAACCTCTTATGTCATGGTCTGGGGATGGACGTGACACTCTGTCCCCACTTTTTTACTCGGGTTCTGTTCCTGTTCTGCGTTTGGAAAATTGCTGTGTTTGCCACTGAAAATCCTCCCATCGCTCTGTCTCCCCTGACCCTGCGTCGCTTCCCCCAGCGGAGTTTTATTCCTCCTGAGGCGGATACGCTCTGGAAGATTAGTCAGGGAGTTGTGCGAACTCTGACTTGGAATGAAGCCGGAACAGCCATTAGTTTGGGCTTATGGACGGCTGGGGATGTGGTAGGGGTGGCCCTATCCCGGGTACATCCCTATGAAATTGAATGTCTCAGTGATGTCCAGGTTCAGGCGATTCCTCGCTCTCACTGGAGACATCTGACGGAACAACTGATTGATCATGCTCAAGAATCGCAACAACTTCTGGCAATTATCCGTCAGGAACGAATTCGCGATCGCCTCTTAGTTTTTTTGCACTGGTTATCTTATAAGTTCGGTCATGGCAGTGCTGAGGGTCGGGTGATTGAGCTGAAACTCTCCCATCGGGCGATCGCGGAAATCCTAGGAACCTCTCGGGTAACGGTCACACGGACTCTCGGTCAACTGGAAGAAGAGGGTCTGATGGAACGTAGACGGGAGTGTTGGCATCTGAGCCTTGAGAGCTTGCCGTCCTAAGCCGATGGGGTGATTTCTTGGTCAAGATTGTCTCGATGCTTTGTCGGATACAGCTTCTATGGCAAGATACATAACGTGCGGTCGGTCAGTCGTATGATGGAATCGTCCGTCGTTTTTGTTGGGAACTATAGAGCAAACACATGTCAACGATTGAAGTCGGCAGTCGAGTCCGCGTCAAAGAATCTGTCATCGTCTATCATCACCCCGAACATCGTAATGAACCGTTTGACATGAAAGGGAGTGAGGGTGAGGTGTTGGATATCATTGAGGAGTTAGACGGAAAGCCGATTAGTGCTAATCTCCCGGTTCAAGTGATATTCAAGGTGGGTAAGAAAAAGTTGCGGGCCCATTTTCGTCCTGAGGAAGTTGAGGCGATCGCAGACTAATCCCGAGGTTAAGCGTCATGTCGCCTTTGACGAGCCAAACGATTGGCGGAATGACGGTGACCGTTCATTACCCCGCCGCTAGTGATGGGCCGTTAGCCTTAGCTATCTTCCTCAAGGGGTTAAATGTCACCCCGAGTCACTATTCGTACTATGCCCAACGTCTGGCACAGTACGGCTTTGTGGTGGCTATCCCCGATCCCATTACTCGCTTACCTCGCCGAGATGAGTTATTTGCCTCGATGGGGTTGTTTGAGGACTTACAAGCGAGCTTACGTCGGGAGGGAAGTCGGGTGGATTCCCCCTTATTCCAACGGATTGATAGCGAACGGGTGGCTCTACTGGGTCATTCTCAGGGAGGAATTGTGGCCTTGGATGCGGTGGTGAATGCTTCGGCGGTTCCGCTGATGTCGGGGGATTACAGTTTGCCTTCGGCGTTGAAGGCGGCGGTGTTTTATGGCAGTGTGATGTCAGTGGAGTTCACGGGCGATCGCCCCCTGGACAGTCATGGGTTGCCTGTTGCCCTTATGGCTGGGAGTCGTGATAGTCTCATGCCAGCGGCGGAGGTGCAAGAGACCTATGAGCGGTTGCAGTCTGGCCCAAAACTCTATTTAGAGGTGGAGGGGTCTAACCACTATGGGATTACCAATGTCAATAATCCTCCCCAGGCTCCCCTCGATCCTCGCTTACCGGATGTGGCTCAGGACATGGCGTTGGAGAATCTGGCTCGTTGGAGTGGGGTGTTTTTGCGAGCCTGGGTTCTGGAGGATGCGATCGCCCGAGGCTATTTGCAACAGATGTTAGGGATAACGGATTCTGTGGTGTCGCTGCAAGGGGAGTTTTAACCGCTTCAGGGTTAGGGATGTTTCAGCCAGGCGAAGATGTCAGCAGCACTTAAATTGAGGGCAGGGATGGGGTCTGGAATCGGCAACATCGCCTCGTTATTGTGGAAGACTTGTGGCTGTTGTTGAGCGGGATAGACGACAATGGTTTGAGTGTCTGGGTCGATGAGCCAGCCCATGTCTGTTCCCTGGTTAAGACTGTAGAGGATTTTGTCGATGACTGGAATGGTGGCTTGATGGGGAGAGAGGATTTCGATGAGCCAATTGGGGGCCAGGTTAAATTGATTGGCAACATTACCTTGAGCGTCGGTGGGAATGCGGTCCCAGGTGAATACGCCGATATCGGGGACAATGACGCGATCGCCGATAATGCAACGTATTTCGGTATAGGCCCGGGCAATCTTTTGCCGTTTCGTGGCGGCATTAATGGTTTCAGTTAAATCCACCTGCAAGGTGCTATGTTGTCCTTGAGGCATAGGTTTTTGGCTGACTCGCCCTTGGTTATATTCGCTGGCGGGTTGAGTTTCGGGGGATTGCAGAAATTCTTCGAGGGTTAGGGATGTCTCGGAATGTCTGAGCATGAGCGGTTCTCATTCTGCGGCTGGCTGGCAGCAATCAGGGGTGTTTTCATTGTAAGGGCTGGGTCGGCTCTCTTGGGGGAGCATGATAGACTTCTAGGGAGAATTTGTAACTGTCTACCCTCTGGACATGACCGCCAATCCTGATGATCGCCCTCAATCTGCTTCCTCTACGCCTTGGTGGCGATCGCAGGGGGAGAATATCCGTCTGATTATCATCGCTCTGGTGATTGCCTTTGTCTTACGAACCTTTGTGGCGGAACCCCGTTATATTCCCTCGGATTCTATGTTGCCGACGTTGGAGCAGGGCGATCGGCTTCTGGTTGAGAAAGTTTCCTATTATATCCAGCCACCGCAACGGGGGGATGTGATTGTGTTTCACCCCCCAGAGCAACTTCAGCGACTGGGCTATCAACGGGAGCAAGCGTTTATTAAACGAGTGATTGCCCAGTCTGGGGATAGGGTGCAAGTGCTGAATGGACGGCTGTATCTCAATGGGGAACCGCAGCTAGAACCCTATATCGCTGAACCTCCCCAATATCAATGGGGACCGGCGACGGTTCCTCCTGGCCGTCTCATGGTTATGGGAGATAATCGCAACAACAGTAATGACTCCCATATTTGGGGCTTTCTGCCCGTTGAGAATGTGATTGGACGGGCGGTGATTCGCTTTTGGCCCGTTGACCGCCTGGGGGGGTTAAGCATCTCGGTTGAGCCGTTTGTTGATTTGGGCGATCGCCCCAGTTAATAAGGCTCCCCCCATCAGCAGGCCGATGGCTGGGGTAAATACGGGTTCCCAAAGGCGATACCAGAGGTCTAACCCGAGGGAGATACCGGTTCCCCGGCCGATAACAGCCAGGGCCAACCAGAGTAAACTCCCCAGAACGAAAAAGAAGTTCACCACTAAGAGGGTGTTGAGCCAGTTTAAGACAGTCTGCATTGGGATGGATTTAAGGATTTTTGGACAATTCAACTAGGACGAGAGCTAAGGGTATATTGGGGATACCCGTGGATATGGCACTTTTGCCCTCACCTGGTGTACTATTTGTAATGACTTTTGGGGTCATCATCTTAGTAGCGAACACGGGGGTCAATCCAGGCATTTAGGATATCAATCATAATGCTGATGCCCACGACAATGGCCCCAAAGAAGACGACTAATCCTTGAACGGCGGGGTAATCCCGGGCGGAGATGGCTTCATAGAGGCGACTGGCGAGGCCGGGCCAGGAGAAGGTGACTTCCGTGAGAATGGCACCACTGAGCAGGGCCGCAAAGGTTAAGCCTAAGACAGAAATGGTGGGAATTAAGGCATTTTTCAGGGCGTGGGCCAGGAGAATTCGTTGTTCGGGAATACCTCGGGCCCGGGCGGCTTCGACGTAATCACTTTTGAGGGTTTGTTTGAGGTTGACCCGCACCACCCGTTCAAAGATACCACTGAGGAGAATCCCCAGGGTGAGACTGGGGAGG
This sequence comes from Phormidium yuhuli AB48, assembly GCF_023983615.1. Taxonomy (GTDB): domain Bacteria; phylum Cyanobacteriota; class Cyanobacteriia; order Cyanobacteriales; family Geitlerinemataceae; genus Sodalinema; species Sodalinema yuhuli. The sequence continues at coordinate 944,762 of NZ_CP098611.1, read as the reverse complement.
GCGAGATGATAGAGAGCGGCAAAAAACTGTTGCGGGTTGAGGGCCAGGAGACTATCGAGGAGATAGAGTCCGGTGATGGTGTTGGGGGTGGGAACGCCGAGGGGGAAGCGGGTTCCTAGGGGAAACCAGCCTAATTGCACCGAGAAAATAAGCTGTAAGACCATCCCCATCCAGAAAACGGGGACCGAGTAGGTGAGGATGCCAAACATCCGTCCAGCGGCATCCCAGGGGGTGTTGGGACGGGAGGCGGCTAACATTCCCACCGCAAAGCCGATGAGGACGGCCACGAGCATACTAGCGACGGCTAACTCGGCGGTGGCGGGGAAGAAGTCGCGGATAATCTCCCAGACGGAGAGTCCCCGACGAGCGGCGGAGTCTCCTAAGTCGAAGCGGAGGAGGGAGCCGAGATAGGAGAGATATTGGTCGAGTAAGGAGCCGGATAATCCTAGTTGCGATCGCAGTTCTTCTTTGAAGGCTTCTGGGGCCCGGGGACCGAGAATGGCATCGACGGGGTCGCCGGGGGTGGCCCGCATCAGGAGGAAGACACCAGTGGCGATCGTCCAGAGCATCAGCGGGGCGAGGAGCAGTCGTGTTAAGACGTAAGCTTGTAGGGCGCGAGAACGAGACACAAGGCGTTTGGGGGTAAGGACAGTCGGAAATTGTTTCCTATTTTAAACCCCTAACAAGCCTTGCGCTCTAACGGACCCGGTAAGTCTCGATGTGAACGTCTTATGGTAGGGAACTCGGAGGATGTCTGAAACGGGTGGGGGAGAGAGAAAACCAGAACAGCTAGTCTGAAGGCTACGACCAGAACGACAGGGGTTATTTGCCTCTTCCCTCACTCTCCGTCGAACGTCTTCAGGTATTGAACTCACTGGCTCAAGGGTTCCACTAATCTACGTTTTACCGCCTCGTGAAGGGCAGTTGCCTTGCGTAAAAGGCCCTCTTGATAGGTTTGAATTAGAGCTTGTAGCTCTAATTGCTCATTTTCGCTCATGATGCCTGCCTGCTGCCTATCAAGTAATTCACTGAATCGAGCATCTTCCTCTGGCTTCATCTGTAACTCTGTAAGAGTTAAAACTTGTTCGTCAGAGAGTTCGGCTACGGGTTGAAGGTCCAGAATATCTGATTTGACGGGTGGAATGGAATGTTGAATGGTATCCGCTAAAACACTCGCAATATCTCGGTTTGCAAGCCGCGCAAAGAGTTCAGCTCGTTGATAAATTTCATCGGGTAAAGTAATTGTGATTTGAGGACTCATAACACTGTCTATATACTATCTATATAAGTGTTGATTTCGGGTTGTCTGGATATAGGGGAGGATTTTTTGTATGGTACACAAAATTGTAGGGCCGAAAAATGGTCAGCGAGCGATAGCCGAGTGGTCACTGAGCGATAGTCGAAGTGGTGGTCGCCCCCCTCGCTGTGGGATGTTCGGCAAGCCTATGGAAAAATGGTATTACATCCTAGACTTGATGGTATTGTAGCACATGAATATTTGGCAACTCCTGACTCCCCAAACGCTAGGAGCAGTCCGGTTAAGACGTAAGCTTGTCGAGCGCGAGAACGGGACACAAAGGGTTTGGGGGTAAGGACAGTCGGAAATTATTTCCTAGTTTAAACCGGTTTGAGGGGGGTAGCTGCTAGGTTTTGAGATGTTGCAGCCACTGTAGGAGGGTTGTGATGAGATTGGGGTTGTGTTCTAGGAATTGCGGGAGTCGGCATTCTGGGAGGGGTTGGGGGAGAATGACGGCGATGGGGGGATGGCTAAAGCGGGCGAGTTGATTGAGGACGGTGATATCAAAGCCTTGGGGGGGTGGGTCGGTGGGTTCTTCGTAGAGGATGAGGGCAATTTGATGGTCGCTGAGGTCATCGTCGCAGTAGGCTTGTAATTCGGCAATGGTACGGGGTTTACCGTCGGGACTGGGGGGACAACCGGCTTTTTTCAAAGTGGTGTAGATTTGCAAGGCGGGGTTGCTGGGGTCGCTGAATCGGCTACCATCAATGCAAATGGGTTGGTGGTTGACGGGGTGGGTTTGCAGGGCTTGGTTGAGGATTTGGGGGAGAAGGGCGAGGTTACACTGTTGGGTAAAGGGGGTCGGGGTGGCGGGGGTGTTGTCTTCCACTTCGGGATGAGGGGTGGTGGGGGGATTGTGCCAGGCTTGGTAAAAGTCGGGATAGGGGAGGTTTTCGGCACAAGTCCAGATGACTTCATAACACTTCTCGAATTGCTCGAAGTTATTCTGGTAAGATTCAGCAGATAAGTTATTTTTCAATGTGATCACAAGTGCTGCAATCTGTTCATTTGCTTGCTGTCTTTGCTGATATTTAAGGTTGAATTTACGAAATATTTGCTCTAATACCCCAAATAAAGCTTGGTTATTGGTTGCTATATCTTCTTTGATAACCTCATATAAAGCTTTAGAAAAATTTTTTTCTAATTTGATAGAAACATCTTGATAAATTTTTGATGGCAAACTAACTTCACTCTCTATAAAAGTTTTTAAACAGAGCTGTTTAAAAAGTAATTTCCATTCTTTTAATGTAAGATTATTCTTTATCTTAAAAGAACTAAATCTCTTTACAAAAACTATCGGAATTCCTTCTGAGGAAGAAGAGATACTTACAGGCTTAAATCTGTTGTTAAAGCTACTTTTAGAAAATTCCTCGCTTACAAGTTGCAGCCAAGTATCTCTTGTACTATGGGCAACTCTTTGTACTTTGTGCCGAATAGATCCAGTGTATTGTTGCTCTCTAACAACTAAAAATATTATACACATAATCGCGGTTGCTATTGCCTTATTTAAATCTAAGTTGAGTTTTAACCCTTGGTCTGAATCTCGCTTCGATAAAACTTTTTGTAAGATTTCTGCTGCTTGTCTTCGGATAGAATTATCCTCCGTCGTAGAAATCAACTTAATTAAAGCCGTGATATTGGCTTCATCAGCAATACCAAATTTTTCTAAAATTTTTAATGCCTGCATTGTTGTGAATTCATTGGGCGCGGAATGAGAGAGATTAGCTAAAGCCATATCTATTTGCTTTAGTATAGATTCATCATCTTTAATCAAATTAGCTAGAGTATAAATAGCAGTATTAAGAACGGTATTAATTTGTTCTATGCTATATTTTTCCCCCTTACATTTATCTATATCTGTTGCAGGGTTAATCTGCTCAAATAAAGCAATAAGCGCATCTTGATTAGTAGGATCAATTTGGACTAAACTAGCTGCTACTAGCATTCGTCTACTTTTATCTTGGGTATGATCCAGTAGCTCGACTAAAGAATCAACGACAATTGCATGGCACATTTGCAAGATAGTAACTCTAGCTTCCTGTTCCAAAGGAGCGAGAAATGTAAACCAATTCTGTTCTTCAGGATTAAAATAGCCAAAACTCCATGTAATAATCTGCTGGACAATTTCATCAGCAAATGTGCATTTTTTAAAATCAGAAATTCCTGCGCTAGCAAGAAAATAGGCACGATAGCCATAGAAATTTTCACACCCATCCTCAAACTCAACCAACGCCCGAATAAACTCCTCCTTCTCCTCACCCTTAACATCCCCACGCCCCAACCAACACAAAATCACCGGCTTCCACTGCTTCTCAAAAATTCGATACTCTTTCCCCGCCACCGGAAAATCCACATGATTCCGAGGCAGAAAATAATCCCAATCCTCCACCGCCAAGGCTGCAAAATACTCCTGAAATGTGGCATGATAAAAGGCAAAAATACTATCGCCGCGTCCATCTCTGCCCACCCGATTTAACCAGCCCAACCGCAACGCCAAATACCCCAATGAAGTCTGATCCGATTCCTCCCCGAGATGCTCTTCCACCAACGCCTGTGATAACCGAAATCGCTCCTGGGGCAAATTCAACGCCGCCTTTGCCAGTTCCCCCAATTGCCGATTCAAAGTATGCTTTAATTTCGTGGTAGTCGTCCCACAACGTTCCGCATACTTTTCCAACTCATGCAAATTCCGATTCCACTCATAAATCTTTCTCAGATAACGCTCATATAACTCCGCCTGAGTATCCGGCAACGATGACCCATCCCAAATCATGCAGAGCAAGGTCAAACGCAAGGGATTTTGGACTAAATCAAGGAGCTGTTCCCGTCCCGGTTCATGGAGAGCGGCAATTAGAGCATCGGCAGGAGTTGGAGTAGAATTTGTCATGGTATTCTGCTTTGAGAACTCAAAAGCTAATCACTAAAGCATCGTTTATCGTCCCGGTAATGAGCGATCGCATCCCCCCCTCGATTGGCTCATTCGGAAAACATCTCAGCCAAGGTGTCGAGAACTCCACTTTGCTCATCTGGACTAATTTGACCCAGTTTTTTGACCAATCGAGTTTTATCAATGGTGCGGATTTGATCCAGAACAATTTTCCCTTCCTTACCCTGAAACTGGCAGGGAATTCGCGTCGGGTAGGCTTTCCCTTTTGTCGTCATTGGTGCAATAATTACCGTGGCAATATGGCGGTTCATTTCATCCGGTGATATAATCACACAGGGTCGTGTTTTCTGAATTTCACTGCCAATTGTCGGGTCAAGATTAACCAAAAAAACATCAAAACGCTGGGCTACCACTCCCATTCACTTTGCTCCCAGTCGGTACTGTTGACTTGATCCAGAAGAACATCATCTTGTTCTTTCGCCATTGCTGCAAAGGCTTGATCCCAGCCGTTGCGTAACCGTCGTGCGGTGCGAATCGTGAGATGATCGCCCTCCACTTCAATTTCAACATCTGCCTGAATACCGCTTTGCTCTAAGAGTAGTTTAGGAATACGCACACCTTGGGAGTTGCCAATTTTAACAATTCGGGTTCTAATCACTTTGCTCATGCTTAGATGATCTGAAACGCAGATGTGATTACATTGTAGCTACCCTGGGAAGGGTCGTCAAGGGTTGCTCGATGTTCAATCCTAAGATATCAAGGAGAATCAAGATCGAATCACTGTTCTCGATCGCTCTGGGCAAAGAACCGTCGGATAAAGGTTTCCATCTGCTGCGCCTCAAACGGTAAATTCCGATACACATCAAACCCGGAGAAGGCATTTTTATCCGCTTCCCACACATTCACCCGACAGGTAATAATTGCCCGTCCAAACCCCACCCACCCAGTCAATAACTGGGACACATGGGGCTGTTCAATCCGGGCGACCATTTCATCCAAGCCATCCATCAATAACCAGAGATGCTCTTTATGGTCTTGGAGAGAGGCGATCGCCCCTTCAACCCCCGCCGACTTCAGCCAGTTTTCCAGATAATCCACCAGAGTCGGTTCGGTAAATTGTCCCAAGTCAATCCAAATCGGGATGCCGAGATGTTGGGCCAATATCCAATCGGCGATCGCCTGTAACCGCGTGGTTTTTCCTGACCCCGGTTCCCCAATCACCGCAATCCGTCGGCCCTGACTTTTCGGACTTTTCCCCTGCTGCAAAACCTGAGTAAAAAACGCATCCTCGGCGATAGGAGTCATTGTCTCTTCCTCCCGTTCCCACTGTTCTCGGTTGTCCAGACGTTGCCCCAGTTTGCCTTCCTTAACTTGGCGACGTTCCACCAAAGCCAACGGTACATAAATATCCACCCGCTTAAATGCCGGATTAGCCGTTAATTCCTGTCGTTCAGCCAGCATTAACTCAGCAATCGCTCGCCATTCTGCCAAGGAAAGATGGGGGTTAGCCACATCAAACTGGGAGCGAATTTCTGCCACCAACCGTTCGAGGGTTCTTTCCAGTCCTTGCAACAACTCCGTAATCTGGGTTTCCATCACCCCGAACCGGTGACAGACTTCGGCAAAACCCGACTCAATTGTGCCGGAAATCTCCGTAAAAAATGCCTGCTGCTGGCTAACGTTGACCCCTAACCGGGTTTCTACATCCTGAAACTGTTGCAGAATTTGGCTGAACTCCTCTGGATTCACCCCCCCTTGACTGGCTTGCAGTTGACTCAGTTGTGCCTGCATTCCCGTGAGTAACTGCAAGGTTAACCCCGCAAAGGCTTTTCCATCGTTCGCAAAGTCTTCTTTGAGGGTTTCTCGCAAGGCTTTGGGGAAGGTGGTATGGAGTAATTCCCCCACCTCTTGACGCACCTCGGCGGGAATGGGAAAACCACCTTTCCCTTTATTGGCTGCCATGTTGAGGCGGATAAAAATATCCCCCCATTCGTTAGCGGTGAGGTTGCCTTGTTGGGTGAGTTGGTATTCTTCGGGGGTGAGGAATTGGTCGAGTTTGGCTTCTCGCAGTTCCGGGTAATGGTGTTGGGCCAGTTCCTGTTGGGCGATTTTGACCCAGTTATCCTTGGCCTGGGCGGCAATTTTTTTCAGATATTGGCCGGTTTTTCCCGGCTGTTGTTTGGCGGCCAGGGTGATGACGGCGGCCATGGCCTTACCCACCGCTTTGGTTAAGTCATGATTTTCTAGGGAAACTTCCCCCTCTCCGGCAGCGATTAAGGCATCAACAGCATTGGCGGTATTCCCCGCCGCCACATTCCCTAATGCGGTTGCTAAGATGGGTCCCCATGTCGCTCCTTCGGCAGCCAGTAGGGCGGGAAACGCCAAGCTACCTAAGACGCAGCCGCCTCCGATGGTGAGTTTGAGGATGTTATTGCGGCCTACGTTCATGTTGATGCCTCCACAGCTAGATTGATTATCACTGCGGCCGGAGAATCAGGAAAGGCCAGTTATCATTGGTCTAAACCGCCTTGCCCGCTTCATGGGTCACGAGGAGCTTTCCAGACTTACCACCTTAAGTCACCCGTACCCAATAGCCTTAATAGGTGTTTAGTAATTTGATGCTCACCTAAATAAAATTAGACCGCGAAGCTGACTAATCCGGGAAGTTAAAGGGTTTCCGGGTCGACCCCCAACTCCCGTAGTTTGGCAAAGGCGCGATCGCGTTCCCGTCGAGCCTGCTCCCGTTCCCGTCGAGCCTGCTCCCGTTCAGCAAACAACTCCCCCGGTTCCTTAAACGGCTCCCCATCGGGATAATAGAGGGCTAACCCATCCTCCGACCGTTCAAAGCGAATCTTCAACAGTGGGGAGGTCCAGGGTAAATGTAGCGGCGTGACTAACATAAAGCGATCCGTCACCGTTGGCCGTTGATAGCCCCAAAAATCAAGGGATTGGGGATTATAGAAAAACATCTCCAGCACCCCATATTGCTCATAAAACTGCTGTTTCGCCGCCATCTCGCTCATGGTGTTGCTGGGGGAGAGGATTTCAAAAACGACTTGGGGTGCGATGTTCTCTTCCTCCCATTGCTTATAACTGCCGCGATCGCCATCGGGACGACCCAAGACCACCATGGCATCAGGAGCCTGACAAGGTGCAGGAGGACGCTCAATGGGAAGCGGATACCAGAGCAAATCCCCGGCCACAAAGGCCATCTCATCCTTAAGCAGTTGCTTGAGGTTGGTCACCAAACGGACAATCCAGCGATACTGGAGCGTGTTTTCTGCCATCGGTTTACCGTCCGAATCGGGGTAGAGCAGTTCTGAAGGAACAGGGGTGTGAACCATGAGTCCAGGCTGGCGTGAATCAACAGTGATTCTATTTTAAAGCTGGAGGTCATCATCGGTCGCCGGGTTCATGTCCCAGCCCCGGGAGAATTTCTTATAATTCTAAGTATCAATGGCCGCACCTAAACAGTGGGATGACTGCTATGACGATCGCTGCTGAAAAAACCCAAGCCCCCATCATCTACCCCGATTGTGACGGAAACCCCATGTCCGACAACACCAAGCAATTCCGTTGGATTGTCACGATTAAGGAGAACCTAGACATTCTCTTTGATGACCGCGACGATATTTTCGTGGCTGGAGATTTACTCTGGTATCCCCAGGAAGGTAATAACAAACTGCGCCAAGCTCCTGATGTCATGGTGGCGATTGGACGACCGAAGGGCGATCGCGGCAGTTATCGACAATGGGAAGAAGCGAACATTGCCCCGCAAGTGGTCTTTGAAATCCTCTCCCCGGGTAATCGCCTGAAAGAAATGGCGAAAAAGCTCAAGTTCTATGACCAATATGGCGTCGAAGAATACTACATCTTCGACCCCGATCGCCTCGATTTTCACGGATGGCTGCGGGATGAAGCCGGTGGCCTCAGCGTCATCGACAGCCCCGAAACCTGGACCAGTCCCCGCTTAGGGATTCGCTTTGACCTACAAGAAGACCAGTTCACCATCTATCGCCCCGATGGACAGCGGTTCCTCACCCCCACCGAACTGGCTAAACAAGCCGAAGATGAACGTCAGCGGGCCGAAGATGAACATCGGCGGGCCGAAGATGAACGTCAGCGGGCTGATGATGAACGTCGGCGGGCCGAAGATGAACGTCAGCGGGCCGAAGATGAACGTCAGCGGGCTGATGAGGCCGAGCAACGAGTGCGTGAACTGGAGGCTCGTCTGCGACAACTGGGAGAAGAGATAGATGAATGACTCCTAATCAACCCCCATCAGATAGGCGGCTAAGTCTCCCAACCCCCGAGCCTTGAGGGTCACGTGGCTAGAGCCGGTGGCTCGGATGGGCCGTTGATAGCGACTGGCGAAGCCACCTTCGAGGGGGGCATAGAAAGCCCGTGACCGCGCCGTCTCTAGGTCTTGCAGAAATTTTTTACCAAGGAACAGGGGGGTGAACCCCGAGTCCAGGTTGGCGTGAATCAACAGTGATTCTATTTTAAAGCTGGAGGTTATCATCAGTCGCCGGGGTCAGGCCCCAGACCTGGGAGGATTTCTTATAATTTGAAGCATCAATGGCCGCACCTAAACAGTGGGATGACTGCTATGACGATCGCCTCTGAGAAAACCCAAGCCCCCATCATCTACCCCGATTGTGACGGAAACCCCATGTCCGACAACACCAAGCAATTCCGTTGGATTGTCACGATTAAGGAGAACCTAGAAATTCTCTTTGCTGACCGCGACGATATCTTCGTAGCTGGAGATTTACTCTGGTATCCCCAGGAAGGTAATAACAAACTGCGCCAAGCTCCTGACGTCATGGTGGCGATTGGACGACCGAAGGGCGATCGCGGCAGTTATAAACAATGGGAAGAAGAGAATATCGCACCCCAAGTCGTCTTTGAAATTCTCTCCCCCGGCAATCGCCTGAAAGAAATGGCGAAAAAGCTCAAGTTCTACGACCAATATGGCGTCGAAGAATACTACATCTTCGACCCCGATCGCCTCGATTTTCACGGATGGCTGCGGGATGAAGCCGGTGGACTCAGCGTCATCGACAGCCCCGAAACCTGGACCAGTCCCCGCTTAGGGATTCGCTTTGACCTACAAGAAGACCAGTTCACCATCTATCGCCCTGATGGACAGCGGTTTCTCACCCCCACGGAACTGGCTAAACAAGCCGACGCTGAACGTCAGCGGGCCGAAGCTGAATGTCAGCGGGCCGACAATGCCGAGCAACGAGTGCGTGAACTGGAGGCTCGTCTGCGACAACTGGGACAAGAGATAGATGAATAACTCCTAACCTGTTAGCGTTGGCAAAGGAACCCCCCAGTCTGAGGGCAAACTGGGGGGTTGGGGTGACCTTGGGGGAAATCGAGAGAGAATTACGCCGGAACCAGGGCTTCTTCCAAGTGCATCCAGCGGACAAACCGCTCACCACCCACTTCAACCACCACCTTAACGCGGGGTTCAATTTTGGGCAGGGCCGTGAGATATTCCAGTTCTTGACGGGAAAGAACCCGACCATCGATAATCCAAAGTAATAGCCCTTTGCAATCTTTGGGGAGATTCTCCAATTCCGTGGTCACGATTGGGGGCAGATAGGCGATCGGACCCACTGCACCATCGCCATAGTCTTTTTTGCCTAAGTGGGGCGGACGCACCCCGTGAACCCCCATGAGATAGGCGGCTAAGTCTCCTAACCCCCGAGCGTTGAGGGTGACGTTGCTATAGCCAGCGGCTCGGACGCGCCGTTGATAGCGACCGGCGAAGCCACCTTCGAGGGGAGCATAGACAGCCAGTGACCCCGCCGTCTCTAGGTCTCGCAGAAATTTTTTACCGTTGATCAAGAGTCCCATAATTGAAGTCGTAAGATTCCGTTTAGTACAGCTTGCGCGCAATCGCCGCTCAGACCCTAGTATAGACCCAAGCCTAGCCCTAGATTCGACTCCCGAGGGGCATCGGCAAGCTTGCACCCAGGGCGATCGCCCACCATCCAGGAGGCGCGATCGCCCCCCAACACCTCACCTCCCCAACCCCAATCCCAAAAAGATTCTGTATCCACCTAGACACTTGCCACAAAATACTATATATTAGGAAGTTGCGACTGAAACTCATAAGAAGCGCTCGACCGACTCCACCTGAGTCGTTCATTGCATCGCGCCGCCTAAGTGGGACTGGCTAGTTTCCCAGCAAGGCATACCGGTCGCAAGCGTAGAGGCTTTTCCCAGCGTCTCGAACCCTGAGTTCGGGGCAGTGCGGGAAGACGGAGATGGGTTGTTTAAGCATTCCTTAGGGAGACTTAAACAGGTCAATCCGGGGATACTGGGTCAATTCCTAGCAAAGTGCTGAATTTTCCTAAGTCTCAACCGACTCTTAACTCGGTCGCCTCGGAATCAGCTTTCGCGAGACCCCAGCCAACAAATCTGCGATCGCCAAGATCACCCTGACGAGCACTCCAACCCCGGAGTGCTGTTCTGACGTGGCTTGGTGTTGGTCTGGCGCGACGTTGAACTCTCGGGCAGGATCGCAGCCCGCCTATCTTCAGTCTGTGTAGTGGCGAAACAAGGAGAAAGCAGTACCGTGTCTGTTGGGATTCTCGGCAAAAAGGTCGGCATGACCCAAATCTTTAGCGAAGATGGCAAAGCCATCCCCGTTACAGTCGTCGAAGCCGGTCCGTGTAAAATCACGCAAATCAAAACCAAAGAGACCGACGGTTACGAAGCCGTCCAAATTGGTTACGAGGAAGTTAAACCTAAAAACCTTAACCAACCTTTACTGGGTCATCTAAAAAAATCCGATGCCCCCCCTCTGCGTCACCTCCGTGAATACAAACCGCAGAGTGTGAGTGAATATGAACTGGGGCAAACCCTCACCGTAGAACTGTTCAGCGATGGTCAACTCATCGACGTGAGCGGTAACAGCATCGGTCGAGGCTTTGCCGGATATCAAAAGCGCCACAACTTCAAACGTGGGCCCATGTCTCACGGTTCCAAAAACCACCGCTTACCCGGTTCAACCGGCGCCGGAACCACCCCCGGTCGGGTTTATCCCGGTAAACGGATGGCCGGTCGTAAAGGCGGAAGCCGCGTCACCGTGCGGAAACTCACCGTCGTCAAAACCGACCTAGAAAACAACTTAATCCTCGTCAAAGGTGCCGTCCCCGGTAAACCTGGCACAGTATTGAGCATCAGCCCTGCCAACATCGTTGGCCAATCGTAAACGTCCCATTCTGGAACAAAACACAGACAATCAACATGGTTAATTGTGTCGTTCGCAACTGGCAAGGAGAAGAAGTGGGACAAGCTTCCCTTGACCTTAAGGTTGCCAAAGAAGAAACCGCAGCCCACATCGTCCATCGCGCCCTCGTGCGTCAGATGACGAATGCCCGCCAAGGGACCGCCTCTACCAAAACCCGCGCCGAAGTGCGGGGTGGGGGTCGTAAACCCTGGCGACAAAAAGGAACAGGTCGCGCTCGCGCCGGTTCCATCCGGTCTCCCCTCTGGAGAGGAGGCGGTGTCATCTTTGGTCCCAAACCTCGGGATTACAACCTAAAGATGAACCGCAAGGAACGTCGGCTCGCCCTGAGAACCGCCTTCCAAAGCCGCAGTGAAGACCTCATCGTCGTCGAAGAGTTCGCTGACGAATTTCCTCGGCCCAAAACCAAAGACTTAGCCTCCGCCCTCCAGCGTTGGGGTGTCGAGTCCGGGCAAAAAGCCCTGCTCATTTTGCCCGAACTCCCTGACAACATCTATTTGTCAGCCCGTAACCTAGAGCGGTTGAAAGTCATCACTGCCACCAATCTCAACGTTTACGACCTCTTGCACGCCGACGCCATCATTACCACGGCGGCTGGGTTAGCCAAGATTCACGAGGTTTACAATGACTAAACCCCTTGACCCCCGGACCCTACCCGACCTCATCAAACGTCCCATCATCACCGAGAAAGCCACCTTGCTGATGGAGACGAATCAATATGTCTTCGACGTGTCGCCCAAAGCGACCAAGCCGGAAATTAAAGCCGCCGTCGAACAAGTCTTTGATGTCAAGGTCATTTCCGTCAACACCAGCACCCCTCCCCGCAAGAAAAAACGGGTCGGGCGCTTCATCGGTTACAAGAGCCAATACAAACGGGCCATTGTCCGTCTGGCCGAGGGTGACACCATTCCGCTGTTCCCAGACGTGTAATCCAGACGTTTAAGCCAATCGGTCCTTACTTAGCAAACCCCAGCCAAGGTCAATACTATGGGTATCCGCTCATACCGCCCTTATACTCCGGGAACTCGACAGGCGACCGTTTCGGACTTCGAGACCATTACCCGCGATAAGCCCGAAAAGAGCCTAACCAAATCTAAACACCGCGCCAAAGGTCGTAATAACCGAGGCGTGATTACCTGCCGTCATCGTGGTGGCGGTCACAAACGTCGCTATCGTCTCATCGACTTCCGACGGGATAAACATAACGTCCCGGCCAAAGTCGCTCAGATTGAATACGACCCCAACCGCAACGCCCGGATTGCCCTACTTCACTACCTCGATGGTGAAAAGCGGTACATCCTGCATCCGACGGGACTGGCCGTGGGGACACAAATTGTCTCTGGCCCCGATGCTCCCATCGAAGTGGGCAACGCCCTGCCCCTGTCCAACATTCCTTTAGGGACCACGGTTCATAACGTTGAACTGAATCCCGGACGGGGTGGACAAATCGTCCGCGCCGCTGGAACCAGTGCCCAGTTAGTGGCAAAAGAAGGTAACTTCGTCACCCTGAAACTGCCCTCCACGGAAGTACGGATGGTGCGTCGTGAATGCTACGCCACCATCGGTCAGGTGGGGAACGCCGATGCTAGAAACCTAACCCTAGGTAAAGCCGGTCGGACCCGCTGGAAAGGTCGCCGTCCCCAGGTTCGGGGTAGCGTCATGAACCCGGTGGACCACCCCCATGGTGGTGGTGAAGGCCGGGCCCCCATTGGTCGCAGCGGTCCGGTTACCCCTTGGGGTAAACCCACCCTGGGCATGAAAACCCGCAAGAAAAACAAACAAAGCAACAAATACGTGGTGCGTCGTCGCCGCAAAACCTCCAAACGGAGCCGGGGCGGACGCGAGAGCTAACATGCTTTTGCGTATTTGTCAAGCCCGTCTGGGTCAGCTTTGTTCTCCTGCTGGACAGGTCCTGTTCACCACTCCCCGTTTGCAATACCTATGAGTCGATCGCTAAAAAAGGGCCCCTTCATCGCCGATAGCTTGATGAAGAAAGTTGAGGCTCTCAACGCCAAAAACGAAAAACAGGTCATCAAGACCTGGTCTCGTGCCTCGACCATCGTGCCGCAAATGATCGGACATACCATCGCCGTCCATAACGGACGCGCTCATGTCCCCGTTTACGTCAACGAACAAATGGTCGGACACAAACTTGGAGAGTTCGCCCCTACGCGCACCTTCAAAGGTCACGCCAAGAGCGACAAAAAAGCCCGCCGATAACCTGAAAACGAGTAAGGAGAAGCCTGATGGCTGTCGATACCAGCGAACAAGCAACGGCGATCGCGCGTTACGTCCGCATGTCCCCCAAAAAAGTGCGTCGTGTCCTCGACCAAATTCGAGGCCGCTCCTATCGGGAAGCACTAATTATCCTGGAGTTCATGCCCTACCGCGCCTGCGATCCCGTGCTGAAAGTCCTACGCTCCGCCGTTGCCAACGCCGAGCATAACCTAGGACTCGATCCCCAAACCCTTGTGGTGAGCGAAGCCTTCGCCAACGAAGGCCCCGGTCTAAAACGCTACCGCCCCCGCGCTCAGGGTCGCGCCTATGCCATTCGCCGACCCACCTGCCATATCACTGTGGCAGTTGCGCCTGACTACGAAGAAGACTAAGAGAGGACTCGACACTCGTGGGACAAAAGATTCACCCAACAGGTTTTCGCCTTGGGGTTACCCAAGAGCACCGCTCACGGTGGTTTGCCGATAGCAAACGCTATCCCGAACTGCTGCGCGAAGACCGTTTAATTCGGGACTACATCAGCAAAAATCTCAACAACGCCGGCATTTCCGAAGTCCACATCGAGCGTAAAGCCGACCAAGTGGACCTGGAAATTCGCACCGCTCGTCCCGGTGTGGTCGTCGGTCGTGGTGGCAGTGGCATTGAAAGCCTGCGAACCAATCTGCAAGCCCTACTCGGTGGCAGCAACCGCCAAATCCGCATCAACGTCGTTGAAGTGGCCCGAGTTGACGCCGATGCCGCTCTGATTGCCGAATACATCGCCCAACAACTCGAACGTCGGGTATCCTTCCGCCGGGTGGTGCGCCAAGCCATCCAACGGGCCCAGCGTGCTGGGGTTGAAGGCATCAAAGTTCAAGTTTCCGGACGGCTCAACGGTGCAGAAATTGCCCGGACCGAATGGACTCGCGAAGGCCGCGTGCCTCTGCATACCCTGCGGGCAGACATTGACTACAGCTACCGTACCGCTCGCACTGTGTACGGCATCCTGGGCGTGAAAGTCTGGATTTTCAAAGGTGAAATCCTCCCCGGACAAACCGATAAACCCGCTCCGAGCGCCCCTCAACCCCGTCGTCGCCAACAGCGTCGTCGTCAGTTTGAAGACCGTTCCAACGAAGGATAAGCCTCACCGGTTGCTTCGGCACTGGTAAGCATCATCCTGCCCTTGTCCACCGTTTGATCCGTTGATCATGCTCAGTCCCAAACGTACTAAATTCCGCAAACAACATCGCGGACGGATGCGCGGCTTAGCAACCCGTGGGAACACCGTTGATTTCGGTGATTTCGGACTCCAGGCCCTTGAACCCTCCTGGATTACCTCCCGTCAAATCGAAGCCAGCCGTCGTGCGATGACCCGCTATATCCGACGCGGCGGAAAAATCTGGATTCGCCTATTCCCGGATAAACCCGTGACCATGCGCCCCGCCGAAACCCGGATGGGTTCGGGTAAGGGGAACCCAGAATTCTGGGTCGCCGTGGTTAAACCCGGCCGCATCATGTTTGAAATCGCCGGGGTTCCCGAGGAGACCGCTCGGGAAGCAATGCGCTTGGCATCCTTTAAGTTGCCCATTAAGACCAAGTTTATCAAGCGCGAAGGAGAGTAAACTCACTATGGCTTTACCCCAAATCGAAGAGGTTCGTAACCTCTCCCAAGAGGAGATTGCCGAGCAGGTGGTTCAGGTCAAAAAACAACTGTTTGAATTGCGCTTACAACAAGCCACCGGACAGTTGGAGAAAACCCACCAGTTCAAACACCTGCGCCATCGTTTAGCTCAACTGCTGACTGTGGAAGGGGAACTTAAGCGGCAAGCGGCCAGTGAAGCGGCTCCTCAAGCGGATTCAGATACGGATTCTGAGGGTTCAACCCCAGCTACCCCCGTTGTGGAAGCTAGCGAAACCCCAGCCCCCTCTGAAAGTACAACCGAAGCGACTCCTGAAGCACCTGCTGAAGAAGCCACCGCTGAAGAGGAGTAGGAGCAGTGACCTCGCTGTGACCCTTCACCCCCTAACACATCTGTAAATCCCCATTTGTTATGGCAGTTAAAGAAAGAATTGGCACCGTCGTCAGCAACAAAATGGATAAAACCGTCGTGGTTGCTGTGGAAACTCGGGTTCCTCACCCCAAATATGGGAAAACGATGGTTCAAACTCGTCGGTATAAAGCCCATGACGAGAACAACGAGTCCAACGAGGGCGATCGCGTCCGTATTCGTGAATCCCGCCCTTTGAGCAAACAAAAACGCTGGGTAATCGTCGAAACCCTCAGCCACGCCAGCGGAGTTTAACCCCTCCCCTGAGCCATTCCCTTGTTCACCGAACCCCCCATAAGGGAGACTGACCGTGATTCAAAAAGAAACCTACCTCAATGTCGCTGACAACAGCGGGGCCCGGAAGCTGATGTGCATCCGAGTCCTCGGGGGGAATCGTCGTTATGCCCACGTTGGCGATACTGTAATCGCCGTCGTCAAAGACGCACTCCCCAATATGCCCATCAAAAAATCGGACATCGTGCGCGCCGTCATCGTCCGCACCCGTAAAAATCTCTTACGGGAAAGTGGTATGAGCATTCGCTTTGATGACAACGCCGCCGTGATTGTCAACCCTGAAGGAAATCCCCGAGGTACTCGCGTTTTCGGCCCCGTTGCCCGTGAACTCCGGGAAAGAAACTTCACCAAAATTGTATCCCTCGCGCCGGAGGTCCTATAAATGGCTAAAAAACAACGCCAAACTACCCCCGTCCGCCACAAAATGCACGTCAAAACTGGCGATACCGTCCAAGTCATCGCTGGCAAAGATAAAGGTAAAGTGGGCGAAATCCTACGGGCAATTCCTGAAACCAGTCAGGTGATTGTCAAAGGGGTTAACATTCGCACCAAGCATGTCAAACCCACCCAAGAGGGTGAATCCGGTAGCATCAATACCTATGAAGCCCCGGTTCACAGCTCCAACGTCATGCTCTACTCCAACAAAGAAAAAGTAGCCAGTCGGGCGTGCTACACCTTTACCGAAGACGGTCGTAAAGTCAGAAAGCTTAGAAAAACTGGCGAGATCATTGACTAACTATCAACTCGGGCGATCGCAACCCAGTCCTGACCCAGACCAGGACATCATCCAGACATCACGATCATGACACAGCGACTCAAAACCCTCTACCTAGAGACCATTGTTCCCAAACTCAAATCCGAGTTTAACTACGAGAACATCCACGAAGTCCCCCAACTCTCCAAAATCACCGTGAACCGGGGCTTAGGGGAAGCGTCCCAAAACGCCAAAGCCCTGGAATCTTCCCTACGGGAACTGGCCGTCATCACCGGGCAAAAGCCGGTGGTCACTCGCGCTAAAAAATCCATTGCTGGCTTCAAAGTCCGTGAAGGAATGCCCGTTGGGGTCATGGTGACCCTGCGTCGAGAACGCATGTATGCCTTTCTCGATCGCTTGATCAGCATTTCGTTACCCCGGATTCGCGACTTTCGTGGCATTAGTCCCAAAAGTTTTGATGGTCGAGGCAACTACACCCTCGGGGTCCGTGAACAATTGATCTTCCCCGAAGTGGATTACGACAGTATTGACCAGTTGCGGGGAATGGACATCTCCATTGTCACCACAGCCAACACCGACGAAGAAGGTCGTGCGTTGCTCAGGGAAATGGGAATGCCCTTCCGCAGTAATTGAGGCAGGTTAGATAAGAGGAAACTATGGCGGCTAACGACACCATTGCAGATATGCTGACGCGCATTCGCAATTCCACCTTGGCGCGACACGACACGACGCAAGTGCCGTCCACCAAGATGACGCGCAGCATTGCCCAAGTCTTAAAAGACGAAGGCTTCATTTCAGATTTCACAGAAGAGGGCGAAGGCATCAACCGCCATCTCGTCATCTCGCTCAAGTACAAAGGCAAACATCGTCAACCCACCATCAAGAAGCTTAAGCGCGTCAGTAAGCCGGGCTTGCGAGTGTATTCCAACCGGAAAGAACTCCCCCGCATCTTAGGCGGAATCGGTATTGCCATCATTTCCACCTCCCACGGGATCATGACCGATCGCGAGGCCCGTCGCCAAGGCGTTGGCGGAGAAGTTCTCTGCTACGTCTACTAAACCCGACAGCGAGTTGACGCATCCCATTCCATCCGTAAGATAACCGCAGAGAAACCGCAATGTCTCGAATTGGCAAACGTCCTATACCCGTTCCCAAGAACGTCACCGTCAACCTTGACGGACAAGCTGTTTCCGTCAAAGGTCCTTTGGGAGAACTCTCACGGGACTTTCCCCGTGAAGTTAAACTCAGCCAAGATGACGACGGAACACTCCTGGTTCAACGTCGCGATGAATCTCGGCAATGCCGCGCTCGTCACGGACTCAGCCGCACCCTCCTAGCCAACATGGTCGATGGCGTGTCCAAAGGCTTTGAACGGCGACTGGAAATCCAAGGGGTGGGCTATCGTGCCCAAGTCCAAGGGCGCAAATTAGTCCTCAACGTGGGTTACAGCCAACCCGTTGAAATCAATCCCCCCGAAGGCATTGATATCAGTGTCGAAAACAACACCAACGTCATTGTTAAAGGGATTAACAAAGAAATCGTTGGTAACGTCGCGGCCCAAATTCGTGGCGTGCGTCCCCCTGAAGTCTATAAAGGCAAAGGAATTCGCTACGCTGGCGAACAAGTCCGTCGTAAAGCCGGGAAAGCCGGGAAAAAATAAGCTCCCTTGGCTTACCCCTCAGGCTTTTAAGATCCCTTTATCTCTAGGCTTTTCAAACGCCGATTCCCTATTGTCACTATGAAACTGACCCGAAAGCAGTCCACCCACCGCCGACATCGTCGGATTCGCCGTAAAGTGCAGGGAACCACGGAACGCCCCAGAGTGGCCGTCTTCCGTTCCAACCAGCACATTTATGTCCAGGCGATTGATGACACCCAACATCACACCCTAGCCACCGCTTCGACGCTCGATCCCGATTTACGGGCTAGCCTCTCGGGAACGGCAACCTGTGAAGCCTCGGCCAAGGTTGGTGAACTTCTCGCCAAACGCCTTCAGGACAAAGGTATTGATAAAGTTGTGTTCGATCGCGGGGGAAACCTCTATCACGGTCGAGTGCAAGCTTTAGCTGAAGCCGCTCGTGAAGCCGGTCTTCAGTTCTAAAACGTCTCTCAAAACGTACTACGCACGACAGGATCCAACATGGCAGAACAACGCGATCGTCGCAAAAAAGGTAACCGTAACCGCGAAAAAGAGTCCGAATGGCAAGAGCGCGTCGTCCAGATTCGCCGCGTCACCAAAGTGGTTAAAGGCGGTAAAAAACTCAGCTTCCGCGCCATTGTCGTCGTTGGCAATGAACGAGGACAGGTCGGCGTCGGCGTCGGCAAAGCCGGCGATGTCATCGGTGCCGTCAAAAAAGGCGTGGCCGATGCCAAAAAACACACCATCACGGTTCCCCTCAATAAAGCCAGTTCCATTCCCCACCGAGTCAATGGGGAAGCCGGAGGTGCTCGTGTGATGATGCGTCCCGCCTCCGCCGGTACTGGGGTAATTGCTGGGGGTGCGGTTCGTACCGTTCTCGAATTGGCCGGTGTTCGTAACATCCTCGCCAAACAACTCGGGTCCAGTAACCCCCTCAACAATGCTCGCGCCGCCGTTGACGGACTCTCGACCCTGCGGACCTTCGGCGATGTCGCCAAAGAGCGAGATATTCCCCTAGAACAAGTCTTTTCCTAAAGACCTGCTCGGAACTCACAACTGCGGTTCACCGTTGACCCCATCCGTCCCTGTTAACGGGCCGGCCGGAGGCAGCACCCAGGTATATTGTTCACCGTTCATTGTTATAGATCATGAGATTACAAGACGTTCAGCCGCAACCCGGCTCTAAAAAACGCCGCCGTCGTCTCGGCCGTGGGATTGCTGCCGGACAAGGGGCAAGCTGCGGTAAAGGAATGCGCGGCCAAAAGTCTCGCTCCGGTGGCGGCACCCGACCGGGATTTGAAGGGGGTCAAATGCCCCTGTACCGCCGAGTGCCCAAACTCAAGCACTTTACGGTCATCAATCCCAAACAGTACACTATTGTTAATGTGGGTCAACTGGCTTCGTTTGCAGCGAACAGTGACGTGACCTTAGCTTCCGTGCTTGAGGCGAACCTAGTTCATGCTCAACAAGGTCCGCTAAAAATCTTAGGTGATGGCGAGTTAACCGTTGCTCTGACGGTAAACGCGGCTGCCTTTACTCGAAGTGCCCGTCAGAAAATTGAAGCGGCTGGCGGTCGTTGTGAACTCGTTACTGGGAACACCGCTGACAACAGCACTGAAGCTGACAACGCCGAGTAATTGCCGGGATGAAGGGGCACGGAGTATTCAATCGACGCTCATAGGTATCAGCTAGAGGTTCCCGTTATGGTAGTCAATCGAGAAAAAGCCCCAACGGCTCAGGAAACATTTATGCAAATGGCCCAGGCGGCGGGTCTTCGCGGCCGCATCCTGGTCACCATTGGCTTAATTTTTGTAGTTCGTTTGGGAATTTATCTTCCAGTTCCGGGCATTGACCGAGAGCGCTTCGCCGCCGATTTGCAGGGTAGCCCCTTTTTGGGTCTTCTCGATGCGTTTTCGGGGGGAGGTCTGCAAACCTTGGGGATTTTCGCCCTGGGGATTTTGCCCTTTATTAACGCCTCGATCGCCATTCAGTTACTGACGGCGGCTTTGCCGACTTTGGAAGATTTACAGAAAAACGAGGGGGAAGCGGGACGGCGCAAGATTTCCCAAATTACTCGTTATATCGCCCTCGGGGTAGCGGTGCTGCAAAGCATCGGGATTGCTCTGTGGACCAGCGCCTACGCCTACAACCCCGGACCGCTGTTTGTGACTCAGACGATTATTGCTCTAGTCACTGGAGCCATGTTTGTCATGTGGGTCTCGGAGTTGATTACGGAGCGGGGTATTGGCAATGGTGCATCTTTGTTGATTTTTGTCAACATTGTCGCGGTCTTGCCGAGATCCTTGGGCGATACCATCCAATTGGCGCAACAAGACCAGGCCATTGTCGGACGGGTCATTCTGCTCTTACTGGTGTTCCTCGTCACGATTGTTGGGATTGTCTTTGTGCAAGAAGGCGCACGACGCATCCCGATTATCTCCGCTCGTCGCCAGGTGGGTCGTCGTCTCTACCGTGAACGCACAAATTATCTGCCCCTGCGTCTGAATCAAGGGGGAGTGATGCCGATTATTTTCGCCTCCAGTTTCTTGATTCTGCCAGGAATTATTGCCGGTGCAACCAATAATCCAACCCTAGTTCGCATCTCGGAGTACCTTAGCCCAGGCGGCCCAACTCCTTGGCTGTATGCTCTGTTCTACCTGGTGCTGATTCTGTTCTTCAGTTATTTCTACGCCTCTTTAATTCTAAATCCTATCGATTTGGCGCAAAACCTGAAAAAAATGGGATCGAGTATTCCGGGGATTCGTCCCGGACGGGCCACGAGCGAGTATATTGAGCGAATTTTGAACCGGTTGACCTTCTTGGGAGCGGTTTTTCTCGGTGTAGTGGCGACGGTGCCGACGGCGGTGGAAAGTGCGACTCGGGTGACAACCTTTCAAGGATTTGGCGCAACCTCACTCTTGATTTTGGTGGGGGTTGCCATTGAGACGGCAAAACAGATTCAAACTTATGTCATCTCGCAACGTTATGAAGGAATGGTGAAATAAAAACTTATGCGTTTGATTTTTTTGGGACCGCCAGGGGCGGGGAAAGGCACACAGGCTCAACGGGTTTCTCAACGCTTGGGAATCCCTCATATCTCGACCGGGGATATTCTCCGCCAGGCGGTTGCCAATCAAACGCCCTTGGGACAAAAGGCTCAGTCCTATATGGACCGTGGGGATTTAGTCCCTGATGATCTGATTTTGGGCTTGGTGCGGGAGCGGCTACAAGAGGATGATGCCCAGTCGGGCTGGATTCTGGATGGCTTTCCCCGCAATTTGTCTCAGGCGAAGTTTTTGGATGAGTTGTTGGCTGAGATTCAGCAAAGCTGCGATCGCGCTGTGAATTTCACCGTTCCCGATGAGGAGATTGTGCAGCGACTGGTGGCCCGAGGTCGCCAGGATGATCAGGAGGAGACGATTCGTCACCGCCTGAGCGTCTATCGTGAGGCCACTACGCCTCTGATTAGCTTCTACGAGGAACAGTCGCGCTTGCTCTCGATTGATGGTAGCCAGGAAATGGATGCTGTCACGGACCATCTCAGCCAAAGCTTGGCGGCGTGATACTAAATCTGGAGATTTGTCAAGGGATTTTGTCAGATTGTTTGATAAAATCTTGAAGGCAGTCCTGGGAAGCGATTGCGGTTTTCGCACGCTTTACGATCGCCCCAATGTGTTGAACAGAAAGGAGACCTACGTGGCTAAACAAGACCTAATCGAGATGGAAGGAACTGTAACTGAGTCCCTTCCCAATGCAATGTTTCGAGTGGATCTCGATAACGGCTTTAACGTTCTTGCCCATATTTCTGGGAAGATTCGCCGCAATTACATTAAAATTCTGCCCGGCGATCGCGTCAAAGTCGAACTGACGCCCTATGACCTGGAAAAAGGTCGCATCACCTATCGGCTACGCAAAAAATAACCGTCATCTGTCCCGGAGGTCGTTCTGAGAGACCTCATTTCAACTCAGTTTGACGCCAACAGCCGGCTCCAATCCGGAGTCTGGGCCCCTGTCGTCAGAACTGGAAATCAGTTATAATATCAAGTTTGTAAGTATTGCAACCGAAGTCATGAAAGTTCGAGCATCAGTCCGCAAAATGTGCGAAAAGTGTCGCGTGATCCGACGGCGCGGGCGCGTCATGGTCATCTGCACCAATCCCAAGCACAAACAACGTCAGGGCTAACTGCCCCAACCCCCTCAGACTCAGGTCTGACCCCCATCATACCCCGAAAACCTCAACCCGAGGGTGGAGCTAGCCAAAACTCCCCCACCCATCACACGACGAATTTCATCATAAGGAAAAACCATGGCACGGATTGCAGGAGTTGACCTCCCCCGCGACAAACGCATTGAAATTGGACTGACCTATATTTACGGCATTGGCCTGAAGCGATCGCAAGCGATCCTAGCGGCCACCGGAGTGAACCCCGACACCCGCGTCAAAGATCTCAGCGATAGTGACGTGGCCAGCCTGCGGCAGCATATTGAAGAGACCTACCAAATCGAAGGGGATCTGCGTCGTTGGGAAACGATGAACGTGAAACGACTCGTCGATATCGGCTGTTATCGCGGTCGCCGTCACCGGACGGGGCTTCCCGTGCGGGGACAACGCACGCGGACCAACGGTCGGACTCGTCGTGGAACCCGCCGCACTGTAGCTGGGAAGAAAAAACCCGGCTTGAAAAAATAACCCTCATGTCCTGATTCTCTCAGGAGTGACCCGAAAACCACTCAGCCTCAACCTGGGGCCATCCGGCCCATCCACCACGAACCCTAATCCTAAGCAGAATCTATTATGGCGAGACAACCCAAAAAATCCGGTCCCCGGAAGCAAAAGCGTAACGTTCCCAATGGCGTGGCGTATATCCAATCCACCTTCAACAACACCATCGTCACCATCACCGACTCACGAGGTGAAGTGATTTCCTGGGCCTCAGCCGGTTCGAGTGGCTTCAAGGGTGCTAAAAAAGGAACCCCGTATGCCGCTCAAACCGCTGCTGAAAGTGCCGCTCGTCGTGCTGGTGACCAAGGAATGCGCCAAATTGAAGTCATGGTCAATGGCCCTGGTGCTGGCCGGGAAACTGCAATCCGTGCCCTACAAGGAGCCGGGTTAGAAATTACTCTCATCCGTGACATCACCCCCATCCCCCATAACGGTTGCCGTCCCCCCAAACGTCGGCGGGTCTAACACAGTCGGCACTCCTGGATTGTTGCCGGGAGGTTGCCAAATGGTCAGCATACTTGTGAAAAAAAGTCAAGCGCTTCACAAGATGCAGCAAGCCTAACAGCTTCACATGGGGAATCAGTATTCGGGAGGTCACGCCGTGGCGCAGTTTCAAATTGAATGTGTTGAAAGTAACACTGAAAAAGACCAAGGACAATATGGCAAGTTCACGGTCGAACCCCTAGAACGGGGACAAGGAACCACCGTTGGCAATGCCCTACGGCGAATCCTATTGTCAAACATTGAAGGGACGGCGGTAACAGCCGTCCGCATTGCCGGTGTGAACCATGAGTTCGCCACCATTCCAGGGGTTCGTGAGGATGTTCTGGAAATCTTACTGAATATGAAAGAGGTGGTGCTGAAAAACCACGGGGGTCAACCGCACATTGGCCGTTTGATGGTTCAGGGGCCGGCCATGGTCAGCGCCGAAGATTTTGATCTCCCATCTGAGGTTGAACCCACCTCAGCCAACCAGTACATTGCGACGTTGGCCGAAGGGGCAACCCTAGAGATGGAGTTCAAAATCGAGACGGGAACTGGCTATCGTTCCGTAGACCGCAGTCGTGATGAAGGGGGTGCTTTGGACTTCCTACAAATCGATGCGGTATTTATGCCGGTGCGTAAAGTCAACTACACCGTGGAAGATGCCCGTATTGGCGGTTCTCTGGATAAAGATCGGCTCATTTTGGACATTTGGACCAATGGCAGCATCTCTCCCCAGGAAGCCCTCAGCCAAGCGGCCAAAATCTTGGTAGAGTTGTTTACACCTCTGCAAGATATTACCCTCGAATCGCTTAAAGACGATTACACCCCTGACGAAGACCCCACCAGCCAAATTCCCATTGAGGAATTGCAACTGTCGGTTCGGGCTTATAACTGCCTGAAACGTGCTCAGATCAACTCCGTGGCCGATTTGCTGGATTACTCCCAAGAAGATCTCTTAGAGATTAAGAACTTTGGGCAGAAATCGGCGGAAGAGGTGATCGATGCACTGCAAGAGCGTTTGGGGATTACCCTTCCGCAAGAGAAGGCCAAAGCCTAAGTCGAGCCACGACCCGTCACGGCTCGTACTGTTCACCTCATTGTTTAGCTCAAAGTATTATGCGTCACTCTTGTCGTGTCCCTCAACTCGGCAAACCTGCCGACCAGCGAAAAGCACTGTTGCGATCGCTGACGACCGAATTAATTCGTCACGGACGGATTACCACTACCAAAACCCGGGCCAAAGCCGTCCGGTCTGAAGCCGAGCATATGATTACCTTGGCCAAGGAAGGAACCCTAGCCGCTCGCCGTCGGGCCCTGGGGTATATGTATGATCCTCAATTGGTTCATGCCCTCTTTGCTGGGGTCAATGAACGTTATGGGAATCGTAACGGGGGCTATACCCGGATTTTGCGCACCGTGAATCGTCGCGGTGACAACGCGAAAATGGCGATTATCGAACTGGTCTAAGTTCATGGGCGATCGCGTTCCTACGCCAACCCAGCGGGTTGCTTTAGTGGTTCAATACCTGGGGCATCCCTTTTATGGTTGGCAACGACAACCTCATCATCGAACGGTTCAGGAAGAAGTGGAAACGGCGATCGCCAAAGTCTTAGGCTATCCGGTCACCATCCACGCCGCCGGCCGCACCGATACTGGGGTTCACGCCGCCGCCCAGGTCGTCCATGTGGATGTCAACAGTCCCATTCCCGCCCATAAATGGGCTGTGGTGCTCAACAATACCCTGCCTGAAGGGATTTTAATTCGAGCATCGGCCCCGGTCAGTTTTGACTGGCACGCCCGTTTCACGGCCACCTGGCGGCGTTATCGCTATCTGCTATACACCGCAGCCCGTCCCAACCTGTTTGTCGAGCCGTTTGTCTGGCATTACTATCACGAACCCATCGATGAACAGCGGATTCGCGCCGCCTTAACCCCCCTCCTCGGTCGTCACCATTTGTCTGCGTTTCGCCGCGCCGGGTCCTCTCGCCCCCATTCTTGGGTGGAGGTTCAAGAGGTCTTGTGCCAGCGACAGGGGCCGATGGTCTGCCTAGAAGTCCAAGCCAGTGGCTTTCTCTATGGCATGATGCGTTTACTGGTGGGAATGTTGGTGCAAGTGGCGACCGGACGGCGATCGCTCGATGAGTTCCAGAGTATCTGGAAACACGAACGGCGGGAAGCTGTGAAATATGCGGCCCCTGCCAAGGGACTCTGTCTCTTAGATGTCGGCTATCCTGAGAATCCCTTCCCCCCCGAGGCGCGATCGCAGGCCATGCCTCACTTTATCTTCGACCCCTTATCCATCACGCCAGAGCATTCATTATGACTGCAAAAACCTATATCCCTCCCGTTGATTCGCTCGATCGCCAATGGTACGTCATTGACGCCACGAACCAACGCCTCGGCCGACTCGCCAGTGAAGTGGCTCAAATCCTCCGAGGTAAAAACAAAGCCAATTACACCCCTCACATGGATGTTGGCGATTTCGTCATTATCATCAATGCCGAAAAAGTTGCCGTCACCGGTAAAAAAGGAACCCAGAAACTCTATCGCCGTCACTCCGGTCGTCCGGGGGGAATGAAGGTGGAAACCTTCGACAAGCTTCAGGCTCGTATTCCTGAGCGAATTATTGAGAAAGCCGTCAAAGGGATGTTGCCCAAACAAGCCCTCGGTCGGCAACTGTTTACCAAACTCAAAGTCTATCGGGGACCCCATCATCCCCACGAGGCCCAAAAGCCTCAAACCCTGGTTATTGACACGAATACTGGAGACAACTAATGGAAACTGACCAAAATCGCGTTGTGTATTGGGGAACCGGACGACGTAAGGAATCTGTGGCCCGCGTCCGTCTCGTTCCTGGAGATGGCCAACTGGTGGTCAACAACAAACCCGGAGATCTGTATTTACAGTTCAACCCCAGTTACATTTCCGGGGCTAAGGCTCCTCTGGAAACCTTGGGCTTGGAAAACGAGTACGATATTCTCGTGAGCGTCAAGGGAGGTGGCTTAACCGGACAAGCCGATGCGATTCGCCTTGGGGTGGCGCGGGCCCTGTGTAAACTGGACCCCGACAATCGTCAACCCCTGAAGATTGAGGGCTACCTCACCCGTGACTCCCGTGCTAAAGAGCGGAAGAAATACGGGTTGCGCAAAGCTCGCAAAGCACCTCAGTACTCCAAACGTTAAGACCACCGTGGGGTTCTCCTTCGTCAACGTCAGATGGCTGACGGACGAAGGGGAATTCGCGTTAAAATGGTGGAGTCACCCTGGCCCGATTTCCCGGATACGGGTTCGTTTTTTGTTCAACTACAGCAGTCAAGAGAGAGTCGAATCATGCCTAAAGAAGGAATTCACCCCGAATGGTATCCCGATGCCAAGGTGTATTGTAACGGTGAGTTGGTGATGACCGTCGGTGCCACTCAGCCGGAAATTCACGTCGATGTTTGGTCGGGGAATCACCCGTTTTACACCGGGAATCAGAAGATTATTGATACGGAAGGACGGGTTGAGCGCTTCTTGCGTAAGTATGGTATGACCGATACTCGTGAAGAGAGCGATTCTCAGTCTTAGCTAGCCCCCGTTGTTGGGCGCGATTGCGGTTCCCCCACGCTTCGCGAGGGCCGCGATCGCTCGTCCTATTTTTGTAAGGATGGCGCATCCCCCCCTCCGTGAGATTTTGAGAGAGCATCCAAGGGCATTATGGCTGAACAGTATTTATTAGATAAACTCAAATCCGTTGAACAGACGTTTCAGGAATTGACGAAACGGATGGCTGACCCGGATGTGGCGACCGATCCCGATGAGTTTCAGAAGGTGGCTAAGGCCCGAGCCTCTCTGGAAGAGACGGTGCTAACCTACGAGAAATGGCAGCAGTTGACGGAGGAACTCAAGGGGGCCGAACAGGTGGTGAAGGATTCCGCTGGGGATCCGGAAATGCGCGAGATGGCGGTGCTGGAAGTAGAGGAGTTGCAAGAGGAAATTCGACGCCTGGAAGACCGCTTGAAGGTCTTATTGCTACCTCGCGATCCCAATGATGATAAGAACATCATGCTAGAGATTCGTGCGGGAACCGGTGGCGATGAGGCGGGAATCTGGGCTGGGGATTTGGTGCGGATTTATTCTCGTTATGCGGAAAGCCAACGCTGGAAAGTGGCGTTGTTGAGTGAGTCTCCGGCGGATATGGGAGGCTTTAAGGAGGCGATTTTAGAGATTAAGGGGGATTCGGTTTACAGTAAGCTCAAGTTTGAGGCGGGGGTTCACCGGGTGCAGCGAGTTCCGGCGACAGAAGCTGGGGGACGGGTGCATACCTCCACGGCGACGGTGGCGGTGATGCCAGAGGTGGATGATGTGGAGGTTAAGATTGATCCGAAAGATATTGAGATTTCTACGGCCCGTTCTGGGGGTGCTGGGGGACAGAATGTGAACAAGGTGGAGACGGCGGTGGATTTGGTCCACAAGCCGACGGGGATTCGGATTTTCTGTACGGAGGAGCGATCGCAGTTACAGAACCGGGAACGAGCGTTACAGATTCTGCGCGCGAAGCTGTATGAGATGAAGTTACGGGAACAGAAGGAGGCGGTCACCTCGATGCGACGCTCTCAGGTTGGGACTGGGGCGCGATCGGAGAAGATTCGCACCTACAATTATAAGGATACTCGGGTGACGGATCACCGTTTGGGTCAGAACTTCAATCTCGATTCGGTGTTGGAGGGGGAGATTGAGCCGGTGGTTCAGGCTTGTATTACTCAGGATCAGCAGGAGAGTTTGGAACGGTTGGCGGAAGCGAGTAATACACCGACGTCGGTGTAAGGGTCAAAAACAGGTTAGGGTGAATGAAATATAGCATCTTAATCGAGACGTTGATAATGTCGGAGTTCTTGTTGAGCTTCTTGGGTCATTTTGCGGCGTAGGTCGAGGGGTAAAATGACTTCTCCATTGGGTCGCCAATCCCGTAAACGCATCAAAACATTGATGTCTCCTTCACGAATCCAACCGCGATAATAGGCATCGTCGGGGGAGCGATCGCCCAGCAGTTGTAGCACCGTTTGCTGCTGGTTGCGATCGGTGAGGGTTTCGCTGAGGAAGGGAATTAGGTCAGCATAGGCGATCGCCTTGAAGGTGGGATGGCGTAAGGTGTTGTCTACATAGCGTTGGGCAAAGGAACGGGGAAATCGCATCAGTAGCAAGGAACGGGGAAGATAAAAATTAAATCCCCAGGCGCGATCGAGTTCGCGACGGACAACGTCGGCTTGGGGGAGTTCGCCATTACGTCGCAGTTGTTTGAGAAAGGAGGGGATTTGTGGATCTCCCCAAGGGAGAATGGTTAGGCGATCGCTCTGAATGCGATCGAGCCGGTAATTATGCCAATTGACGTAACCCCGAGGGTCACAGCCATAGGCACTGAGATATTTGGCCCGCCGAACATAGTGGAGACAGACGGGGTAGGTGATAATGGAGACGGTTTTGCTTTGGCTGAGACTGTAGTCAAATTGAATCACTCCTGATGAGGGAAGTTGCCAGAGTTGTTCGAGTTGTTCTTGATAGGTATCAACGCGATCTTGGGTCTCAGGAGGGAGGATATAGTCTAGGTGAATGAAGACGCGGGGCGTTTCGGACAGGTCGGGGGATGGGGTGGGAGAGTCACGAGAGGTTAGATGCTCCCAAAGGTTTTGAATAACCAGTTCTAGGTTCGGTTGAACAAAGGCAATGGATTCGAGAATGGGTAAGAGTTGGCGAATTTGTTGCAGGGTTAAGAGGCTAGGATTGGTGGCAGAGGTGGGGGAGAGTTGGGGTAAAACGGCGGTGGGGAGACATTGAAATTTTCCCCATCCTAGGGATTTTAGCCATCCTAACTGGGCTAGGTGTTTGAGGTCATCCCGCAGGGAACGGTGAACGGTGGCGAAGGGACAACTGTTGAGAATCTGGTCTAAATCGCCTCGGCTGAGTCCGGTGTGAAATTGGATGTCCTCACACCAGGAGGGTTCTGAGAGACCCCATTGAGGGGCAAAGAGGAGGCGGTGAGCGGTTTGATGACAGAGACAATGGCGATCGCCACAATGTTCGCTGACGGCTTCGGCGCTGCTGTGGTCTTCTTTGGGGTGATGGGGACTGAAGAGGCGATCGCGGACATGGGGATAGCGAAAGGGGTTGGGTAAGTCCATGGACCAATTGGGGGGACTTCCATAGAGGCGATCAACCCACAGCCACAGTCGGATAGACCGTTGTAGGCGGTTGGCCAGTTGTCCTGCGGCCAAGGCCTGTAATACCTCTGCTGTAGGGGGTTGTACGACGGGTTGTGCCATGGTTTAGAAGACCCCAATTCAACCTGGGTGTTAGAGTAGCACAGATAACGCCCTAGGGAGGAGACGTCCCGTGACCACCGCTGCCAATAGTATTGAATTCAGCCTCAGTCGAGGTCAATCTCCTGATGGGGTGGATTATCAGATTTTGGGGATCACCCTGAGCCAACAGATTATCAGTCCTGAGGATTTGGGAACGATTGAACTTCCCAGGGGGATTGATACCCGGATGGGTGTGATTCTTGATGGACGGGGGCCCATTTGGCTCTATGGCTACCTCATTCATGAGCTACATCCGACGGCCTGGGTGGCTTGTCATGATCCCCGCTTGGGAGCGGTGGTGGTGGCGACTCATGTGAAGGGGGTGGCGGTGGGCCAGGTTATTCGCTTGGGGTCGGGGGGCGATCGGCTGCATCCGGCGTTGATGGTGGTGGGACCGCCGGATAGTGGTAAGAGTGTGTTTTCCCATCGTTTATTTCAGACACTTCTGAGCAGTTATCCGAATATTTACTTACAACGAGCCAATTGGGATGGGGAGGGAAATTATACCTTGGAACTTCCCCCAGACCTAGACCCAGAGGTGTTTAAGGCAGCGAATAAGGGGCAGTTAACGGATAGTTTTTTTCCTTACCATTCTGGAGCAATTTTGTCATTACGTCGGCAAAAAGACTTAACAATTGTGGATGTGGGGGGAATGGTGCAGCCGGAGAAACAGCCGATTTTAGAGGCTTGTAGTCATTATCTGGTGATTAGTTCCCAGCCGGAGGAGGTGGAGCGTTGGCATGAGTTTTGTGGCGATCGGGGTAATTTGACTCCAGTGGCAGTGATTTATAGTACCCTGGAAGAATGCGAAGACATCCATCAGGAGTATCCAGTCCTTGAGGTGACTTGCGGACCGTGGATTCGTGGCAAGGCTTGTTCTGTTCCTGACCCGGTGTTGGCGGAAATTCAGAAACTGCTCCCGAGTACGTCTCAGTCAAATCGTTAGTGGTGATGGCTTCTATGACATCTTCTTTGGCACATGGTGATGGGTTGCCCCTGGTGCAACTGGCTTTTGTTAACCACCATAACGTTTGACACAGAACAGATTTGATGATTGAATATGAGTGGTTTTTATATTAAAGAATATAAACTTTATAGTCACAACGTTAAAATCCAAAAAGCATGAGGTATCAATATGGCTGGAATTGAAGGATTTAAAATAAAAAATTACCGTACTTTAAAAGATGTAACTCTGGGTAAACTGTGGAATAGTCAAAATAGAAAACCTTTAACACCTATGACCGCCGTAATCGGAAAAAATGGGGTCGGCAAGAGTACAATATTTGATGCCTTCGGCTTTCTTTCAGATTGTCTCAAAGGAGGAGTAGAGGCGGCTTGTGATGCCCGTGGTCGAGGTGGTTTTGAGAGAATTCGCTCTCAAGGTGAAGATGGTAGTATGGAATTTGAGATTTACTATAAAGAGGATGGAAATGCTAGACCCATCACGTATGAACTTGCTATAGATTTAGATTCAGATGGAAGACCTTTTGTTAAACAAGAACGGTTGAGACAAAGGCGGAAAGGTCAAACACGAGGCTGGCCATTTTCTTTCTTACTATTAAATGATGGAAAGGGAGTTGCCTGGAAAGGAGAAAAAGAAGGTAAACAAATCGAAGAAGATCAGGGGCAATTTAATTTATTTGATTTAATGGAGAAGTTACAAAAAGGTGAAGCAGAAGAAGAAAGTAAAGAAACTGAGATTGTGGAGTTAAGTGATAAGAGGAAACTAGGAATTTCAACCTTAGGTTCCTTGAAGCAGCATCCTAGAATTTCGCTATTTCGACAATTCATTGAAGGTTGGTATCTTAGTTACTTCACCCCAGACGCTGCAAGAAGTTTACCTCTTGCAGGACCTCAGAAGCATTTAAATATACATGGGGATAATATTGGTAATGTCGTTCAATTTATGGAGAGAGAATATCCCAAAAAGTTTCAATCTGTTTTGGATAAAATTTCGAGTAAAATACCAGGAATAAATGAAATCAAGACAGAAAAAAGTCCTGATGGTAGATTGTTGCTGAAATTCAATGATAGAGGTTTTCAAGACCCGTTTTATTCTCAGCAAATGTCAGATGGAACTCTGAAAATCTTTGCTTACTTATTACTTTTAGAAGACCCCTCTCCCCCACCTTTTATCTGTATTGAAGAGCCAGAAAATGGCTTGTATCATAAACTTCTGGAAACACTAGCACAAGAATTTAGAGAACATGCGACAGGTCGTAAAGGGGGGTCTCAAATTTTTATCACAACTCATCAACCCTATTTTGTAGATGCTCTCCAGCCCGAAGAAGTTTGGGTCCTTGAGAAAAATGAAGATGGTTTTTCAACGATAAAACGTGCAAGTGAAGATACTCTGATTCAAAATTTGGTTTCTGAAGGCTTGCCACTTGGTAATCTTTGGTATAGCGACTATTTAGATCAACGGTAGACTCATGCATTTTGAAATTCTTGTTGAAGATATTTCTGGAAAAACGGCTCTTGACATTATAATTCCCAAAATTATCGATATTAGCGATAAAAATACATTTAAAATTAATTTTTATAAGGGTATCGGACGGATTCCTAAGGGATTAAAACCTTCATCAGATCCAAGTAAGCGTATATTACTTGACCAACTTCCAAAGCTAATCCAAGGCTTTGGCAAAACTTTTTCTAATTATCCTGCTAACTATCATGCAGTGTTAATTGTTATCTGTGACCTTGATGATCGTTGCCTGAGTGAATTTCGCAGAGAACTGTTTGACTGTTTAGAAAAATGTATGATTCCACCAAGTACTTATTTCTGCATTGCCATTGAAGAAGGAGAAGCTTGGTTTTTGGGAGATACTAATGCTATTAAAAAGGCGTACCCAAATGCAAAAGATGTCGTACTTAATGAATATAGCAGTGATGAAATTTGTGGGACATGGGAAAAGTTGGCTGACGCCTTATTTCCGGGTGGTTCTAAACAATTAACTAAACAAGGGTGGCAAGCAATTGGTAAACAAAAAACAGAGTGGGCGAAGACCATTTCCCCTTATATGAATGTAGATGCCAACCAGTCTCCTAGTTTCTGCTACTTTCGAGATAAGTTGCGCTACCTAGCCACTTCATAAAATAAAATGTCATGCAATATAGGCTAAATTTTAAAAAACATAATTTTTCATGGGTGCTGAATTCATTTTAGGAAAATTCCCTGAGTGAACTCGCTATCATCATCATGCTTATCCGATCGCACTGGACCCTAACCCCATCCGAGACCGCCGTTCTCCCCCGTAGCTACCACCTCGAACTGGTGAAACAGCTCCACGAACGACTGGGGTTAGACATGGGAGGACAACAAACCCCCAGCTTGACCTTTTCCGGATTCATCGGTTCCGCCACCCGTACCTCCGAATTTGTCACCTTTCATCCCGAAAACCCCTATCACCTCTCCCTGTCTGGCTTATCTGAGACGACCTCCAAAGCCATTTTTAACCTAGACTTAGGGGACACCTTAGAATTTTTGGGGTCTCAATTCCAGGTGTGCGATCGCCACCACGATATCACCAGTTACGACCAACTCTATACAGAACTCATCGCCAACGAACCCGAACCCGAGCGACAATTCAACCTCAAATTCCTCACCCCCACCAGCTTCTCCCAAAAACGAATTTACCTTCCCCTTCCTGTACCGCGTCTGCTCGTTCAGAGTTGGCTCGATCGCTGGAATGAATTTGGTCCTGTCTATCTTGGCAGTTACGACCTGCTAGACTACTTAGAAGAGGCGATCGCCCTAAAATACCACAATATCAGAAGTACCCGTTTTCAAGTCTATCGCTCCTTCGTCACCGGATTTGTCGGCGAAATCACCTTACAAATCCCCCAACGCACCGACCCGCTCATCAGCCAAGTCGCCAACTTACTCGTTCACTATAGCAACTTTTGCGGAACCGGTGTCAAGACTCGGCTCGGAATGGGATATAGTCAGTATCAACCTCGCCAACACCCTTCAGACTGTAAAGAAACCTCAAAGGACTGCTAAGTATGTCAACCACAATTTTATCCACCATCGGAACCAGCCTACTAACCAATCAAATCAATCGCACCAACAGTGAGGAAAAAACCTGGTATCCACAATTACGAGATAGTGCCAACCTTAAAGACACTGAACTTCCAGATGATAGTGAAGTTCGACAAATCATATCGATTTTGAGAGAGCGAGCCATTCAAAAACTCCAAGACAGTAATATCCAAGCCATTCGTCGTGCTAGTGCTGAACTAAATGGAATTTATGGATTTTACCATGATGACCTAGCCGGAGAATCCAGACCCGGTGACTTTCATTGGTTGATTGCAACAGATACCTATCAGGGAATTACCACCGCACAGATTGTCAAAGACTTTCTTCTGTCCCAAGGACTTTTAGTTGATAGTTATGCACCAGATAACTTATCCACAGTCAGCACTCAAACATTTTCTGATGGCATAGACAATCTTATTGGCTGGCTCGAAGAAACGATTAAACCTTTACGGGATAACCCACAATCAAAAATTTGTTTTAATCTCGTTGGCGGCTTCAAGAGTCTCCAAGGCTACTTAAATACCATTGGTATGTTTTACGCTGACGAAATTATCTATATTTTTGAAGGAGAACGGTCAGAACTTATAACCATTCCACGACTTCCGATTACCGTTGATTACGAAGGACTCAGTTGCTATAAACAAGAACTGGCATTGATGGCGGCGGGAGCAACCATCTCCATGGAAGCGTTACAAGGGATTCCAGAATCCATGATTTATCCTGCTGGAGAACCAGACGTTACGCTTTCACTTTGGGGACAATTAGTCTGGAATCAATGTAAAGTGAAACTCCTATCCTTAGAATTACTGGAGTTACCCTATCTTGCCTATCGAGATTCCTTTAAGGCAGATTATAAGGCGATTACCAGTGCTATTGAGCGCTTTAGGGTTCAAGAAGATTTAGTGAACGTGTCAAAACTTTTAATAGACTCTCAAGGAGACACAAGCGTTCTGAATTCTAGGTTTCACTACACTCGCTATCAAGGAACTCCTAAGAACAAAAAAATTGACCATTTTCGTGTAAACTTGAGTAAGCGAATTAGCTGTGAGAAACAGGATGATAAACTCCTGTTGCGATACTATGGAACTCATAATCACGTAGAAGGAAAAGAAGAGATAAGACACTAAGCGAAAAGCGTTCACTAGAAAAATACAAGCATTCAACCATGAAAACTATTGACAAGAGTGAGATTACAGATAACTTCCTAGAAATCCTAGAGCAAATTCAGTCAGAAGGCGAGGAAGTTTTAGTGACCGAAGATAGTCAGCCAATTCTTAAAATTTCTCCCTATCAGAAATCTCCAACAACAGCAGAGCTATTTGGGGAACTGAGGGGAAAAGTTCAGTATTTTGAAGATTTGACTCAACCCACGGTAGAGGAATGGCAAGAGAGTTAAGCATTGTCCTAGATACTTGTGCCTTGATTTGGTGGAGTTTAGATCCAGAGAAGCTGTCGCAAACTGCTATACAAGCTTGCGAGGTGATGGAACAACTCCCCCTCACGCCTCCAACAAACGCGGCATCAACGACACTAAATTACAAGGACGATAACGACTATCCAACTGCCAACGCAGAATCTCATCCCAGCCATCACGACAGGCCCCCGACGACCCTGGTAACGCAAAGAGATACGTCCCCTGAGCCACTCCCGCCGTGGCCCGCGACTGCAACGCCGAGACCCCAATCGTCTCATAACTAATGCGGCGGAACAGTTCCCCAAAGCCGGGAATCTCCTTCTCGCAAACCTCCGCCAACGCCTCCGGGGTCACATCTCGACCGGTAATTCCCGTCCCCCCCGTCGTAATCACCACATCCACCTGGGGATGTTTCACCCACTCCCACAACACCGCCACAATCGTCTCCCGTTCATCGGGAACCAGCCGCCGTTCCAGTAACTGATGTCCGGCGGCTTGCAAGCGTTCCACTAAAATCTGTCCCGACTTGTCCGTCTCTAAAGTACGGCTGTCGGAGATGGTCAAAATAGCAATGTTGACGGGAAGAAAGGGACGGGATTCGTCAATACCAACCATGGAGAGGAATAAACAATGAAACGAACTCCGTTGGTTGGATGGTCAAGGGGATAGATTGCTTTATTCGATCAGCTAATTCCTCGCCCATAACCTCCAACGAAGTCCTCCAATTCTAGCAGATACTGACCCCCCAACTCAGACTGAAGATGACTAATGGGTAGGCGAATCTCTCTTGACATTTTTTCAGTCTGCATCATGATCACGTTCACCCCAGAAGACCTGTTTTTTAGATAAGAACACCTCTACAACTCACCCCGTTCCTCAGTCTTTGCAGCCTTGGCAGCCGTCAACACCTCTCGCAAACGCCATAAACTGAGAGTTTGACCCAGATTTAACGGCAGCAGCGAAACCCCCTCTAAGCGAGACTGCACCCAGCCATCGCCCCAATACCACTCATGGAAGCCGTCAATTCCCTGACTGAGAATCATCCGTAAGCAATGGTCATTAGCCACCTCAACCTGATGCTGAATCGTAATCGGGCCGAGGGAACTGGTAAATTTCAAATCCTGATGGAGTTTCGGCGGCAGTCCAGGGGAAAGTTGCTGCGGGGCCAGCCACTTCTGAATCTGACCCGGTTCCAGTAAACTCTGGGCGATCGCCTCCGCAGACGCATCCACCTCAATCCGTAACTGACTCTGTTGGAAGCTTCCAAACATACTAACCCTATGTCTTGCGAGCGATATCAAACCATATCCCCCCCATTATCTCTCATCCAGACCTTTGTGGGGGGTCAATCCTCCCCCAAGACGCGATCGCCCCCGTCCCAGTGCCAGGAATCATTACAATAAGTAAAGACTTCATCAATCCAGACTTTCATGGCAGACCAGCTTATTCGCGCAACCGCAGCCAATGGTGGCATTCGCTGCGTCGGGGTCATCACCACCCGACTCACAGAAGAAGCCCGACAACGCCATCAACTCTCCTACGTCGCCACCGCTGCACTCGGTCGAACCATGAGTGCCGGCCTACTCCTCGCCTCCAACATGAAAAACCCCGACTCCCGGGTCAACCTGCGAGTCAAAGGGGACGGTCCCCTGGGGGGGATTCTCGTAGATGCGGGGATGGATGGAACCGTACGCGGCTATGTCAACAATCCCGACGTCGAACTTCCCCCCAACTCCCGAGGGAAACTCGATGTGGGCCAAGCCGTGGGACCCAATGGCTTTCTCTATGTCATCCGGGATGTCGGTTACGGCTATCCCTACTCCAGTACCGTCGAACTGGTATCTGGGGAAATCGGCGACGACGTGACCCACTATCTAGGAACCTCCGAACAAACCCCCTCCGCCCTAGTTCTCGGGGTCTTCGTCGGCTCAGAAGGGGTCACCGCGTCCGGGGGATTACTGCTGCAAGTGCTACCCAAAGCCGCCCGGGACGATGCCCTCATCGCCACCCTAGAGTCGAGATTAGGGGGACTCTCTGGCTTTACCCCACTCCTAAAACAGAAAAAAACCCTCAACGCCATTTTCGAGACCCTCTTAGGGGATTTAGACCTGAAGATTCTCCCCGGAGTGCAGATGTTGCGCTTCCATTGTGGCTGTTCCTGGGACCGAATGCTGGGCGCTCTCAAACTTCTCG
This sequence comes from Phormidium yuhuli AB48, assembly GCF_023983615.1. Taxonomy (GTDB): domain Bacteria; phylum Cyanobacteriota; class Cyanobacteriia; order Cyanobacteriales; family Geitlerinemataceae; genus Sodalinema; species Sodalinema yuhuli. The sequence continues at coordinate 907,209 of NZ_CP098611.1, read as the reverse complement.
GTGTCAGTGAGTTGGAGGATATGATTGACAAAGATGGTGGGGCCGAAGCCACCTGTGAGTTTTGCAAGGAGGTCTACAACGCCGATGCGAACGACCTACAACGACTCATTGATGATTTAGCCCAATCTTCCTCGGCCCGTTAAACCCCTGGACTTGGGGGGATGTTCCCCCCCAGTCTCAACGAGCCTCACTCTTCAGTATCTTGAATTTGTGTGGCGACTCGTTCACTAAACTCCGCATCGGTGTCCGCTAGGGTTAACAATTGCAAGTATTCCGGGGGAGTCAAACCCGTTTCTTGGATAATCTCGATCGCCGCCGCTTCCAATTCCTGTTCCAATTGGTTGTACTCTTCAGCGGTTTCCGCCTGTTGCAATTCCTCACTGCGGCCACTAATCAAGTCCACAATCCCCATATAGGCGCTGGCGAATTGACTCACTTTTTCCGACGAGATGGAGCCTGAGTCCGTAATCTCGGAAATGCCCAAATCGGTTAAGTTGGTCGATGTCGGGGCTTCATCGGCCCAGGCCTGTCCCGGAACCAGGAGCATCAGCAGCCCCCAACAGAAGGCGATCGCCCCGATAAGTCCTTGTCTAGTCATCCATTGCATAGAGCAGTCCTTGGTATCGTTATCCCCTTAGTATACTGGTGCAGCCTGAATCAGTGCGATCGCCCCCTCAGCCCAAACGATACTGACGAAACAGATCACTCGCCACCCGATGCAAGAGACTATGACGATAGGTGAGAGCCGCAAAATCCGTACTATAGCCCCCACCAATCACACAAGCCACCGGATACCCCGCCCCCAAACAAGTCCCCAACACCTGCATCTCCCGGCGAAAAATCCCCGTATCCGTCAGGGCCAACTTCCCCAATCGATCGCCCACATGGGGGTCCACCCCAGCATCATACAGCACCAAATCCGGCTTCACCTGAGACAACAAATCCGGCAAATACTGAGCCAAAGTTTGTAAATACTCATCATCCTCCATCCCCTCCCGCAGCGACACATCCAAATCACTGACTTGCTTGCGACTCGGGAAATTCACCCCACAGTGCATCGAGAAGGTAAACACCGTCTCATCCCCCTGGAACATCACCGCCGTTCCATCCCCCTGATGCACATCCAAATCCACAATCAACACCCGCCGCGCCAAGCCTCGCTTCTGCACAAACCGGGCCGCGATCGCCAAATCATTAAAAATACAAAATCCCGAACCAAACCCGGGAAACGCATGATGAGTTCCCCCCACCGTATTACACGCTAACCCCTGCTCCAACGCCAACTCAGCCGTCAACAGAGTTCCCCCCACCGCCAAACAAGTACGCCGTGCCAACTCCGCACTCCAGGGAAGTCCAATCCGCCGTTGCGCCTTCTCCGGCAAAGTTCCCGTCAAATAGCCGTCCACATACTCCCCCTCATGTAGCCATTCCAACACCTCCCGAGGCGGTAAACGGGGAACATGAATCTGCTCCGCCGTCGCGATTCCCTGACGTAACAGATAGCTGTAGAGTTGGGAGAACTTCTGCATCGGGAACCGATGACCCGGCGGCAGAGGGGCCACATAATCAGGATGATGCACAATCGGTAATGGCATAAATGAGCCTTAACGGGTATTCCGGGAAAAATTTGTAAGATACAGATAGATAATTATCCCAAACTTTCACAAGCGAGATATCCCTATGGACTCCAAACTGACTTGGCAATACGGCAGCGAACATCCCGAGAATAGCGCCAATCTCGATGCCATTCGTCAATGGTGGTCAAAACTCAGTGGCAAAACTGTTCTCTGGCAACAACGCATCGTTCCCGACGGCGAGGAGGTGGGCCAACTCGACTGGGAACCCCAACGGTTTGATGAGCGGTTTGCCATCGCCGAGCCGGAACTCAAGGGCATCACGGTATACTGGCGCAAACCCGAGGAAGAGGCCCCCCACAACATTACCGCCGGAACCCTAGAACTGGAAACTCGGCAGCAGCAACTGTTTGTTTATCCCAAATCTCGCCCTAATGTTGCCATTCGCGTCAGTTTACCCCAAGTTAAGTTTGAGACCGTAGAACTGACTCAGCCCGAGATTCAATGTGTTGTCAATAACGAAAAAGGCTTACTCGTCTTCCGGGATAAACCCCAATTGTTGGAAGTGAAAGTCAAACTCGATGCAGCAGCGATCGCCCGCCTTAAAGAACAACTAACTGGCGACGAGTAAATTTAATTGGGCGATCCACCTGTTGCGATCGCCCCATCAGTAAGATTTAAGATTCAATCGCTCCCAACACCTCATCCACCGTCAACCGTAACTCCGGAAAAACCCTTGAAACCAACATATCCCCCTGTCTGAATTGCTGTAACTGATACTCCCCCTCAACCAAATTTGCGATCGTAATCGTCGGTTGCTTCGGCCTTCCGATATACCGCACCCCACCCAAGGCCCGATAATCAACGAGCCAATACTCCTGAATCCCCATCGCCTCATACTCAATCAGTTTGTGGCCGTAATCATCCCGCCAATTCGTGCTGACAACCTCCACCACCAGCGGAACCGTTACCCCCGACTCAATCACAGAAGCCGTATTCCAGAGAGGTTCCTGGCGTAGTTGACGGCGATCGCACACCGCCACATCCGGCTGATACCCTGATCGCGGCGCTTGCGGTTTCAACAAACAAGCCCGGGGAATCATATACGGACGTCCCCCCCGACGAATCGCCACATTAAACTCCGCCACCAACAACCCCGCAATCTCCTCATGAGGCCCCGTCGGTAACACCGCAATCATTTCCCCTTCAATCAGTTCATAGCGCCGGCCATCATCGGGATACTGGGCCAGAAACGCCTCAAATTCCAGCGGTTGAGTTTGTACAGCCACCATAACCCCTAGCTTCCCCTCAACGAGTCATCTTGACACCAAACCTCATACATAGCCCAAATCGCCATAGCCCGGAGATAATGTCCCGCGCGGAAGGTTCGGGCCGCCGTAATCGCCTCAGGGGTGCGAAACTGAAGTCCTCCCTCATAAATTTGTCGCACCACCGCCTCCGTCATCGTCAGCGCCTCCGTCTTCAATCCCATAAGGATTAAAAAGGCCCCAATCCCGAAGTTAATCCCCGTCCACACCTCCAACGGATGCGTCGCCTGAGGATCTTCCGGGGAACCATCCAACATCACCCCATTGGCGGCGCCAATCGGCGTCTCTAAGCCTTGATTAAACTGAACAAAACAACTCTCATAGACCGTTTTTAGAGCCAAGTCCGCACAATTGCGCGGCACAATATCCTCTAATCCCAACAATTGCACATAAAACTGGCCACAGAGTTGATCCGCCATCACCACCTCCGAACCACTCTCACTATCGAGGCGATAATAGCGGCCATTCCAGAGGCGATTGTGATAAAGCGGTTTCGCCTCCTGAAGCCAGATGCGATATTGCGGTAACACCTGGGCCGGTTCCGGGATATTCTGATGAGAATTGCTCGTGTTCCAGGGTTGTCTGGCCGTTTCGAGCCGTTCCCCAATGGCGATCGCCGCCTCCAAGGCCGCCAACCATAACCCCCCACAATAGGCACTAATTCCCTGCAACCGCCAATCATCAAACGTCTGATCCGGTGCGCCACTATTTTCAGGAATCTGGTCCCCATCCTTATCAAAGGTTTTCAGATAGGCGATCGCCTGCACCAGCCCCGGCCAACAGTCCTGTAAAAACTCAATATCATCCGCTCCGGTTAACAGAAAATCTCGATACACCTGCAACACAAAATCACAGGGTAAATCCTTCCAAAGATTACAATCTTGATAGCTGGTGTAATTCGTTTGCACCCAAGGATGTTCATTCGCCGCCCCCAAATCATGAGGCGTTGCCCCCACCGCTTTACGAATGGCGGCTGCCCCGTTATAGCCAATCACTCGCGGGGTTGTATCCCCCGTCGAAATCGCCCGAGCAAAAGAGCGAATCACCGATTTTTCCAACAGGGGCCAGAGTTTTAATAGAGCAAAAGACCCATACAACCGGACATCTAAACTTTCATACCAGCGATAATCAAAACTCTCCAAAACCCCAAAATGTCCCTTCGGTTCTTCCTGATTGGCCGCCGTCCATAAACTCCCCCCACTACTGAGGTCATAGAGTTCATTAAACAGGGCCATTTTGAACCAACCCGGTAGAGACGCATCCTCTAAAATTGGCGTTTGCCAATCCACAATCGCCTCTTTCCACATATCCGAATGCTTCAAAGCCGTGCGAATCATCGACCAACCATTTTGACCATTGCGACCAAAAAAGTCAGTATAACGACGATAGGCCGTAATCCCCGCCGCAAACTCTGTAATCGGGAAATCCCAGGCCAAAATAAAAGGAATCTTGCGGGTTTTACCGGGACGCACCGTAAAGCGGACGGCGATCGCCCCCCCAATCCGTTCACCCGCCCCGGCTGGAGTTTCATCCTCCCAATTCTCCAAACTCCCATCCTCAGCAAAGGTTCGCCACAGTTCCGAACCATCTCCCGCCGGATTCCAGCGGGAATGATAAAACACCTTCACCGCCGGATTCGTCACTGTAGCCAAGGCAATTTGCCCCTCTCCTTCAGCATTAGCCTCCTGGCCCATCGCCCCAGAATTGAGCAAACAGCCCAAACGGGAAAAATCCTCCAACCAACGATTGACATTGCCCTCAGAGTTGCCCCAGCGGGACTGATAATCATAAACTGGGCTACCATCATCCCGGACACGCACCTCGGGGGATTTCAGCGTATTGGTGAACCAGCCGGCGATATTTTCCCACGTTAACAAGATGCTTAACGTAATCGGCTTATCGGTGGGATTATGAGCCGTCCATTCAAAAATCGCCAGAGGATAACTGGTTTCCTGATAATTATCGGGAATAATCGGCGAGAACTGCTCACAGGTTAGATAACAGTTAAACACCCCCTCATACACCGACCAACTGCGGGGATAGAGGGCATGATAGGTTCCCGTGGACTCTCCCGCCTCCGTGGTAGCCGGATACCAATTCCAACTCTCTAAGGTTCCATCCTGGGGGGGAAGCGTGGAGAGCGCATAGGCCTGACGGGGGCCCCCCTCGATTTCCTCATAAACCGAGAATTGACAACTGGGGAGGGGTTTGAAGATATGTTCTCCCCCGTCAAGATGCCAGAGATTAAACGTTCCCTGGGGCGATCGCCCAATCGCCCCGGCCCCAAACCCTCCCAGGGGCATTCCGTGATTCGGGCCATCATCCAGATTACTGGCATAACGGACGCGATAGGGATTCTCCCATCCCTGTCCGAAAGGGCGTTGCCAGGTATGGGGAGGAATGGGGGGATGGGTGGGGTAGTGAATTGGCATACCGTCGGTTCAAGAAAACGAAAACAGGACTTAGGGACGTCGGGAGGTTCGCGGTTGTCCGATGGTGGTGATGTACAACACCGCCTCATCGGGGGGAATCCCCAGCACATCATTGACGTGGTCATCAAAAAAGCCGGCAATCCCACTCACACCTAAGCGCAGATAAATCGCCGCCAGATTCAGACGTTGTCCGAGATGGCCCGCATCCAAATGTAAATAACGATAAGCGCGATCGCCCCAGCGAGCAATAGCCCCCTGCAAATCCGCCGTATGGAATAACACCATGGCCGCATCTCGCCCTAAATCTTGGCCCAAACAGAGAAAATGCAATTCACGGCGGAAATTTTTAAAGCGAATTTGCCGCAATTCCTGAGCCTGGGGCGCATAGTAATAACAGCCATCCTCTAACCCCGCCACCGCCGTCGTCGCGATAAAGGTTTGAATCAGACTGCGATCGCACAACTGAGGCTGTTCCCACTCCTGAGACTCTGAATCTGAAGACGCTCCACTCAGTTGGCCCAGAGGCTGTGGCTGATAGGCAAAATTTAACAGGGTTTTCACCTGCTCGATATCAATCTCCGCCCCACCCTCATAGGCCCGTGTGGAGCGCCGTTGCAGTAAGGTGGCCTCTAAGGCCTTGCCCCCAACGCCCCAATCTAGGGGAGAACTGGCGGTGCTGACTTTAGTACAGAAGGGAAAATTATATTTATCCTCAATGTTCTCAGACGTCGAGTCAGACCCCGACTTAGGAGCCGTCTGGGGAGCCGTCTGGATAGCACTGGCCTGGTGTAAATACCCCAGGAGAGAACCATCCGCTAACTCCGGATAATCCCGATCCACCTCCGAGGCTAACGCCGTTGTTACCGGGGGGGAGAGGGGTTGACGCTGCCGTTCCTGAAGGGCCACGACGGCGATCGCCCCCTCCTCCTCAGGATTGAGATAGAGTAACTCGTTCACAGCCCTATCCTCAAACCCCGCAATCAAGTAAGGGCGATAATTCGTTAAGGCCGCCGCCAGGTCCAAATTCCCCAACAGATGCCCGGTATCCAAATGAATGCGGCGGTAGGCCCGAGCCTGATAGCGCCAGGAGGAGCGGAAAAACACCGCCGTCGTCACAATCACAAACGGGGCCGCCTTAAGGGCCGGGTGTCCGAAACAGGCCGCCTCCAGAGCCTCACCGGGGTCACCATCCCAGAAGCGCACCAGACTATGGTCTCGCACCTGGTAGTTGTACCGTCCTGGGGGTAGCTCTCCCTCCCCCCGAGACAACAGATACACTTCCGCCGGATAGAGTCCCCCCGCCGAGGGGGCCGCTCGTAGCAACAAATCCTGTTGAGCCATCTGAGGAATCCGAGCTGTCAGCCCATAGGTGCAATAGAGCAGATGGGAGAGGCGCGAGAGAACCGTTTGGCGATCGCCGATATGAGGCTTTAAATCAATGCGAGTCCCAATGGGATAGTCCTTAAAGGGAACAGGCGGGCGCTCCCAATCAATATCAGGAACCCGTTGATTGATGGTCTCCGGGTCATATTTGGTGCGCTCATGATAGAGCTTGGCAATGGAAAACGTTTGTTTGGTCATACCCCACAGGGTGATACTGGACAATCAAGAGTTGGACATCAAAGGCGGGTTACCGTAATTGTAGAGCTTCCTCACTATTCGAGACATCCTCATAGACATCCCCCAGGGTTCCCCCATCCATGAGCTTGCGCCTCCAGGTTTCTAAGCCACTCTCATCCACATCCCGTCCCAGAATAGCCTGATAAATGCCATTGATTCGAGCCGTCACCTCCTCCCCTTGCACCAACGTGCGCCGAAATTCCGTAATCGACAGTCCCGCCAACAGCGCATGAGACCACTGTTCCAGTTCCCGGGGAGTCGCCGTGCGTTGTAGTAGCTCACGGTAAACCCCGTTAATTTCTGGATAATAGTCCGAGGCATCCGGGGGAACCCGACTGCGGAGATAGGTTTGCCAATCGAGATCGGACTGAGGCTGGGTATAATACCGTAGCCAATCCCGGTCAAAACAGAGGGTGTAGTCATCCGTGCGTCGGCATGGCTCCTGACCATTTGCCCGGGGAGCGATCGCCGCTAAAATCGTTAAGGTCGCGATTGCGAATACCATTGAAGCCCGATATCGACCGTCCTTTCGAGAAGAATCCATGAAGTCCTACCTTGCTGCGGCAATTCAAATGACCAGCGTGCCAGATCTCCATCAAAACTTGGCACAAGCGGAAGAGTTAATCGACCTTGCTGTGCGCCGAGGAGCCGAACTCATAGGATTGCCGGAAAACTTCTCCTTCCTCGGAGAAGAAGCAGAAAAAATTGCCCAAGCGCCCCAAATTGCTCAAGAGAGCGAACTGTTCCTCAAAACCATGGCGCAACGCTATCAAGTGACGATGCTCGGGGGAGGGTTTCCCATCCCCGTCAGCGAGACTCAGGCTTACAATACCGCCTTGCTCATTGACCCCAGTGGTACGGAACTGGCCCGCTACCACAAGGTCCACTTATTTGATGTTAACTTGCCCGACGGTAACACATACCAAGAATCCAGTACCGTTCGCGCCGGTAGCGACCTACCCCCCGTCTACGCCTCCCCCGATTTAGGGCAACTGGGGCTATCGGTTTGTTATGACGTGCGTTTCCCCGAACTCTACCGTCACCTGTCGCGCCAGGGAGCTGATGTTCTCTTTATCCCCGCCGCCTTCACCGCCTACACCGGCAAAGACCATTGGCAGGTGCTTCTCCAAGCCCGAGCCATTGAAAACACCGCCTACGTCATTGCTCCCGCCCAAACCGGCCGCCATTATGGCATTCGTCAATCCCACGGCCATGCCGTCATTATTGACCCCTGGGGAACTGTCATCGCCGATGCAGGAACCAAAGTGGGAATTGCCATCGCCGAAATCAACCCTCAACGCTTAGAGCAAGTTCGAGGTCAAATGCCCTCCCTACAACATCGCGTCTTTGCCTAGCGGTAGTTGAATTTCAGGATATCTTCCATATGACCAATCACCATAATCGTGTCTCCTCGATGTAACATCTGTGAGGCTGGGGGGTGGGAGAACGTTTGACCATTTGCTCGACGCAGGGCAACAATCAAAAACAAGCCTTTGGCCCAGATCTCAACCTCACCAATGGAGCGACCATTGAGGCGGGAATCGCCCCGAATATCGACTTCGATGAGTTGTAGGTGAATCTGGGCCAGCATCTCGTTTAGGGTATGGCCCCCCTCTTCCTGCTCAAAAAACTCAAAAGCCGTCGGTTGGGTGATGTAGTTACTCATTTGCAGAGCGCCAATCTCAGCGGGAAGAACCACGAGATTCGCCCCTGCTAGCCGTAATTTCTTCTCCGTGCTGGGTTTTTCCCCCCGCGCAAGAATCCTAAGACTTGGTTTTAGCCCCCGGGCCGTCAACGTCACAAATACATTCACCGCATCTTCAGGCAAAACCGCCGCCAGAAATAGAGCCCGTTCAATTCCCACTGAGAGTAAGACCTCTTCGTCAGCCGCATCTCCCACTTGCACCAGGTAACCCAAGGATTCGGCGGTTTCAAGCAAATCCGGATTGCGGTCAATAATGACAAACGGTTTGCGGGCTTCATAGAGGCGTTTGGCGAGAATTTGTCCCATGCGTCCAAAGCCACAGATAATGGAGTGACGCTCTAATTGTTCAATGCCTTTCGTTTTTCGTTGAGCCTCCAAGGCCCGGTGAATTTCCCCTTCCGTAATCATTTGGATGAATCCTCCCACGATATATACAGCCGATGACGTTCCGGCAATAATCACAAAAATGGTAAAGACTTTCTCGGTGGTGGATTCGAGAGGGTTGACTTCGCTGTAACCCACCCCAAACATGGTGATAATCACCATATAAACGGCATCAATTAACTCCCAGCCAAGGAGGACATAGCCCACCACGGCTACGGCGAGGGTGCAAATAAAGACAACGCCTCCCAGGAGCATCTGTCTAAAAGCACGGTGCATGAGATATCCCGCAATAGGGTTAAGACATTGAGATCCCCTGAAGATACTCTGACACAATTTGTAAAATTCGTTGGGAGGCTTGACCGTCACCAAAGGGGTTCACGGCGTTGGCCATGGTTTGATAGGCCTGGGGATTTTCTAAGAGTGTGACCGCTTCTGAGACGATGCGATCGCCCTGCGTGCCAATCAGCTTCGCCGTTCCCGCCTCAATGGCTTCTGGGCGTTCTGTGGTTTCCCGCAGCACCAACACCGGTTTTCCCAGGGCTGGGGCCTCCTCCTGAAGTCCCCCAGAGTCTGTTAAGAGAAGCGTACAGCGGGCGATCGCCCCCACCAGGGCCGTATAGTCCAAGGGTTCCGTCAGAAACACCCGTTCATGTTGAGCCAACATTCGCTGTAATGGTTCACGAACCGTCGGATTGCGGTGTAACGGAAGCAACAGGGCCGTATCGGGAACCTGATCGAGAATCCCTAAAAAACCCTCAGCAATGGATTCGAGGCGATCGCCCCAATTTTCCCGCCGATGCACCGTCGCCAACAAGACTCGCCGCTGACTCCAATCCAATCCCGGAACCTCACAGGGAGGTTTCTGGGCCGCCACCGACAGCAGGGCATCAATCACCGTGTTTCCCGTATGATGAATCGCACCAATCACCCCAGACTTATGTAAATTCGCCACCGCCCGAGTCGTCGGCGCAAAATGTAACGTCGTCAGTTGAGAAATTAAGCGGCGGTTGGCTTCCTCGGGATAGGGATCAAACAGCTCATCAGTTCTTAACCCGGCTTCCACATGACCCAGCGGGATTTTTTGATAAAATGCAGCCAGAGCTGCCGCAAATGCCGTTGTTGTATCTCCCTGAACCATGACTAAATCGGGCCGTAACTCCTGAAACACCGATTCCAACCCCTGCAAACTCCCACAAGTAATGTCCGTTAGAGTTTGTTTGGGTCTCATGATATCGAGGTCTCGCTGGGCAGATAGTTGAAACAAATCCATCACCTGCTGCACCATTTCCCGATGTTGTCCAGTCAAAATCACCTGAGTCTCAACCTCAGAGGATTCCTGAAAGCAACGAATCACCGGAGCCAGCTTAATGGCTTCAGGGCGGGTTCCTAGAGTAATACAAACACGGAGAGACGGAGACGACATAAGCGGCGATCGCACAGTTACGGTATGGCAAACAGCACCATTGAGAATCATAGCCCCCTAACGTTGGGGCTGGGCCAGGAACAAGGTTAGAAGAATTTACGGTTTACAAGTTCCCCCCCCTAGGGGAGACAATATGAGGAATTGAATCCCCCAGACAACCGGTTATACCAGATCCAGAGCGGTGGTGCTTTCGTAAACTCCATCCTCTCATCCTTTGAACCCAGACTCGTATTCATCCCAGGCCCAATTCACCGGATTCCTAGAAGACTCTAGCACCTATGACACAATCTCAACGCCCTCCAGTTCCCCCACCCCCTCCTGGTGGTAGCCGTCGTCCCCCTCGTCCTCCCGCTCCCCCCAAAAGCCAACGTCCTCCGGCCGCACCCCCACCCCCAGGCCAACGTCCCCCAGCCGCACCCCCACCCCCGGCCCAGCGCGCCGCACCCGCCCAGCGTCCTCCCGCCGCTCAAGCCGCCCCTGCTCAAGCCGCCACCCCCCGACGGGGTCCTAAACCCAGCCCCGGCCATCCCACCATGCGGGAAATCATCGAACGGGCGGAAAAAGAAGGCTACTCCGACGTTCACGTAGGTGTTGGTGAAATCCCCCGCTATCGCGCCCGGGGCGACATTGAACCTACGGAATGGCCAGTCACCGACCTGGATACCTTCATGAGTTGGATGCAGGAACTGATGAGCGATGAGGAAATTCGTCAGTTCCAAGAAAACCTAGACTTCGACGGTGCTGCCGACTTAGGCTTTGTGCGAGTACGGATTAACGCCTTTGATACCCTAGCCGGCCCGGCAATTGTACTTCGTCTGATTGGCGCCGAAATTCTTACCCTTGAACAACTCCGGCTCCCCGAAGTCTTCAAAAGTATCAGCTTGGACTATCACAAAGGGTTGATTCTAGTCACGGGACCCACCGGCTCCGGGAAATCCACTACCATGGCAGCGATGATTGACTATATCAATCGCAATAAAGCCTACCACATTATTACCATTGAAGACCCCGTTGAGTTTGTTCATAAAAGTAAAAAATCCCTGATTAAACACCGGGAAGTGGGAACTCATACCCACAAATTCTTTAATGCGCTAAAAGCTGCTCTTCGGGAAGACCCAGACCTGATTCTCGTGGGAGAAATTCGGGATAAAGATACCATGAATATCGCCCTGAAGGCAGCATCAACGGGTCACTTAGTCATGGGAACGCTGCACACCAACAGTGCTGTAAAAACCATTGAACGGGTCATGGGGATGTTCCCCCCAGCGGAACAGCCCGCCTTCCGAGTTGCTTTAGCTGAGTCTTTGGTCTCCATTGTTGCCCAAGGTTTATGTAAAACAACTGACGGAAAACGAGCTGCCTTCCACGATATTCTCATTGCTACTGATGCGGTGAAAGAATATGTCATTCAAGGCAAGCTCGACGAAATCACCGACGTCATGTTGCGCTCCGAATTTGACGGCATGACCACCATGAATAAAGCTCTCTTTGAACTCTATCAAGAAGGTCGAATTACCGAAGAAATTGCCCTTGACAAATCACCCACCCCCAATGAAATGGCTCAGTTCCTACGGGGTCGGGTGTAGGGCGCCTTGGAGACTGCCGAGCCATTCAAGGGCCTAGCCCTCTTTACACCGGGTGGGGATGTAGTGTATGCCATCGAACCCCATCATCGCGATCGCTGGCATCTCCAACTCTGTGTGGCGGTTCAGGAGGTTTTAGGACTTCCCGAACCGCCTCATTTCCTCGTGCCCTGTTACAGTGCCACCGTCGATCGCTATCTCAACCCCCAGAGCCAACGCCTAGAAACCATTGCCGAAGCCATGTTAGCCATCTGGCGCTATCGGGGTCTCCTGAATCAGCTATTTGAACTCGAATCCGTCTCCTGGGAATTAAAGCCCAGTTCCCCAGAACTCTGTAATCCCCTAGCCCTAGAGAGTTACCGTCAACAGTACCCCGAACTATGGCAAAATCATGATCTGGTCTTGCAAGTGGGACATCATAGCCATGACGCAACGCTCCTCGACCCCTCCGACGCTAACACCAGTGGCTACGTCTTCCGTCTCTTCATCCGTGGCGACAGCTCCAACACAGAAGAGACCCTACTCCGCCTCCATGAGACCCTCGATCGCACCCTTGGTCATCCCTATACCCTCAAGGTCATCGATGTTCTCAAACACCCCCAACAAACAGAACTTGATCGCGTCTCAGCCACCCCCACCCTCATCCGCATCTGGCCCCAACCCATCCGACGCATTGTCGGCGAAATGGACGACCTCGACGTCATCTTCAAACTCATCAATAGCTAATCCCCCCATTGCCTCTTGCCTCTTGCCAAGTGATGCGTTCCGGCAAATTTGAATCGATAGGCCTAGGTCAAAAGCTCTCCTGATGCCGGGACGCATCCTACCCCACTGTGGTGACCCTCTTGCCTCTTGCCTCTTGCCTCTTGCCTTCTTCCTACCATGACCCCTAAAACCTGGATTCCCCTCCTAACCCTAGTCTTCGGACTCATCCCCCAATCCGTTGTCGCCCAATCCTCGCCCCGTCTAACCCCAGAGGACTGTCGCCGCCTAGAAGTTGGCATGAGCGAAGCGGAACTCGAACGTATTTTAGACGAATTAAACATCGAGCCAGAACAAGAACCCGGTTCCCCCGGCAATAGCCTCTGGCGTTGGATTGATGATGACAGTGGAGCGGTCTTACTGGCGGTACTGCGCAATCAGGAGCTGGCCCAACTCTCCTGCTTTGGAGTTCGCCCTTCCAACTCAGAATCTGAGAACCAACATCAACTCTGCGCTGAAGTGGAGATGGGGATGACCTTAGCTGAAGTACGACAGCGTCTGGGTTCCCCCGGGGAGATGGTTCCCACCGATAATATGTTGTCGGAGGGACTGCTATGGCAATGGGAAAATCCAGCGCGTCAGGAAGTGGCGATTCTGGCCTTTTCTAACTTTGATGTCTTAGCCGGTAAAACCTGCCTGGTGAGCCAAACTGAACAAGAGCAAGGTCTGCAAATTCCCAATTTTGTGGAACAGCCCAACTGGGTGGTTGAGGTTCCACAACCCTAAACTCCCGATACACTGAATGGGCAGTCAATCAAGTTAAGGTTTCTCATGACCTCCACCCAAGGACAACTTGCTCTCATTACCGGAGCCAGCAGCGGCATTGGTAAAGCCACCGCTCTGGCCTTTGCCGAGGCTGGCATTAATCTAGCTCTACTCAGTCGCTCTCAGGATAAACTTGAACAGGTCGCCATCGCCGCTCGTGAGTTGGGCGTTACGGCCGAGGTGTTTCCCTGTGATTTACTCGACGTTGAACAGCTGCGCGATCGCTTTGCCACCCTGGCACAGAAGTTAGGCAAAGTCGATATTCTCGTCAATAACGCTGGGATTGGCTATATCAACAGTCTCAGCGATACCAGTCTGGCCGATTGGGAACGGGTGTTCCGCCTCAATGTCACCAGTGTCCTAGAGGCCACCTGTGGCATCCTCCCCACCATGCGAGCTAAGGGTGGCGGCGTCATCATCAATGTCTCCTCCATCGCCGGAAAACAGGCCTTCCCTAACTGGGGCGCCTATTCCGCCAGTAAATTTGCCCTGATGGGCTTCTCCCAAAGCTTGGCCGCCGAGGAACGAGAACATGGGATTCGCGTCACCGCCATTTGTCCAGGAGCCGTTAACACCCCAATCTGGGAGACGGACACCATGGATAAAGCCGGATTCGATCGCAACAGTATGCTCACCCCCGACGCCGTCGCTCAAGCGATTTTGCAGGCGGTACAACTCCCCCAAGGGGCGGTGTTGGAGGAGATGACCATCATGCCCAGCGGGGGGGCCTTCTAGGAGGAGGTTTTCGCCAACAACTGCCAAGCCAATCGGGCCGCTCCCACCATTCCGGCCCGATTGCCCAATTCCGCTAGGCGCAAACTGAGTCCGTCCCGAGAACTGGGGAGAACTCGCCGTTGTAATTCGGTCTTAGTCGCCTCCAAAAACAGGGGAGCTGCCGCTGCAATGCCCCCCCCGAGGAGTATCGCCTCGGGAGTTAAGACATAGACTAAACTGGCTAACCCAGCCCCGAGTCGTCGTCCATACTGCTGCCAATAGGCGATCGCCCCCTCATCTCCCGCCTCAGCGTTAGCGGCTAACTCATGAGGCTCTAACCCCGTCTCACGACGAATGGCCTGGACGGAGGCATATTGTTCTAAAGACCCCTGATTGCCGCTATTACAAGGGGGACCATCGGGGTTGAGGGTCATTAAGCCCAACTCCCCCGCCGTCCCCTGACGGCCCACAAAGAGCTGGCCATCCAAGATAATCGCTCCTCCCACTCCCGTTCCCAGAGTCAGAAGAATCAGATTCTGCACATCCCGGCCAGCCCCGAGCCAAGCCTCTCCCAATCCCGCACAATTGGCATCATTGGCTAACACCGTCGGCCGGCCCGTCTGCTGTTCCAAAACATCCGCCACCGGTACATTCTGCCAGCCGGCTAAGTTAATGGCCACCCGAGCCACCCGTCCAGCGGCATCGGCCGGGCCCGGAGTCCCCAGTCCCAGAGCTAAACTGCTTCCTCTGGGGTCGAGTTCTGCCACTGCCTTGGCGATCGCCCCCAACACCGCCTCAGGACTGGCTGGCTGCGGCGTAGCCACCTGTAACTGCCCTAAACAGTCCCCCTCACGGGTAAACTGTCCCAATTTAATGGCCGTACCGCCGAGGTCGAGGCCAATCACCGTTGCTTGCATAGGAGCCTGGAAAACAAGAGTTAGGATTCATCGGTGGGAGCGGTGCTATCTGCGCTCTCCATCCTCTGCTTGAGGGCCTCCCGGAATCCCAAGACAACCACTAAATTAGACAGAGTCAAGAAAAACTCAGCACTCCCATGGAGCCAGTCTACATTGGCGAGGCTTTCACCCAACTCCACCTGAGCGTAAATCCCCGCCGGAATCGTCACGGCAACGAATAGCAGTAAGAGATAGAAGCCAATGAGAGCTAAACGTGGGGTTTCGGGCGATCGCGTCAGAAAGTAGAGAAACCCCAAATAGGGAAACAGCGAAACAGCAAACAGCATATCCTTGAGTGTCATATCTCACCAACCCCTAAGGTCTTCTGTATTACGGGCTACAGACAGGGACGAGTCTCCCCTCTTACCCCGAAACCTAACATGGATCGTCCGATGACGATCGCCCAACTCAAAAAAACGAGCCAGTCCCCCCAGCATCACCCTCACACCCCCTTCTCCTGAGCTTTCTCATAATCAGTCTGGATTTGTGTTAGGTTTTGGGATAGGATCATAAGTGTTAAGTTTCATTGCCGCCTGTGGTTGGCATAAACCCGGCTCCGGCAGGACATCGAGGGCAACCTCGGCAGAAAATAACAAACCATCTAAGCGGCTGTCAGGATTGGCAGCACCCCTTAGTAGAAGACATTAGAGGAGAAACATCAATGGCATTCACACTTCCCGAACTACCCTACGCCAAAGACGCACTGGCTCCCCATATTTCGGCGCAGACCCTAGAGTTTCACTATGGCAAACACCATGCCGGGTATGTCACCAAACTCAACGCCGCCATTGAAGGAACGGATCTGGCTGGTAAATCCCTAGAGGACATCATCAAAGCCACCGCCGGCAATCCCGAGAAATCTGGAGTCTTCAACAACGCCGCTCAAGTCTGGAACCACAGCTTCTACTGGCAGTGCATGAAACCCGGTGGCGGGGGTCAACCCAGCGGTGCTTTAGCCGAAAAAATCAACGCCCAATTTGGCAGCTTTGACAAACTGGTTGCTGAACTCAAAGCCGCTGGTGGCGGTCAGTTCGGTAGCGGTTGGGCTTGGCTAGTGCAAGATGGCGACAGCCTGAAAGTGGTCAAAACCCTCAACGCTGAGAACCCCATGACCGATGGACTCAAGCCTCTGCTGACCATCGATGTCTGGGAGCACGCCTACTATCTGGACTACCAAAACAAACGTCCTGACTATCTCGACACCTTCCTCAGCAGCCTCGTCAACTGGGACTTTGTCGCCAGTCAACTGAGCTAGACCGATATCAGTCAGCGTTAAACTATCCTCGTTTCAATCC
This sequence comes from Phormidium yuhuli AB48, assembly GCF_023983615.1. Lineage (GTDB taxonomy): Bacteria > Cyanobacteriota > Cyanobacteriia > Cyanobacteriales > Geitlerinemataceae > Sodalinema > Sodalinema yuhuli. The sequence continues at coordinate 890,668 of NZ_CP098611.1, read as the reverse complement.
CGAAACGCCTCAGCCACGCCTGCCGTGGCTGTTTTTTTTCTCGGGAAGTGGTTAAAGTGACCTTAAACTGACTGAGATAGAATTTATCAAGGTAATCTGATGAATAGTCGTGACCTGGCACAGTATATTGAAACGGTGGATGGAATCCATAAACCCTGGCTCTTGGCGCAGTTGCGGCTAAAAAAGTTGCAAGAACGCCGCTCCAGTCTCTCTCAAGCCGAGTACATTGCCGAACTGGCCGAGATCCAAGACCAGTTAGCGCAACTGGGGGACTGGTGGGTGGGTCGAGAAGATGAGGTATTTCGACAAGGTCGTTAAACTATTCCCAAGCGGCGCTCGGGTGCCATCCTCCCATCCTCCGTTCCCCGTAGTCTCTCCCCCCAACCTTCGACATGGCCAAGACAAAGAAACCCGTCTCCGATTCATTGAGCAAAAGCACGAAAGCCAGTCCCGTTAAAGCCGAAGCACTCCAACAACCGCAGCATTACTTTAACCGGGAATTGAGCTGGCTCGAATTTAACTATCGGGTCTTGTATGAAGCCCTCGATGAACGTACGCCGTTGTTAGAACGGTTGAAGTTCATGGCCATCGTCAGTAGCAACTTAGACGAATTCTTTATGGTGCGGGTGGCGGGACTCAAACAACAGGTCAAAGCCGAAGTGCGCAAACTGACCCCCGACGGTCGCACTCCGCAACAGCAACTCAACGACATCAGCGATCGCCTCCATCCCGTTTTCGCGGAACAACATCAGCATTTTCAGACGATTCTCCGGCCCCTCCTGGCAGACCAGGGGATTCACCTACTCGACTACATCGACCTCAACCAAGAGCAACGCGCCTATTTACAAAGCTACTTCGAGGAGAAAATTTTTCCTGTCCTCACCCCCCTAGCGGTCGACCCAGGTCACCCCTTCCCCTTCATTTCTAATCTGAGTCTGAACCTAGCTGTCGTGGTGAAAGATCCAGAAATCGATCAAGAACACTTTGCCCGCGTCAAAGTGCCCAAAGTTTTGCCTCGCTTTATCAAACTCCCCCAGGACCCAGACAGTAACTCGAACCAGGAGAGTCTCACCTGGATTGGCGTACCCCTCGAACAAGTCATTGCCCATAACCTAGAAGCCTTGTTCCCAGGGATGAATATCCAGGAATATCACCCCTTCCGCATCACCCGTAATGCAGATATCGCCGTTGAAGAAGACGAAGCCGACGACCTACTGCTGGCCATCGAACAGGAACTGCGGAAACGACGCTGGGGGGGGTCTGTGGTCCGGATGGAAGTTCCCTCAACCCTCTCCCCGGAAGTGCGAGATATGTTGATGCGGGAGTTGTCCCTCGGGCCTGAAGATGTCTATGACGTGGAAGGCCTGCTGGGATTAGGGGATTTAATGTCCTTTATGGGACTCCCCAGACCGGACTTGAAAGATATTCCTTGGACTCCCGTGATTCCCCCTCGCTTGCAGCGGTTTAGTGATCTAGATTTTGACTTGAGTCAATCGGGAACCGAGGCCGATGGTGATCTATTTACGGAAATCCGCGAACGGGGTGATGTCCTGTTCCATCATCCCTATCACTCCTTTACCGCCACGGTGCAACATTTTATTACCACCGCCGCCCATGACCCCGATGTGTTAGCCATCAAAATGACCCTCTATCGGACCTCCGGGGATTCACCGATTATTCATTCCCTAATTGATGCGGCGGAGAATGGTAAACAGGTGGCTGTTTTAGTGGAACTCAAAGCGCGATTTGATGAAGAAAATAATATCCTCTGGGCCAGAAAATTAGAACAGGCCGGGGTTCATGTCGTCTATGGACTGGTGGGACTCAAAACTCACACGAAAATTTCTATGGTAGTCCGACAGGAGCGACAGCATATCCGTCGTTACGTTCATATTGGCACCGGAAATTACAACCCCAAAACCGCTAAGCTCTATACAGATTTGGGTCTTCTGACCTGCAATGACGCTATTGGTGCGGACTTGACGGATTTGTTTAACCACCTCACCGGCTACTCTCGTCAGCGGTCCTATCGTAAGCTTTTGGTGGCACCGGTGAATATGCGCGATCGCATGGAAGCCCTGATTCGCCAGGAGATTAATCATGCTAAGCAGGGCGGGACGGGGCGCATCGTGGCTAAAATGAACGCCCTCGTCGACCCCAGTTTGATTGCAACTCTTTATGAGGCCTCTCAGGTGGGGGTGCAAATTGACCTCATCGTGCGAGGGATTTGTTGTTTGCGTCCAGGGATTGAGGGCTTGAGCGAGAATATCCGCGTCATTAGCGTGATTGGGCGCTTTTTAGAGCATTCGCGTATCTTTTACTTCTATAATGAGGGACAGGAACGGGTGTTTATTGGCAGTGCGGACTGGATGCCCCGAAACTTAAATCGCCGCGTTGAGGCGGTGGTTCCGGTGGAGGACTCGGTCATCGCCAAGGACTTGCAAGAAATCCTGGGAATTATGCTCTCGGATAATCGTCAGGCTTGGGAGTTACAGCCCGATGGCTCTTATCGTCAACGTCGTCCTAGTGAGGATGGGGTGGCTCAAGGCTCTCATGAAATTCTGATGCAGATGGCAAGAGACAATTAAACATGAACAATCAACGGCGGCGAGCGAGGACAGCCATCCGGTACAGATTCGCCAATCCCGCCCCAGTCAGATGACGATTCAATTTGGGCGAGAGATTTGTGGCGACCTAGAACAGGCGCAACAGCGGGAATGGCTAGTCACTAATGGGATTGGGGGCTATGGTTGCGGGACGGTAGCAGGACTGCTAACCCGGCAGTATCATGGGGTTTTGGTCGCCGCCATGGAACCGCCCTGTTGCCGGCGGCTGCGAGTGGTGAAACTGGATGAGACGATTCAGTTGGGGGGCAAGTCCTATCCTCTCTATACCAATCGCTGGGCCGATGGGACGGTGGCCCCTCGTGGCTATTATTATCTAGAGCAGTTTCGCTTGGTGGGCCGAACTCCGGTTTGGATTTATGCCTGTGGGGAGGCCCGTCTGGAAAAATCCCTTTGGATGGAATGGGGCCACAACACCACTTATGTCCGTTATCGTCTGTTGCGGGGAGGGCGATCGCTGGAGTTGTCCATTAAGGCCCTGGTGAACGATCGCAGTCATCATGGGGGCATTACCGGAGAAAATTGGGACATTGACCCCTGTCCTCAGGGAGTCAAGTTGTCCTGTGAGGGGGGAGTGCCTTGCTATATTTTGGGCGATCGCGGCCTAGTAACGCCACGCTACAACTGGTACGCGGGCTTTGATTTGGCCCGAGAACGCGATCGCGGCAGTGGCGACTATGAAGATCACCTACATGGAGCCACCCTCAAGGCGACCTTAGACCCCGGAGACTCAGACTCATTCACGGTGGCCGTCACCACGGAGGCTCTACCAACCTTGAACGCCGCCGCAGCCTGGCGGCGTCATCAGGCCCGGGAGCAAGAGCTGGTCGCAACTTGGCAAGGGAGTTCTGAGACGGCGGCTCCCAATTGGATTCAACAGCTGGTCTTGGCGGCGGATAGTTTTGTGGTCACTCGCCACCCCTTATATATCAATCCAGAACAGCCGGAAACTACCCTGTTAACCGGTTATCCTTGGTTTGGAGACTGGGGGCGCTATACCATGATGAGCCTGCCGGGGTTGACCTTAGCAACGGGCCGCCCCGAGGTAATGCGCTCGGTGTTAACCTCAGCGGCCTCCTATTTCCAAGATGGCGTTCTGCCCAATGTTTTCCCCGATGACGGAGGCCTCCCCGCCTATAACACTGTTGATGCCAGCTTGTGGTACATCGAAGCCGTCCGGTTATATGTTAAGGTCACCGGCGATCGCCCTTTTCTCGAACAGATTTATCCCACATTAGTGGATGTGGTTGAGGCCTATAGTCGTGGTGTGAGTCCTGGGATTCATCTAGACCGCCAGGATGGTCTCTTGGAATCCCAGGCCCAGCTGACCTGGATGGATGCCAAAGTGGGAGAAACTCCCATTACCCCACGTCAGGGAAAAGCCGTGGAGGTCAATGCTCTGTGGTATAACGCTATCCTGACCATGACTCAGTTTGCCGAGCAGCTTGGCCAACGCTCAAAACCCTATCATGCCCTTGGACGACAAATTCAAGCCGGATTTCAGCGGTTTTGGAACCCCAGTCTTGGCTATTGTTACGATGTCTTGGATGGCCCCAATGGGGATGATATGACATTACGCCCCAATCAACTCTTAGCGGCCTATCTTCCCGGGCCACTTTTATCCTCAGACCGTTGCCGGACTCTGCTGGATATCTGTAGTCGCTCCCTGCTAACGTCCTATGGGTTGCGATCGCTCTGTCCCGATGATGTGAATTATCTGGGCCACTATGGAGGCAACCTCCCTCAGCGCGATCGCGCTTATCATCAAGGCACCACCTGGGCCTGGTGGCTGGGAATCTACAGCCTAGCCCACTACCGCCTCTATGGTGATGCCAGTGCGGCGTTGAGTTTTCTCAGCCCCATCGCCGATCATTTACAGACAGCCGGACTAGGACAGATTAGCGAAATTTTTGATGGAGATGATCCTCTGCCACCCCGAGGCTGTATCGCTCACGGGGCAGCAGTCGCCTCCGTCTTATGGGCCTGGCGGGCGATCGCCCAATCCAAGGCCACATCCCTAGCTGACCGTTGAAACGGCATACGCTACAGCGATAATGCCCCCCACAAATAGGGCAGCCAAGGCCCCCAGAATGGCATAATTGCGCTTCTCTTCCTTGGTGGGAGGTTTCGCCTCATACATCTTGGGTTCGATGGCGTAGTTATTGAGGCGACCCCCCTCTTCATCAACGTAAGGCATGAATAGGTTTATCCTAAAAGGTAAGTTTGTTTAACACTACTATAGCGCCATCAAGGACAAACCTTAAGGCAGCATTGGCAAGGAAAAGTAAAATGTGCTTCCCTGGCCCAGTTGACTGTCGACCCTAATGGTTCCCCCATGTAATTCCACCAGTCGCCGGGTGATGGCCAAACCAATCCCCGTTCCCCCTGAATGTCGCGATCGCGATCGCTCTGCCCGCCAAAAGCGATCAAACACATAGGGCAAATCCTCTGGGGCAATGCCGATCCCCGTATCACTCACCGCCGTCCAGATATAGGGGTCATCACACCAAGCCTTAACGGCGATCGTACCCGAATCTGAATAGCGCACCGCATTTCCCAACAGATTCATCAAGACTTGTTCAATGCGATCGTAATCCCCAAACACCCGGGGTAAATCCGCCGGACAGTCCAGAGACAGGGTTAATTCATCAATCAGCTGCTCAGACAAGCGAGTAATTAAGCCCTCTAGAAGACTGCATAAACACAACGGTTTGGGGTCAATGGTTAAATAGCCAGCCTCCGCCTTAGATAACTCCTGTAAGTCATTCACCAAGCGTTCTAAGCGACGAGTTTCTCGGGCTAACTTATCATAGGTTTCCGGCGTTGGGTCAAGACGACCATCGGCGAGTTCCTCCAAATATCCCCGCATGACGGTTAGAGGGGTTCGCAACTCATGAGTCATATCACTAATCAGTTCTCGGCGGCGATGTTCAATCTCACGAATGCTATCGGCCATGCGATTAAAACTAAGACTCAGTTGGTAGAACTCAGGAATTTCACTCATCGGCATCCGCTCATCAAAATCACCCGCCGCAAACCGTTGTGTAATCTGTCGCATCCGCCTCAGGGGTAGAGTAATCCTTCGGGAAAGCCAGTAACTCAGGATAACGGCTGCTGAAGCTCCACTAATTACAGACCAAAACGTACTGCGATTCCAGGTGATCTCAAAGCCCTTAACAATATAAGTTTTGACGGAGCGAACACTAAAAAACTCCGTGCTTTCCATTTGTTCTAATTGAATCACAAATTGTCGAGGCGAATAAATTTTGCTGATTAAAATAAAGCTCCCCAACCCAACAAGCATCACTAAAAGATGAGATAAAAATAAGCGGATTTTAACATCGACTTTCATGGCATAAACTAAATCTAAATTTGAGAAATCAACAGCATCTATGATACGCCTAACTTTACCTAAGCAAATACTCACTTATCAAAGATGGAAACTCCTCTGGGTGACAGGCAAAACTGGCAATGCCCAAGTGAGCTAAACGCTCAGCCGTTGCCACATCATAGCGAGGAACCCCGGTCTCATCGAGAGCTAAAAGACTAACAACCCGTACCCCCGATGCTAGCAATTGTGCGAAAGCTTGCCAGAGTTGTTGCCGATCGCCCCCATCATATAAATCGCTCAGAAGAATCACCAGGGTCTCATGGGGGCGTTGAATCCCTTGTAAACTGTAGCGTAAGGCTTGGGAAATATCAGTTCCCCCCCCGAGCTGCATTCCCAGTAACAGATCCAGCGGATCATGCAAACGGGACGTTAGATCGACAACCGCCGTATCAAAGGCTAACAGCCGTAGATTCAGTGAAGATACAGACGCCAATACTGAGGCAAAAACGCTAGCATAGACCACTGAAGTCGCCATGGAGGCACTTTGATCTAGACATAGGACCACATCAGACAAAAGGCGCGGAGGCATTCCTCGATGAATCAGTTTTTCGGGAATGATCGTGTCATAGTGGGGTTGATAGTGTTTGAGATTGGCAGATAGGGTGCGCTGCCAATCAATGTCTCGATAGCGGGGAGAGCGTCGGGGCGATCGCTGGCGAAGACGGCCCCCTAGAGCTTGCTGGGTAGCCGGCCGTAACTGCCGTTCTAATGCCTCGACCACCGGACGGACAATCTCACGAATCCGCTCGGTCTGGGAGTCCGGTAACGTAGACATCAACGTTAACACCTCAGCCGCCAACATTGGGTCCCAGTCCAGGCGATCGCTCACATCCGGTTCAAGTAGGAGCGATCGCAAATTTAAACGTTCAATCGCATCTTGTTGCATCACCCGAACCGCCGACTCAGGGAAATGACCCCGAATCTCATCCAACCAGCGAACCACCGTCAACCTCGAATGTGCCAATCCCCCCGAGTGGGATGGCTGATACAGAGCCGCGAGCGATCGCTCCCGCCGCTCATCCACCCCATCCTGAGAGAGGTTAGTCCCCCTGGCATCCGTCCCCAAAATCAATCGCCAACGGCGAGAAGCTTGTACATTAGAAGGAAGGTTACGATTATCAGTCATGGTCAACGTCCAGTCGCTTAATGAAAATCCTCGAAACAAATCAAAATTTGTCAGGAACTCGCTGTAACCTCTAAACCAGCCAAAACGGCAGACCCATTTGACAGCGTAACGCCAGGCAACTTAGAGATGATAACTTGCCTCTATTGAGCAATTCCCCTGGAAACATCGGTTGATTATTTTCTTCCACTCCGGCATGAAACTACGAACGAAAACCTTACTCATCGTCGGTGCGGCGTTGGTGGCGTTGAACATCACGATTTACGCCATATCCTCGTTAATCTTACTGAGAGATTTCACGCATCTAGAGCAACAGTACGTTTACCAGGACATTACCCATGCCCTACATGCCGTCGACAATGAGCTATCGAGTCTAAACACAATTGCCCGAGACTATGCCGAGTGGGACGACACCTATGAGTTTATCAAAACCGGTAACCGTGACTATGTACGCTCCAACCTGATTGACTCGACATTTTCCTACCTAAACCTCAACTTCATGGTCTTTGTCGACACTCAGGGCCAGATTCGCTTCCAGAAAGCCTATGACCGGACTCATAGCCGGAGTATTCCCTTACCCGAGGGACTAGAGCCATTTCTAGACCCTAATCAGCCGGAGCATTCCCTGCTCATCAGCGATACGGTTGATGATGGCATTCAAGGTCTTATAGAACTCCAGGGCGAACCCTTTGCCGTCGCGGCCCGTCCCATTGTCACCAGTCAAGTGACCGGGCCCTTGCGGGGAACACTGATTGTCGGCCGTCATTTTGACCAGGGGGCGATCGCCCGTCTTGCCCAACAAACCCAACTGTCCCTCGATCTCTACCCTCGTCCCAATAGCCCCTTGCCAGCCGATGTGCAACAGGCCTGGCAGGAGTTGCTCAACCCCTCTCAACCTCAATCTCCCCTGTTTGAGATTCCCTCCAGCCTTCAGAAATCTGCCAGCGAGTTTGATGTCCAGCTAGCCTTAGATACCTTTAACGAAAACAGCGGGCAACGCCAACCCAGATTTCGTTGGCCCTACCTACCCCTGCCCCCGGGAGAACGCATTGCTGGCTATACCCTGCTGCGAGATCTCCAGGACGCTCCCATCCGTTTGCTGCGAGTCAACGCCCCTCGGGCCATCTACCAACAAGGTCAGATTAGCATTCGCTACTTCTCCCTGGCCCTGCTTAGCGTCGGCCTAATCTTCAGTGGCCTAACCCTATTGCTGATCGAAAAACTTGTGTTGTCGCCCCTCTCTCAGCTGAGTGAGAGTATGAATCAACTCAAACAGACGGCAGATCCCCAGCAACGCCTCCCCAGCGTCGGAGAAGACGAACTTTCCAGTCTAGCGGACACCATCAACGAGATGCTCGACGCTCTGGGGCGATCGCAATCAGAACGGCAAGAAACCGAACAACGGTATCGGCTCATGGCCGAGAACTCCACCGACCTAATTGCCCGACAAAATACCGACGGTCAATTTCTCTACGCCTCTCCCGCCGCCGAAGTTCTCCTGGGCTACAAACCCGAGGAACTCATCAATCGCTATGCCCGAGATCTCATCCATCCCCTCGATCGCGATACCTTCAACTACTCCACCGCCGAAGTCCTCACCACAAATGGTTCCCTAACCCTCAGTTACCGGATTCGCCATAAAAATGGCCATTACATCTGGTTTGAAACGACCAGTCGGGCTTTTGGTCAAGATAAGAAGGGCCTCAATCGGACCTCAGACTCCCCCATCCGAGAAATCATCAGCGTCTCGCGAGACATCACCGAACGGAAACTGGCCGAAGAAGATCTACGAGAAAGTGAAGCCTCAATCCGGGCCATCTATAAAGTCACCTCCTCTCGTCACTTGAACTTTCGCGAACGGTTACAGGGCCTGCTGGAACTGGGACGGCAGCGATTTGGCATGGAAATTGCCATCCTTTCCCGGATTCAGGACGAAAACTTTGAAGTCCTGGAAGTTCAATGTCCCCAAACCCCTCCCGGACCAGTGAGTCATCCCCTGATTCCAGGACAGCGTTTACCCCTGGCGGAAACCTATTGCTTCCGGACTGTGGAAGCTAACGATCCTCTGTATTTTGAATTTCTCTTGATGTATGGCACCCATGTGCCGCCCAAATATGGGCCCTTCCGCATTCAAGCCTATATCGGCACCCCCGTCATTGTGGCCGGGGAAGTCTATGGAACCCTCAGCTTTTCCAGCCGCACTCCTCTCCATGATCCCTTTAAACCCGTAGATCGCGAAATCCTCAAACTGATGGCCCAATGGATTGGTGGTGAAATTGAACGACAAGAAACCGCCGCCGACTTAGCCGAAACCCGCGATCGCGCCCTCGCCGCCACCCAGGCTAAAAGTGAATTTCTAGCCACCATGAGCCATGAAATTCGCACCCCCATGAATGCTGTCATCGGCATGACCGGGTTACTCCTAGACACGGAACTATCTCTAGAACAGCGAGATTTTGTCGAGACCATCCGCAGCAGTGGCGACACCCTGCTGACGATTATTAACGACATTCTCGACTTCTCCAAAATCGAGTCCGGCAAACTAGAACTCGAACAACATCCCTTTGATTTACGGGCCTGTGTTGAACAATCCCTAGACCTACTGGCCTCGAAAGCCACCGGTAAGGGACTGGAACTGGCCTATCTCATGAGCAACGACACCCCCCAGCATATTTGTGGAGATGTGACACGGGTGCGGCAAATTTTAGTCAACCTGCTCAGTAATGCCGTTAAATTCACCGACGAGGGAGAAGTGGTCATCTCAATGACGGCTGAGTCTGTGGAATGCTCTCTGGAGTGCAATGACACCTGCACCTCCCCGGCCCCTGAAACAGAGATTCGCGAGTCTCTGGACTTCCCCTACTATCGTATTCAATTTGCCGTCCGCGACACGGGGATTGGCATCCAGAGCGATCGAATGCACCGCTTATTTCGCTCCTTCTCTCAAGTTGACTCCTCCACCACCCGTCAATATGGAGGAACTGGCTTAGGGTTAGCCATTAGTAAACGTCTGGCTGAAATGATGGGGGGGGTGATGTGGGTTGAAAGTATGGGTCATACCACTGGAGACTGTCCCAGTGACTTTGAACTGACGACGGGTTCGGAAGACCCCGGCTCAGTGTTCTACTTTACTCTAATTGCCCCCCAAGCGCCCCAAGTTCCCCTGGTGAAATCCTTACGCCACCGCGTCGAATTGCGCGATAAACGGCTCCTGGTGGTGGATGATAATGCGACGAACCGGAAGATTTTGAGTTTGGCGACTCAAAGTTGGGGCATGGAGACCCTCGCCGTTGCTGACGGACGTACGGCCTTAGAGGTTGTCCAGGACCATCCTCCCTTTGACTTAGCCATACTGGATATGCAGATGCCGGAAATGGATGGTGTGACCCTAGCTCAGCGGCTACAGGGACTAGAGGTTATGAAGGATGTACCGCTGATTATTCTTACCTCCATGGGAACTGAAGTACAAGGGCTCCAGGTGCAACTGGCGGCCCTGCTCAACAAACCCATCAAGCAGTCTCAACTCTATGACATTTTGGTGGGGGTCTTAAGTGGAGAGCCTGTAGAGCGAGAATACGAGAAAACACCGAAGTTGGATGGACATCTGGCTGATCGCCTGCCTCTGAAGATTTTAGTAGCTGAAGACAATGCCGTGAACCAAAAGGTGGCGACCCAAACCTTGGCCCGCATGGGATATCGCGCGGATGTGGTGGGGAATGGCTTAGAGGTGCTCGATGCCCTAACACGGCAGCATTATGATGTGGTCTTGATGGATGTGCAAATGCCGGTGATGGACGGGTTAGAGTCCTCCCGTCGTATTTGTAAGAAATGGGCCAAACCCCGCCGTCCCTATTTAATTGCGGTAACCGCTAACGCCATGCAGGGCGATCGCGAGGATTGTATTGCAGCCGGGATGGATGACTATATCAGTAAACCCATTCGCATCAATGAGTTGATTCAGGCCTTATCCCGTTGTCCGGTGACGGGGACGGTATCTCTGAAAGCCTTTGCGGCGGATCCCGAGTCCTCGGAACGGCGAGAGGTACAAGAGAAAGCCCCTGAAGCCAGTCTACCGGTTTTGAATCAGAAAATCTTGGATGATTTACGAGACATTGAAGCTCTTGAGGAGTTGGTCGACTTGTATTTACAAGAAACCCCGCAATTATTGGAGGGGGTGGAAACGGCGATCGCAGAACAAAACTCCCAGCAACTGCGGCAGTCCGCCCATTCTCTCAAGTCTACCAGTGCCGCTCTCGGGGCTAATCCTCTCTCGGATCTAGGTCAGGAACTGGAGGAAAAGGGGAAAGCTGGGGACTTCACGGGGGTGAATGAGCTATGGGATCGACTCGTCCAACAGTACGATCGCACTGTAGATGCTCTCCAAGCTGCCAAAGGCGAGGAACCCTCCCCAGATAGCCAGGAACAAGAGCTGACTATCAACAATTGAGTGGATGGCAATAGGCAATAGGGTTACCACAGAGGCACAAAGGACAGGTCGCAAGAGGAGGGAGGAAGAGGCAATAGGCAATAGGCAATAGGCAATATAACACCTGTTTTCTTCTCCCCTACCGCCTGCTGCAATCCCCTCCTGGGAGGGGTTAGGGGTGGGTTATACTTGCTGCCTTCTTCCCCTACTGTCTACTGCCTACTGCCTGCTGCCTTCTTCTAAGCCATTGCTGAAGCATGAGGGCGAGCGAAAATCATTCGGCCGGCGGAAGTTTGTAGGGCACTGGTGACCACAACATGAACTTCACTGCCGATGAGGTCCGAACTCTCCTCCACGACGACCATGGTTCCATCATCGAGATATCCCACCCCCTGATCGGGTTCTTTGCCGGTTTTGAGGATTTTTACTTCAATATCGTCCCCCGGGAGATAGGACAAGCGAACCGCCTGAGCTAACTCGTTGATGTTGAGGACTGACACTTTTTGCAGGGTCGCCACCTTACTGAGATTGAAGTCATTGGTGAGGAGCGTCGCATGGATCTCAGCCGCCAGACGAACCAACTTGGCATCCACTGTCATCGGTTCATCATAATCAGCGGGATAAATATCAATGCGCTCCGGGTAGTTTTCCTTAATTTGATTGAGGATATCCAAACCCCGACGGCCTCGAACTCGTTTACCGTCGTTAGACGCATCGGCCACCTGTTGCAATTCTTCCAAGACAAATTGGGGAATCAGAATTTGTCCTTCTAAAAAACCCGTTTCGAGCAGGTTCTGAATGCGACCGTCGATAATGCAACTGGTATCGACTACTTTGGTGGTGGCGGGTTTGAGGGTTCCTTCAGCCACCATCAAACTTTCAACACTGTTGGGGTTGAGCAGGCGTAAAAAGGCGCGGCCATGGGTATCGGCCAGGGTGACTCCCAGAAAGCCAAACATAACGCTCCCCAACACCGCGACAAAGGGTTTGATGAAGGTGAAGTCTTTGGGAATCGGGACCAGGAAGACCGGCGCTAACATGAGGTTGGCGACCAATAAACCAGCCACTAGCCCTAGGGCACGGGTGAGTAGGACTTCTAAGGGCATTTTACGGATGTTGGCCTCGATACGCCGATAGGTCGTTTGTACCGAGAGTCCTACCACGCCACTGATGAGGGCAGCAAAACTGGCCACCACCCAGCGTAAGCCGTCAACGTTGGTGACTTGCTGCATGGCACTCCCTGGGAGGAGTTCAATGCTGAAAAAGCCTACCCCGGCTCCCGCAATGATGAATGAGATAATAATAAGTGCGTCGAGCATCGTTTTGATTCCGGTTAGGACGGGATCGAATTGGGTTGGGGAAGCGAGCTGTTGGGTTAAGGACTGACTCCTAGAGCAGCGGATGACTGCTATGGGCTGCTGTCGTTTAACCTCAACGTTTCACCCATTATAATGGCTGATTCCCGAGGCCGATCGCCTCCCTTGAGACAGAAACCGTTAGGCTAAGGGTGAGGTTTACCGATGTCCCTGGACGATGGGTTCTAAGATTTCCATGGTTACGGCTGACGCTATGGCGGAGTCCTGGATGGCTCAAACCTATGCCCCACCGAGGTCTGCCTATGTTCATATTCCCTTCTGTCGCCGCCGCTGTTTTTATTGCGATTTCCCCATCTCGGTGATCGGCGATCGCCAATCGGGGGACACCTCCCCCGCTATCGCTCGCTATGTGGCTCATCTTTGTCGGGAGATTGACGCGACTCCCAATTTAGGGGCGGATGCGGGCGTTTCCCTGGAAACCGTCTTTTTTGGCGGGGGAACGCCCTCCCTGCTCTCGGGGCAACAACTGCGGCAGATTCTGGAGCGTCTGCGGGAGCAGTTTGGCCTGGCGGATGCGGCGGAAATTTCCATTGAAATGGACCCGGGGACGTTTACCCAAGACAAGGTCCGGGAGTTTCTAGGGGCGGGGATTACCCGGATTAGTTTTGGGGCTCAGGCCTTCCAGGATGAGCTCCTGGCGGTCTGTGGGCGATCGCACTCGGTGGCGGAGATTTATCAGGCCTATGCGTGGCTACAAGAGGCGGGGGCAGACCATATCAGTTTCGATCTCATTTGTGGCTTACCCCATCAAGGTTTAGACCAGTGGCAAGAGTCCCTAGAGGCAGCCATCGCCCTCAAACCACAGCACCTATCGGTGTATGACCTCATCGTGGAACCAAAAACGGTCTTTGCCCGCCGCTATGAACCGGAAACGGACCCTCTACCGGATGGGGAGTTGGCCGCCCACTTCTATCGCCAGGCGATCGCCCAACTCCAGACCGCCGGCTACGAGCATTATGAGGTCAGCAACCATGCCCAACCGGGCTATTCCTGTCGCCACAATCAAACCTATTGGCAGAATCGCCCCTATTATGGCTTCGGCATGGGTGCTACCAGTTATAGCCAAGGGCAACGCTTCTCTCGCCCGAGAACCCGGGTTGACTATGTTAAATGGCTTGAGACCTATCTGAGCCAAAATGGGCAGCTTAATGCCCCCGTTGTGTCCAGTAATGACCTCATTTTGGAGACGCTCATGTTGCGCTTGCGCCTAGCCGCCGGAATTTCCAGGGCAGAGCTTGCGGCCAATCTGTCCTCCCAAGCCCTAGACGACCTCCACCGGGCGATCGCCCCCTACCGTAAACGAGGTTGGGTAGATTGGGGCGAGGATGCTGTTAGATTAACAGACCCCGAAGGTTTCCTCTTCTCCAACAGCATTCTCTCTAGCCTCTTTAATGCCCTGGAACCCTAGGAGAATCATTTTCCAGTTGAGGTCTAAACATCCTCAGCAAAAATAAAGCGGCGCAGTTCACTGGGATCCGGTTCGGGACTCGATTCCGCGAATTCAACCGCCTCATCAATCGTCCGTTGCACCTCAGCCTGAATCTCCTTGAGTTCTTCCGCCTTAGCCAAATTATTACTGGTCAAGAAGGTTTCAAAGCGGTTAATTGGGTCACGGGCGAACCAAATTTCCTTCTCTTCCTTGGAGCGTAACTCATCGGGGTCTGCCAAAGAATGGCCGCGGAAGCGATAGGTGAGCGCCTCAATCAGCGTTGGGCCTTCCCCAGCTCGGGCCCGTTTCACCGCTTCGTTAGCCACGGCGCGAACAGCTACCACATCCATGCCATCGACTTCAACCCCAGCCATGTTAAAGACACTGGCTTTTTTATAGATTTCCGGTTGAGAGGTAGCCCGTTCATGAGCCATGCCGATGGCCCATTTGTTGTTTTCCACCACAAAAAGAATCGGTAACTTCCAGAGCGACGCCATATTCAGGGTTTCAAAAAACTGTCCATTATTACTCGCGCCATCCCCAAAGAAACAGGCCACCACCTGATTAGCGTTGGGGTCTTTCATGACCTCTTTACGATAGCGAACTTGGAACGCCGCGCCCATGGCCACGGGAATTCCCTCGGCAACAAAGGCGTATCCTCCAAGGAGCTTATGCTCGTTAGAGAACATGTGCATGGACCCACCACGGCCTTTACTGCATCCAGTGGCTTTCCCGAATAGTTCCGCCATCACTTCCCGGGCCGGAACCCCAGCACTCAGGGCATGAACGTGGTCACGATAGGTGCTGCATACATAATCATCACCAGGATTCATGGCCGCCTGGATGACACCTGAGGATACGGCTTCCTGACCGTTATAGAGGTGAACGAAGCCGAACATCTTGCCTCGATAATACATTTCGGCGCATTTATCCTCAAAGAGGCGGCCGAGAACCATGTCTTTATAGATTCGCAGTCCTTCTTCACGGCTAATGGCTGCGGAGTCGGGATTGGAGGTGGGGAGGGTGCGTTCTGTAACCATTGAGATTTCGACTGTCCCAAACAATAACTTGATCCAGGATACACGGGCGAGGGGAACGGGGTAGGATAGGGAGGCTTTTTTAGCAAGATTGTTTAGATGGGGGCCTGTGATGGCGATCGCACTCACCAACGACGACGGAATTGACGCACCGGGACTGATGGCCTTACGGGAGGCGGTGGCTCAAGTCAGCGAGGAGCCGGTTTGGCTAATTGCCCCAGACTCTCATCTATCCGGTTGTGGCCATCAAGTCACCACCCATCAGCCGTTAAGGATTGAGGAGAGGGCCGAGGGTCACATTGCCGTTAGTGGTACCCCAGCTGATTGTACCCGTTTGGCTCTGACGCATCTCTGTCCTGAGGCCCGTTGGTTGTTATCAGGCATTAACTTTGGGGGCAATTTGGGGGTAGATGAGTATATTTCGGGAACCGTAGCTGCGGTGCGAGAGGCGACCATTTTGGGGGTTCGGGCGATCGCCTTTTCCCAATATCGCGATCGCCGTCTTCCCCCGCCGGATTGGCACGTCAGCCGCCGCTACGCCGTGGCGGTGTTACAGGCGTTGATGGCTCGTCCCCTGGAGGCAGGCTGTTTCTGGAATGTGAATTTTCCCCATCGTCCTCAACGTGAGGAGGGACCGGAACCGTCGATTCCCGAGATAGTTTTTTGTCCAGCCAGTCAGCAGCCCCTACCGACTCAGTTTAAGCGAGAGGGCAACCAGTTTATCTACATTGGGGACTATTCCGGACGACAACGGGATTCAGGGGATGATGTGGATGTTTGTTTCAGCGGTCGCATTGCCATCACCCAGCGTCAGATTTAACCCGAGGTGAGATTCCCCGTCGCCAACACGACCTGATTACGACCCCCTGCCTTAGCTTGATATAACGCCTCATCTGCCGCTTTCAATAAGCTGGCACGAGTGCTGCCATTCTTAGGGAAACTTGCGACGCCAAATGAGGCAGTAAGCTGTCCTAGGAATTGATTATTGCAGTAGAGGTTGAGTTGGGCGATCGCCTGTCGCAATTGTTCTGCAATGGCCCTGGCCCTCGTCAATGGACGGTCCGGTAAGATGACCACTAACTCTTCCCCCCCATAGCGACAGACGCAATCGCAACAATGCACATGAGTTTTAAGGCATTGGCCAATCGACTGTAACACATGGTCTCCCACATCATGACCGTAGGTATCATTGAAACGTTTAAAGTGATCCACATCTAGCATGATCAGACTCAGGCAGCCGTCATTCAAACTGGCCCGTTCCAGTTCCAGTTCCAAGATGTTTTCAAAGTAACGCCGGTTATAGAGTCCCGTGAGGGCATCATGGATGCTTTGTTCCTGTAGGGTGTGACGTAAGTTCAAGTTGGCGATCGCCAGTCCTAACTGTTCTGCCACCGTTTGAGCCAACTGACGTTTACTATTGCCTAAGTTACACCCAGGAGGAACCATTAGATAAAACAACCCCAACGTTTCCCCCTGAGCCACCATAGGAATGCAGTAGGTAGTCGCTCCCTTGGGGAGATCACAAACATGAGAACAGCGTAACCCTTCCTGATGTTCATCGGTCAGATGGGGGCGTCCCCGTCGCAGTCCCCAGCAATCTTTTTGAGAAAACTTTGGTTTAGAATAGAACTTGTCTCCCCATTGAGCTACGTTTTCCAAGAGATTACCGCTATCATTGGTTTGGAAAATTCCCCCCGCACAGTTAGGAAATAAGGAGGTCATGAATGTGGCTACCACCTGACAAGCTTCTTTCACTGTCAGACAGGCTTGCAAAAAATCACTAATTTGGCTGAGAATTTGCATCTCTGAGTGACGCTCCCGCAAGTCTTGTAGCCGTTCTTGGAGTTCTTGGTTTGTTTTTTCTAAGGTTAGCTGAGAGTTTTTGATGGGGGTAATATCTCGGAATGTTACTGCCAAGCCATCCCCGAGTTTCACGACGATATTCTCGAAACAAAAATCAATCCCTTCGTGGTTGTAATAAAATTCTCGGGTTCCCGGTTCTCCAGATTCAACAACGTGAACATAGTAGTCAAATAAGCCATCCTCCCAATAACCAGGCATCACCTCAAGTAACCGCTGACCCACTAATTCCTCAACGGTTTTGCCCGTGATCGTATAGCTCGCAGGATTGGCGATAATATATTCAAAATCAATAATTCGACCCTCCGCATCTCGAATTGAATTGAAAGCCATGATTCCATCAAGAGAACTATTCAAGACCCCGCCTAACTGTAGTTTTGATAACCTTAAGGCATCCTGGATTTCAATCATCTCCGTGATATTAGTCAGTAGGCCAATACAACCTTGATAGTTTCCTTCACGATCTTGTAAAGGAGTGGTGGAAACAATGACCCAGACATCATGACTATCTTTATGATGAAAACGATAAATATTTTGTTCTCCTATTCCTTTGCATCGGTTCCGAATTTGTTTACGGATGCTTTCTTGTTCTTCTAGAGCCACGAACTCTACCAAGGGGTGACCTATCATTTCCGATGGCAAATACCCTAGCATTTTAGCCATCCGGTCATTGACAAATTCTGTTTTTGCTTCAATATCAATTATCCAAACTCCTTCTAAGGTCGTTTCAATAATTGTTCGGTAGCGCTCTTCACTTTTTTGTAAGGCAATTGCTTTTTGTTTTTGCTCTGTACAATTTTCGGAAATTGCCCAAAATTTCGTTATTTTTTTGTTTTCAATAACAGGGAACAAAATAGTTTTAAAATTTTGAAGTACGCCATCAATACAAATTTCGTCTTCAATTCGCAACGGTTTTAGAGTTTTATTTATTTCATATAAGCGCTCTTTAAAAATGTCTGCAATTTTATTAGGAAATAAACAATAAAAAGATTTGCCAATGAGTTCTGATTGGGGTTTGTTGATGGTTTTCTCGAAAGCAGGATTGATTTTTAAGTATCGACCCTCAGTGTCAAATAGACTAATTAAAATCGGAGCATTTTCTAAAAATGTTTCTAACTCTCGATTGATTTGTCGCAAACTGAGTTCTGCTTCTTTTTGGTTTGTGATATCAACATGGCAGCCAATCATCCGTACGGGATTACCCCATTCATCCCATTCAATGACTTTTCCTGAGCAAATAACCCATAGGGTAGCGCCAGTTTTATGACGATAGCGAACTTCATGATAAAAGGGAACCGTCGTCGGATTCTTGAGATGATTTCCTATCGCTTCTAACGCCCCGGGTAAATCGTCTGGAACCATGAGATTCTGCCAAACATCTGGGTGATTTTCGAGTTCGCTGTCCTCATAGCCAAACATTTTCTTAAAGCCAGGACTAAGGTATTCAGTATTTTCCTGAATGTTCCAGTCCCAATACCCGGCGAGAATTATCTCAAAAATAGGTTCAATTAGCTGTAACTCTCGGTTGCGCCGCTCAGACTCAAGCCGTTGAAATTCAGCTTGTTTCAGCTCGGTAATATCTCGAACTAAATAAGAAAAATTGGAGTACCCTTGTTCACCAACGCCTAAAAAATCAAGAGTTACAAGGAGGTAGGTTTGATTGACTTCAGTGCTAACAAGGTACTCAAATGAGAGAGTGCTCCTGTTTTGTTCACATTGTTCATAATAGCTAATAATATCTCGGGAAACCTGACGGTCTAGCCCCAATTCATATAACTCTTTTCCGGTAATAGACTGTCCAGGAAGATTAAAAAAATCTGCGGTAGCTGCATTATGACTTAAAAAACGAATCGTCACAAAGTCTTCATTTTTAACCAATTCCACAATTCCCATCATCATGGGAGAGTTATCATAGAAAATCTCCAGTAATTTTGATTCTGGATACGAACAGCCGTCGAACGCAGGACTCTGAACCATGTACAGCACCAGACCGTTGAGGTTGAACCAAGGCAAGGGATGAGTTGATACATCGCCAATTTAACCCATTCACGCTGCCTTTGTCGAAACCAGACCAGACCACGTTTAAGGTGGATGATAGATGAACTATGTTTGGGGAGACTCCTGTTTTGGAGGGTTAAAGAGGTCTTCCGACCCATTCAGATGCCAAATGCCGATTCCACCATAAATATCTCCACCAATTAAGGTTTTTCCATTGATACTAAAGGCTAAGGTACTGATATGACTAGCGGTTTCAGAGTGTAATAAGGCGCCGGTGGTGGTGTCCCAAATTTGAATCACGCCGTTATCAGCGGGAACGGTCATGGCGAGCAGGCGACTGTCGGGACTTAGGGCCACGACTAGGTTCTCGGGCGGTTCCTGGGGGAGAGTCGCTTGACGTTGGCCCGTTTCTACATTCCAGAGGCTAATGTCTCCAGCCCCGGCGGTGACAAGGGTTTGACCATCGGGGCTGAGGGCGAGAACGTCTTGGGCGTTTCCGGGCCAGCGGCGACGTTCTCGTAAGCCGTCGATGTCCCAAATGGCAATGTCGCCGCCGGTGGTTCCTCCCATTTGGAGATGTTCCTGGCCAGCTAGAGATAGGGCGTTGGGGGTGACGGGGAGGGGGAGGGCGTTGATGAGGTCGAAGGTGGCCGGATTCCAGGTTTGTAGCCCCTGGGAGGTGGCCCCAACCAAGCGATCGCCGTTGGCCCCGACGGCCAGAACTTGCACTTGGTCTTCGGGGAGGCCTAACACTGAGGAGAGACGGCGGGATTGCAATAAGACGCGATCGGGAAAAGACCAAATCTTGAGGGTTCCATCCTCGCTGCTGCTCGCGAACCAGTCCCCGGTGGGACTGACGGCGATGGAGGTGACGCGATCGCCGTGATCGTAGCGGCGATTGCCGAGGCGGAGGCTAAAGTCATCTTCCCCGCTTTCACTCTGAGTGAGGCTAGCGTCTTCAGTGAGGGTGAGGGTTGCGGCCTCATTGTCTGGGGGGTCGAGGCGTGTTTCTGTGGTGGATAGGGTTTGAGGTGAGGGCTGGGGCGTCGAGGCGCGATCGCCGGGCCAATCGGACAGGTACAGGCCCGCAGACAGGGCCAGGGCAATCACTAAACTCCCGCCGAGAAAGTCATAACGATATTCCCAAAAGTATTGACTCAAATCCGCTTTCAGTTGGGCCAACCCTCCGCCGGAGGAAGGAATTTTGCTGAGGCTATGGGGTGAGGCGAAGGAGATGGTATAGCCCACGGCCTGGGGAACAGGAGGGGTCAGGGGGCGTTTTTTGACTCTGGGTTTGCGGGGCTGGATGCGTTGTAAACGTCCCACTTCTTGGGAACTGCGGGGAAAGGGGTCACGGCCACCGAGTTTACGGGCGCGATCGCACCAGGGACAATGACTTAAATGACTGCCATAGCGATGTTGGGGGTTGGCGGAACAGGTGATGAGTTGGGCTTCAGCCTGTTCGAGGGCTTTCACCCAAGTTTGGGCGTCGGGACGCTGCTGGGGCCGACGATGACCGACTTCAAAGCATTGGCTAAACAGGGATTGCAGTTCCGGGGTGAGGAGATTGGCTGGGGGGGCAATGGGGGTGGGGCGATAGGGAACCCCTCGGCTGCTGTAGGCGAAATGGCCGGCGGCGATGCGTTTTTCAATGGGGGGTGGATCTCCCGAACCGAGATAGACGCCAGCGAAGGGGTGGGTTCCTTCCATCAGCAGTTGGAAGATGAGAACAGCTAAGCCAAAACAGTCCTGTTCGGGGTAACGACGGACTTGACGTAAGGTTTTGCCCTGGAGTTCTGGGGGGGTAAATTCGGGTTTCCCGACGGGACAGGGGTAAAGGCTGTTTCCGTCGCTGACTTGGAAGGAGTCGGTGTCAACGAGGGTAATGAGGGCGGTACGACTGACGAGGATATTAGATTCGTTGACATCGCCAATGACGTAGCCTCGGGAATGGATACGGCTGACGGCGGCGGCTAGATTGCGGGCGGTGCGATACAGGTATTGGTAGTTGAAGAAGGGACAGCGATCGCGCCGGGATTTGGGGGTGTAGAAGTCATGGAGGGGGAAGCCTTCATCGACGCGAGGCATGAGAAAGCCGATGATTCGCCCCCGTTGCCAGAGGGGATCGAGAACCCAGGCGATGGAGACATGGCCTGCATCGGCGCTGGGGTCCTCGGGGGGGTTGGCGGCCATGACGGCCAGTTTCCGTCCCAACTCTGGGGTGGGTTGGTGGTAGAGTTTAGCGACCCAGTTGGGATGTTGCTGGACGCGGTAGATTTTGCCTTCGCCCCCGCCGGCGATTTCTGCACCCAGACGGAGGAGGGAACCGTTAGACTGCCGTTGAACTTGCACAGGTTTGTGGGGTTAGGGGTCTCAGGGGGATGGGGCGATCGCCCCGGCTAATACTAAGGTTAGATCGTCATCGGTCCGTTGGCTGACTCGCGGCGAGGTCAGGAAGCCCTGAAGTTGCTCGTTGGCACCGGCTTCGTCGCTGTCTTGTTGAATAAATTGGAATAAGGGGCTGAAAAATCGCTCGTGGGGGGTTCCTTGGGGCATTTCTAAGGCTAAACGCTGGAGTCCGTCGGAAAAGAGGGCAATTCCCCGGGGCGGAATTGGATAAATGGAAATTTCCGCTTGGGCGATCGCCCCCTCGGAGGTGAGGAAGGTGGTTTGATTGGCATATTCCCCTTGTTGGGGTTGGCTGAGGGCGGTTAGGGTTCCGCTCTCATCTATCATAACCGCTGCCCCATCCCCAATTTGAGCGACGGCGACTCCCTCATGATTGGCAACGAGCAAAATTAAGGTACTCGCACATTCCCGCACCGGCAACCCCGCCGCCTCAGCTTCCTCTATGACACGGGTTCTGGCGGCCTGGAGGGCCTGAGTTAAGAGCTGATTGAGGTCGGGTTCCTCCGATGGCTTGTCTTCTCTATCACGAATTTCTGCTTTTGTCAAGGGTGGGAGAGTCAAATCGGCTAAATAGGCGATGGCGGCCTGTACCGCCCACTCGGCCCCATCTTGCGATCGCGTCGCCGAGCCAGCCCCATCAGCCACAGCCGCCAGGAGCAGTCCATCATCACGGATTGTAGCGGCCCAAGCATCTTGACAGGGCTGCGATCGCTTCTGATGACTGGTTCCACAGACAGAAGCCCCCAAAACACGCCAGTTCATAAGAAATTTTGAATGGTTAAAGGTAAATCACGTCAGTCAGGGAGGAGTAGGGTAACCACAGAGTCACAGAGGACACGGAGGGAGGAAGAGGAGGAAGAGGAGGAGTTGAGCCTATCACCATCCCCTCTTGCATGCATGCCTCTTGCCATCCCCTCCTGGGAGGGGTTAGGGGTGGGTTATGCCTCTTGCCTCTTGCCATCCCCTCCTGGGAGGGGTTAGGGGTGGGTTATGCCTTTTGCCTCTTCCCTAAACCTCTCCCCATCCCGGCGGCGGGAGAGGCACTTGATCATCGGGTTGGGAGTTAGAGACACGCTGCATACTGGCGGATAGCCAGACGAATAACTCGCGGAAGTCTAACCCTTTGAGTTTGAGGGGAGTGCGGGGGAAGATTTCCCCGAGACGTTCCATATTGGCGTTTTCCACCCCGACGGCGAAACAGGCGACGCGCTTGTTGGCTTCATCATCCCGTAGACGGGCGATCGCATCTTCAATGGCCCGTTTGGGTTCCCCTTGGGGTTCGCCATCGGTGATGGTGAAAATCCAGGGACGATAGTAGGTGATGCCATTATCTCGATATTGGCGTTTGCGCTCGTCGAGAAGTTCGAGGGCTTTTTGTAATCCGGTTCCCATGCTGGTTAAGCCTTGGGCGCTTAAGACAGGGGCCTCGAAGCGATCGGCGGTGACAAAGTCTAACACGACTTTGACTTTGGAATCGAAGGATACTACAGCGACCTCAACCCGCTTACGGGCTAAGTCATCTTTATTGAGTTCATCTCGGAAGGTTTCTAAGCCTTCGTTGAGGGCATCAATGGGAAGGCCAGACATTGAGCCTGAGGTATCCAGCAGCAAAATACAGGGACAACGGGGTTCTGGGTTTTCGGCAAACTCAACGGCATCTTCGAGACGAATGGCATCGGACATAACTTCGGAGGATCCAAGAACGGTTAACAGGATAGCAAAGTTGTTGGGCGTTAGCTGACGGAGACATCCCCCATCAGCTAACGCCCCAGTTTGTTGGGAATCCCCTCGCAACCGCCGGGAATGGTTTTACGGGAGTTTTCGCCACACCAGGCACAGCAATAATAGCGTTGTCCCTCGGATAATCGTTGCACCTCGCTGAAATCGGCATCTTCGACGACGGTGCCGGTATATTCCCCGGTTTCATAGTCGGGCAAGTCATTGCGGGTGCGGGGGGTAGCGGTTTCGGGGTTCCCGTAGAAAAAGCGGGTTCCTTTGAGATCGGCACCGCTGAGGTTGGCTTCGTAGAGAATGGCACGACTCATGTTGGCCATGACTAAATCACAGTCGCTGAGATTAGTCCGTACTAAGTTGGCATCACTGAGATCCGTCCAGCGTAAATCGGTTTTGGCTAAATCCGTGGCGGCTAACATCACACCGAGATCGATAACGCGGGTTCCGTAGCGGCGATCTTCGGAATAGCCTCCCGCCCCGTCGAGCATGGGCCGGCCCAGACGGCGATCGCGTTGTAGGGGGGTGAGCAGTCGCGATTGAGATAAAAAACGCAGGATTTTGGCTTTCCCCCCCGCATCGACGCTACTGAGAATGGCGGCGGTTCGTCCATCGGCGATGGCCCGTTCCTGGGGCCAGTCTTCTAATAGGCCTTCGTCGTTAATGGTGAGATCGGAAATTCCCTGAAAATAGGCATCAATGGTTTGCTGCTGGGTGATGCGGTTCTGTTGGATGGTTAAATCTCGGGAAATCACATATTGTTGCCAGGCGACATAAACCGCCAAAATGGCGATGGCAATTTGGCCCAACGCCCCGACAATCTCCCCTAACGCCCCCACCGCATCCCAGTTGATGCGAATGGCCCGGGTTCCCTGCTGGTTGGAGGTACTCAGCACCAAGAGGCCCGTGGCGGAGGCGAGCAGGCCCAGCGTCGCCACCACTAACTGACGCCAGGGATCTGGAATCACCTGTTGCCAGACATTGGACCAACTTGGCAGAATCAGAATTAAGGACACCACCAGGGTGACTAATAACCCCGTTAAGGCGAGCCAGATACTATCGACGGCCAACCCCACAATGGTGATGAGGATGGCGGAGATGATAATGAAACTGGGATAGCGTTTGAGGTAGTTGAGGGTGGCTGAACGAGTTTCGGGGGTCACCTCTGAGGCAGAGGACGCCGGGTTAATGCTGGCCGGGGCTGGGGGAGCAGAGATAGAGTCCTGCCCTTTCCCGTTTAAGTCGTCTGATGTGGGGGCTTGAGGTTGGGAATTTTGACTCATTGCAGTAACGACAAGGGCTGAACAAGGCTCAATGGATGATTCGCTGAGGGCAATTCAGGAGGGTTTGGGTTGATGGGTTCCGTTGGGGGAGGGCAGTTGGGGTTGGGTTGGGCTTGGGTTGGGGGAGAGGTGAGGGAACTGGAAGCCTCCGCTACAATGATTCTATCCCTGCTGTATGTCCCCTCGCTGACAAAATGCCGTGACCCAAGATTTGGATCGGTACTATCGCATCCTTGGCCTTGAACCGGGTGCATCGATTGAGGAGGTGAATCAAGCCTATAAGGACTTGGTGTTTATCTGGCATCCCGATCGCATTCCCGGTGAAAATCGCCGTTTACAAGAGAAAGCCGAGGAAAAGCTCAAATCCATCAATGAGGCTCGTGATTCTCTGCGGGCCGCCCATCGGGAGCGCCCAAAATCCGCCTCCCGAGAGTCTCAGGGGCGATCGCCCTCTCAACCTCCCCCTCGTCGGGATCCCCGCGCCACCTCTTCTCCCTATCGCCCACCCCGTCGGCCCTCTCGCGATATGAGTCATGCGGATTTGCGGGGGGTGAATTTTCGGGAAAAGGATTTATCGGGGCGCAATATGGAGGGCGCGATTTTGGTGGATGCGAATCTCAGTGACGCCTTTATGCACCGGGTGAATCTGACGCGGGCGGATTTGTCGGGGGCGAATTTGTTTCGGGCGAATCTCTTGGAGGCGGATCTCAGTTATGCGATTTTGCGCAATGCGAATTTGATTGGGGCGGATTTGAGTGGGGCGGATTTGAGTGGGGCGGATTTACGGGGGGCGAAGGTGGGTACGGGTAAACGGTTGTTAGTAAAACTCACAGGGACTAAACTAACGGATGCCATTCTTCCCGATGGCTCGGTGTATCAGTAATTGGCTATGGCAGCAACGTTGAATCAACAACTGGCTCAAACTCTATCTGGGGAGTTTTCTTTAACGCTCCATCATGTCTCGAATGCGTTAGAACTCTGGCTTGATGGGGCGACGATTCCCTTTATTGCCCGCTATCGCAAGGAACGCACCGGCGAGATGACGGAGGTGGTGTTACGGGAGTTGTTTGAGCGTTATGGCTATTTGAGTGAGTTGGAGGAGCGCAAAACGGCGATTTTAGAGTCAATTGCGGCTCAGGGGAAATTGACAGAGGACTTAGAGAAGAAGATTCGGGCCTGTCAGCAGAAAACGGATTTGGAAGATCTCTATCTCCCCTATCGCCCCAAACGCCGCACTCGGGCGACGATTGCCCGGGAACGGGGGTTGGAACCTCTGGCGGAGGCGATCGCCGCTCATAATCATCCCCAGGCCCCTCGCTTTGATTTAGATGGGGAAAGTGCCAAATTTGTCAACCCCGAGCAGGAGGTGGAGACGGCGGCGGCGGCGTTACAGGGAGCGGCGGATATTTTGGCGGAGGCGATCGCCGAGGATGCGGAGATTCGGGCGGCGTTGCGTCAAACGCTGTTGGAACAGGGGAGTTTTGAGTCTCGGATTAAGAAAGACTACCCGGAAGGTAGCACGAAGTACGAAACCTATCGCAATTATCAGATTTCCAGCCGTAAAATTGCCCCGCATAATCTTTTGGCCCTGTTACGTGGGGAACGAGAGGGGATTTTGGATCTCAAGCTAACCCATGATGAGGAGCGGTTTTTGCAGCAGTTGTCGAACCGCCTGATTCAGACGGGCGATCGCCGTTTGCGTGAGTTTTATCAAGATGTGATTCAAGATGCCTATAAACGCCTATTGCAGCCTTCGATTAGCAATCGGGTGATTGGGGAAAAACGAGATTGGGCTGATGAGGCCTCGATTGAGACGTTTGAGGCTAATTTACGGGCTTTGCTCTTAGCCGCTCCGGCGGGCCGCAAGGCCACTCTGGGGATTGATCCCGGCTTCCGCACGGGCTGTAAAGTGGCGGTTATTAGCGACTTGGGTAAGTTTTTGACCTATGAAACCATTTTTCCCCATCAGTCGGCTAAACGCCGTCAAGAAGCGGCGCAAACGCTACAAAATTTGGTCAATACCTATGGCATTGAATTGATTGCCATTGGCAATGGAACCGCCAGCCGTGAGACGGAACGGTTTGTTAAGGAGGTGTTGCCAGAGTTGGCGAATCCACCCATCGCCCTATTGGTGAATGAGTCGGGGGCGTCGGTGTATTCCGCGAGTGAGGTGGCGATCGCGGAATTTCCGGAATTGGATGTGACGATTCGTGGGGCCATCAGTATTGCCCGACGTTTACAAGATCCTCTGGCGGAGTTGGTGAAAATTGACCCGAAATCGATTGGGGTGGGGCAATATCAGCATGATGTGAATCAGACGCTCCTGAAGCGCAAACTGGCGGAGACGGTGGAGAGTTGTGTGAACTATGTGGGGGTGGATCTGAATACGGCCTCGGCGGCCTTGTTAACCTCGGTGTCGGGGTTATCGAAGACGGTGGCTAATAATATCGTCGCCTATCGCGATGAACAGGGGGCCTTCCGCAATCGCCGTCAGTTGTTGAAGGTTCCTAAGTTGGGGCCCAAGGCTTTTGAGTTATCGGCAGGGTTTTTGCGGGTGCGTGATGGGGATAATCCTTTGGATAATACGGCGGTTCACCCAGAACGCTATGGGGTTGTGGGGGCGATCGCTCAAGATTTGGGGGCATCTTTGGCCCAGCCGGAGGAGATTGCTCAGGGGATGCGATCGCGGGATTTAAAGCGTTATGTGACGGATGAGGTGGGGGAACCGACGTTACGGGATATTTTAGGGGAGTTGGAGAAGCCGGGACGAGATCCTCGGGATGAGTTTACGTATGCCAGTTTCAAGGAGGGGGTGGAAACCTTGGCGGACTTACAGGAGGGGATGGTGTTGGAAGGGGTTGTGACGAATGTGGCTAATTTTGGGGCGTTTGTGGATGTGGGGGTACATCAGGATGGCTTGGTGCATATTTCTCAGTTGGCGAATCGCTTTGTGCGCGATCCCAATGAGGTGGTGAAGGTGGGAGATGTGGTGAAGGTGAAGGTGTTGTCGGTGGATGAACGGTTGAAGCGGATTGGTTTGTCGATGAAGGAGGTTTAGGGGGAACAACGTAGGGGCAATCCCTTGTGGTTGCCCGGGCAATCCCTTGTGGTTGCCCGAGAGGGGTTAGGGGAGCCAGTCGGGGTTGAGAAGGGTGTCGAGGTCGGTGATGGGGTCTTCGGGAAAGGTGTTTAGGGGCAGTTGGGAGATGTTGGCGGCTAGTTGGCGGCCGTCACGGTAACATGATGGGTAAATTTCGTTTAGGTAAGGTTTTAGGCTGGGACTTTCGTTGAGATAGTCTTGAATTTGTTGGCGAAAGTTGAGGATTTCTCGTTGCCAATGTCCTTGGTTTCTCGATTTTTCTCTATCCCAGTATTTGAGTTTTAGGAGATGTTCGACTAACTGTTTTAAGAGGTTTTTGATTGCACGTTTGTCCCGACGAGCCAAGTCTGTGATTTCCTCAATGAGATTCTCTAAGTCTAGGGCGTTAAAGTCTCGGGTTTCCAGTTTTTGTCGGGTTTGCAGGAGCCAGAGATGATAGTCGTTGTCGTAGAGGTTGGGGGAGATGGGGGTGGAATGGGCCAGCATAGGAGCGGTGGGATGGTGGGAGCTTGAGGCTTGGGGATGATGCTCTCAGCACTAGGCTAGCATTTTTGTTAGACTTCCTTCTGAAAGCGGTTTGGGGAGTTGGAGGCGATCGCCGTGAGGGTTGATATTGCTGTTGTGGGTGCTGGATTAGCGGGATTGATGGCCGCGTTACCGTTAGAGGCGGCGGGGTATTCGGTGCTACTGCTCGAAAAGTCCCGGGGTTTGGGGGGACGCTTGGCTTCCTATCGGTTGAATGGCTCCCGTTGCGATCGCGGGGTTCGTTATCTGACCGAGGAGGGCCGCCTCTTGTCGGGGTTTGTGCGATCGCTCTGTCAGCGTGGGGTGCTTGAACCCTGGATTGAACAAGGTCATATCGATACCCCTGAGGGAATCGGTCTCGATTCTCCCCGCACTCATTATGTCGCACCTCAGGGGATGAGTCAGATTGCCAAGGAGTTGGGCCAGGGGTTAACGGTTTGGTACAGTCGCCGGGTGCAAACCCTAACTGCTGAATCCGAGGGCTGGCGTTTGGCCTTAGAAGCCGTTAAGGAGGGGTCGGAGAGTCCCCTGGAGGTGAGGGCGAAGGCGGTAATTCTGGCCATTCCCGCTCCCCAAGCACTCCCCATTGTCGAAACTCTACCAGAAATCCCCCCAGAGACGATCGCCCCCTTAGCCGCTGTCACCTATGACCCCTGCTTAACCCTACTGGCTCAATATCCTCAGAATGGCGTTCCAGCCGAGATTCCCTGGCGTTCTCTAGAATGTCCCAACGACCCCGACGTATCTTGGTTAGGATTGGATAGCAGTAAAGGCACTCCGTCTCAGCCGAGGAGCGATCGCCCCTTAGTTGTTATTAATAGTAGTCCCGAGTTCGGGCGATCGCACATTGATGATGAAGATGTGACCCCAGTTATTGAACATCTCCTAAACCAAGGAGCCGCTCACGTCGGAGATTGGCTAAAAACCCCCGAAACAACCCATCTCCACCGCTGGCGCTACGCCTTCCCCCGCCACACTTGGTCACAGGACAGTTTAGTGCTGCCCACCCCACATCCCCTCATCTGTTGTGGAGACTGGTGCGGCTCTCATCAAGTCGAAACCGCCCTACGCTCAGGCCTAGCCGCCGCCAGTGCCATAAACGCTCAACTGCAACAGCACCCCCTCCCCCCCCTAAGTCAATTGATGAACTCCCAGAGTTAAAGCCCCCCTCTTGCCTCTTGCCTCTTGCCTCTTGCCTCTTGCCTCTTCCTCCGTGTCCTCCGTGCCTCTGTGGTTCCCCTCTTCCCCCCTTCCCCCAAACTCCAGTGGAGAACCGGAGTATAATAGACCTGTTTGAGGAACTCTATGCCTCAACACGCTGTTCTCGAGGTTGAACGCTTCCACTGTGGAACTTTCTTGCAAAAGCGAATACGCCCTACTCGCCCTAATTGAACTCGCCGTTCATCATAGCAAAGGGGAACCCCTACAAATTCGGCAAATTGCTGCCCAGCAGGGGATTCCCGATCGCTATCTTGAACAACTCCTGGCAACCTTGCGGCGAGGGGGACTGGTGCGATCGCAACGAGGAGCCAAAGGGGGCTATTACCTGGCTCGGGAGCCTTGGAATATCACCTTGCTCGAAGCCCTAGAATGTATCGAAGGGACCACGGAACAAACCGCAACTCCCCAAGATAGCCCCCCCACCGTTGAGAGTGGGATTATTAAAGATATTTGGAAGGAAGCCCAGGAAGCAGCGGAGGGCGTGTTAAAAAAATATACCCTTCAAGACTTGCGAGAACAGCGTGATGCGCGATCGCAGCTTAATATCATGTACTACATTTAACCCTCAACAGCGAAGCGGCTCCGAGTTGAAGCTGTCCAACTGTTGCGGTGTCCCTATCGTCCGAACTCCAATTCACGTTAACTCCTAGAGGACCATTCCCCATGAAAATTGCCAATAATATCAGCGAACTCGTCGGTCATACTCCCCTCGTTCAACTCAATCGTATCCCCCAGGCGGAAGGCTGTGTGGCCAAAATTGTTATGAAATTGGAGGGGATGAACCCCGCCGCCTCGGTGAAAGACCGGATTGGGGTCAATATGATTAATGCGGCGGAACGAGAGGGGAAAATTAGCCCCGGGGAGACGATTCTCGTCGAACCCACCTCGGGTAATACGGGAATCGCCTTGGCCATGGTGGCGGCGGCCCGAGGCTATCAATTGATTCTGACCATGCCCGATACCATGAGTTTGGAACGTCGGGCTATGTTACGGGCCTTTGGGGCCCAGTTGGAACTCACCCCAGGGGCGGAAGGAATGCGGGGGGCCATCTCCCGGGCTTCGGAAATCGTCGAGACGACGGAGAATGCCTATATGTTGCAGCAGTTCCAAAACTCGGCTAATCCGGAAATTCACCGCAAAACCACGGCCGAGGAAATTTGGCAGGATACGGATGGCCATGTGGATATCTTGATTTCTGGCGTGGGGACGGGGGGAACGATTACTGGGATTGCCCAAAACTTGAAACCCCGCAAACCTCAGTTCCAGGCCATCGCCGTGGAACCCTGCAATAGCCCCATTCTCTCCGGAGGAAACCCCGGCCCTCACAAGATTCAGGGCATTGGGGCCGGATTTGTGCCGGAGGTTCTGGATACGTCGTTGATTGATGAGGTGGTGACGGTGACAGATGATGAGGCGATCGCCTATGGCCGTCGTCTGGCGGCGGAGGAAGGCTTACTCTCGGGGATTTCTTCGGGGGCAGCCTTGGCGGCGGCGATTCGGGTTGGGCAACGTCCAGAAAATAACGGTAAACTCATCGTGGTCATTCAACCGAGTTTTGGGGAACGCTACCTCAGCACCCCCCTCTTCCAAGATCCTCAGTTAACCATGGAAGCGGTGTTGACCTAACTGTTTTCTCCGTACTCTCATGGGTGAGCCAAATTACTACCAAACTCTCGGTGTTGATTCAGCCGCAACGCAAGCTGAGGTCAAACGGGCCTATCGTGAACGGGTGAAGGAGTTTCACCCCGATCGCAATCCGGATATCCAGGCCCGAGAGGAGATGGTTCGTATTAATGCCGCCTATGAAGTGTTGGGCGATCGCCAGGCCCGTCAGTCTTATGACCGTCGCCAGGGGGGTTGCCGTAACCCTCCCTCGGCCGGCGATCTCGGAGTCCGTCATGGCTCGGCTCGTCAACGCTCCTCTCGTCAGACGGCTACCACGGCGGATGAGCGGATTCAGCGTTGGCTGACTCAGGTCTATCATCCCCTCAATCTGGAACTCGATCGCATTCTTGATGCTCTCGATGAACAAATTGATGAGTTGTCCGCCGATCCCTTTGATGATGAGTTGATGGGCAACTTTGTCGACTATATCGGTGCTTGTCGCGTGTTTCTCCAACGGGCCCAGGCCGCCTTTGAGTCTCAACGGAACCCCTCTGTCTTGGCGGGAGTGGCGGCGGATCTCTATCACTGTCTCAATCAGGTGGGGGATGGAATCGAGGAGTTGGAGTACTTCAGCCTCAATTATGATGACCATCATCTTCATGTGGGACAGGAGCTATTCCGCATTGCACGGGGCTTACAGCTCGATGCCTTGGACCGCATCCAACCCCTAATCTGACTTTTTTGTAAAGGACTTGCAATTTTTCTTTACATTGCGTTACAATAGGCACAACAGACGTAACGCACTAGGATATTAAACTGTATGACTTCTCGCGGCTATACCAACGAAGAAGGCGGCTTGATGAACAACTTTGCCGTAGAACCCAAGATGTATGTTGATGAGAAACAGCAATTTGGGTTCAATCAATATGCCGAGAAACTCAACGGTCGCCTCGCGATGATTGGCTTCGTCAGTGCGATCGCCCTCGAACTGGCCACGGGCCATGGTGTCATTGGCTTCTTGACTCATCTCTAATCAGATTCGATGAACGTTATCGCCTGTCCAAGACATCCCAGCGTTCTAACCTCAACGATTAAAAAAGGACACTTTCCTGAACCGATCAGGGAAGTGTCCTTTTTGGGCATCATAGCCATGGATTGGAGTGTCAATCAGACCGAGGTTAAATGCCTTCAGGAAGGGTTGCACCCGTTAAATCCGCATGATCCAGAATCGTTCCCGTCAAATCTGCTCCCTGTAAATTAGCATTTTGCAGAATGGCATAACTGAGGTCAGCATAACTCAGGTCAGCCCCTCGTAAATCCGCTTCAGTCAAATCTGTCGGGACAATTCCCGGTTCAGTGGCAAGATTCGCTCGGGTCAGAATTGCCCCTTGGAAATTGGCATGATGGAGTTGAGCTTGGCCGAGTTGAGCATAGCTAAAATCTGCCTGGCAGAGAATGGCTCCATCGAGATTTGTGCGCTGATCAGATGTAGAGCGCAAATCTGCAAAAATCAGGTTAGCTCCCTCTAAGTTGGCGCGACTTAAATTGGCCCCACAGAGCATAGCTTTGAGAAAGTTGCTGTTTTTGAGGGTTGCTTGCGTCAGACGGGCCGCACTCAAATCGGCATCGCGAAAGAGGGCCCCCGATAAATCACTGTCTGTGAAGTCCGTTCCCCAGAGAATCGCCTCGCTCAGGTTGGCCCGGCGAAACTGACAGCGTTGGAAATAACTGCGGCCTAAACGAGCTTGTCGGAAATCCACCCCCTCAAAACTAGCCTCATTGAGTTGAGCACTGAGGAGTTCACATTCTTGTAATTGGAGTTTCTCGAAGCGGCGATCGCCTCGGTTGTAGCGTTGCAGGAGTTCGTCAACGTCCATTCCACACCTCGGTAATGATTGAATTCTCAGTGTAAAGGGAAGCCTGGGGCGATCGCTAGAACTCGGGGGGGAGAGTTTGACGCAGACAATGCTATAAATGGGGAGGCTTTCAGGATTATCTCCATTTCTGAGAATTTTTCATCGGGGTTAGATGCGATCGCGTCAATTTTAGGGTAATGTCTTGGTGACGTCTCCTGGTTTTGAAGAGCAAGGAGACGCAACTGATCGGGCAGTCCCAGGATTTCTCATCCCCTGGCGATGCCAAAGGAGTAAACGAGCATGTTGAATATATTGTCTGCGCTCGGACTCGCTGGGTTGTGTTTTGTCGCCTGGCTGGGGTCCGAAGACCGACGGATTGTCTCATGGAACACCATTTTCTGGGGCATTGGCTTACAACTGGTCGTGGGTGGCATCGTCTTTGGGATCGGCAGTAATGTCGTGGTTTGGATTAACGACCTGTTAAATGTACTTCTGGATGCCTCCGAAGCAGGGGCGAGATTTCTGTTTGGTGGGGATATGTCCCACTTTGTCCCCGATCCGGGGCGTAGTCCTGGACCGGGTGTTGCTGGACGCTGGCTTGTCCGGACCTTTGGAGATCCTTATGTCGCTATTCCCGGCGATCGCCTGGGCCCGGATCAACTGAATCCGGGCTTTATCTTGGCCTTTCGCTCCTTACCCCAGGTCATTTTCTTCTCTGGCCTCGTCAGTTTGCTCTACCGCCTCAGGGTCATCCAGCCCATTGTTAAGATCTTCGCTAAAATCTTTTGCCGTACCCTAGGAATCAGCGGGGCCGAATCCCTGGCCGGGGCTGCCAATATCTTTGTGGGGATTGAGTCGGCGATCGCCATCAAACCCTTTCTCCCCAAGATGAGCCGCAGTGAACTCTGTGCCATTCTAACGAGTTGCTTTGGCTCCATCGCCTCCTCAGTCCTGGCCCTCTACGCAGGACTGCTGCGTCCCACCTTCCCCACCATCACGGGACACCTGGTTTCTGCCTCAATTATGACCATTCCCGCCTGTTTCGTCCTCTCGAAACTCCTTGTCCCCGAAACCACAACTCCTGAAACCTTTGGCCAGGTTCCGGACGACCCCGAAGACGCTCAAGACTCGGGTAAGGAGAAACCCAATCCCGTCGATAGTTTGATTGTCGGAGCGTTAGATGGGGTCAAGATGGCAGTAGGGATTGCCGCTGTGATTATTGGCATTCTGGGACTGGTTGCCCTCGTCAACGAGTTCTTTAGCTTTCTAACGCAACTTCCTTGGGTATTGGGAGATATTTTCCAAGTCGTGACCCTGCAAAATCTCTTAGGGGCCCTCTTTTTGCCCCTGACGTTTTTAACCGGGGTCTCTCTACCCATTCCCTTTACAGAGACGTTCGGGGAGAATTGGCAGGTTCTCTGGGAATCCTCGGTGATTATTGGGCGACGGTTATTTGAAACCAATATCCCTCCCTATATCTCCCTAGCTCAATTAGCCCAAACCGGTGTGCTGACCCCTCGGGCCCTGCTGATTGTCAGTTATGTGTTATGTGGCTTCACCCATTTTGCCTCCTATGGCATCTTTGTGGGCGGGTTAGCCACCCTAGTTCCAGAACGACGGTCTGATATTTCAGCCTTGGGCTTTAAGGCCTTATGGGGTGCTACCTTGGCGACCTTGATGACAGGCTGTATTGCAGGACTGTTCTTTACCGGGAATGCCGATTCGATTCTCGGTTTACCCACTCCCTAAGCTCTCTGTTGTTTACTCGAAAGCGTCCATGAAAAGTTATGTTGGGTTCCTGGTTTTAGGATTGTTCCTAGCTCTGTCCCTTGGCGTGATGGGGAATGGCTGGCTACGCTCGGGAGATCTCGGACGCGGCAACTTGGCGATCGCCCAAGTCCCGGCATCCGGGTACAATCTGGCCCAAGGTTCCCCCCTACCGGACCCCCCGGCTGTTCCAGAGGCCTCACCTCTGCCGACCCCTGTGGTCAATAATAATGAAACCTTATCAACTGAACCGGCTGAGTTTGAA
Organism: Phormidium yuhuli AB48; assembly: GCF_023983615.1. Classification (GTDB taxonomy): domain Bacteria; phylum Cyanobacteriota; class Cyanobacteriia; order Cyanobacteriales; family Geitlerinemataceae; genus Sodalinema; species Sodalinema yuhuli. The sequence continues at coordinate 855,642 of NZ_CP098611.1, read as the reverse complement.
CTAGAGGAATTACCCGTCCTCCCCGATGTGGATACGGCTGGGTTAACACTGAGTGAGACTCTCTATGAGAAACCGGGACAGTTTCAGGTGGGGGTCTTGGAAGACTATCGCACCTCCACCAATGCGGGAGTGGCGATTATTGAATCTCCTTCCCGGGATTTAGCCTACACCGTTCAGGTGCAACAGCGTGCCAATGATCGGCAATTAATTGAGGATGAGTTGGTACAAATTGCAATTGACCGGTTACAACGGGGGGAAGGCTTCCAGTTGGGAATGGTTAGGCCCGTGGATACTGGGGTGTTGATGGTTGATTGGACGGCGACCCTAGGAGGAACCCCCTTGTTCGGACGAGTGTTGTTGCGGCAGGTTGATTCTCAGGTGTTGATGTTGGTCGTCTCGGCAACGGAGGAGAAGTCTGAGCAGTTGGATGCAGTCATTTCCCTCCTCTCGGGGACGTTGCAGCCAGAGGTCTAGATAGTACGGAGAATCATGGGCAAGTCAGAGGCTGAACAGCCGCGCGATCGCCGTCAGTTTGCGGCGGCCACTCAACGCAATCGAGAGCCGATTTTGCAAGTCCTGCAACGGGTGTTACCTCCTGAAGGGACGGTGTTGGAGTTGGCCAGTGGGACTGGGGAACATGGGGCGTTTTTTGCCCCTCGCTTGGCTCCTCGTTTTTGGTTACCTTCAGACCCCAATCCCTTGGCCTTGGAGAGTATTGAGGCCTGGCGGCAGGAGGTGGGGTGCGATCGCCTCTTGCCTCCCTTAGAATTGGATGCCCGTGAGTCTTCCTGGACAGTGGAACGACAGCCGCCTCCGGCATTAGAGGAGCAGCCGATTCGAGCCTTAGTCTGCATCAACATGATTCATATTGCTCCCTGGCAGGCGTGTTTAGGTCTGTTGGCGGGAGCGGAACGACTGTTGCCTCCTGGGGGGGTTCTCTATTTATATGGCCCCTATAAGGAGAACGGCCGACATACCTCCCCCAGTAATGAGGGGTTTGATTTGATGCTGCGCGATCGCGATTCGAGTTGGGGCGTGCGTGACCTTGAGGCCGTGGTCGCCGCTGCCGAGGAACGACAGCTAAGGTTTCAGGAGATGGTGGAGATGCCCGCCAATAATCGCTCTCTGGTATTCAGCCGCTGACGGCAACGAGGAACTGACAATGGCAACAGAGGTTAGACATCCCGATAGATTCTCGTCGTGGGTGTGACGTTTAAGGTCGAGTATCTGGAGGTCTTTTAAACTCCTGAATCCAGGTTTTATCCAATTCATACCAGTGGGATAATAAACCTGATTGAGCAATTTGTCGACACTGCTCACGGGAGTACTCCCTTTCCCAATATTGTGTAATATCTCCATTAAAGTGAATTCTCAGGTCATAGCTATCCGGAGATGCTAGGCAGTTGTAGAGTTCATAGCGCCAATTTAAGGGATGGTGATACCTGGAAAATAATGCCGGATTTTGAATCCAAGTTGTGGTGCAAGAGACGATTAGAAGTAAAAGACACACTCCTTTGATTGAAAAAGCCTGTATAGATTTTCTTTTTGGGGGAGAAAGAGAATAAATAGCTAGCAAGAAAATCGATAGAAAAATATAGGGAAAGAAGAAAAATCGTGGTCCTGCTAAAAACGGATGGACTGCAAAGTTTGTTCTTAACCAAGAGGCGAAAATTGTGCTTAAAACTGCTAAAAAAGCTAATGACGTATTCAAAAACTGATATTTCTTTAAAATCAAGGTGCAGTAGAGAGCAATACTGCCAATTAGCAACAGCATGAGGCTGAATAGATAAGATAAACTATTTGGCGTCGAAAAAAAGTGATTATACATTATGTAAGTTCCAATCACCTGGGGAAATGCCCTGGAAAATGTCAGCAAATTCATTTCATTTCCCACTTCCCCCACAGAAAAATACATCTGAATTGCAGAGAGTCCAGACCACACAGCTAAAATAAAATAGTTTAAGCGACTTCTCTTGATATAGGTTTTTAGGATAATAGCGGGCATTAGTAAAACAGATATCGGTGAGCCGAGGCAGCCGATAATGGTTGCGCTTATCTTAATTCCGCTCGATAGGATGCCAGAAGTCTGAGAACCTGAAAATAAGGGAACAATAAGCAGAAGTGACGTCCACCAAAATATGTAAAGGGGCGTTGAGAAGACTTCAGGGTCGTAGGGAAGTAGGGCAATAATAAGGGGTAAATACTCCTTTTTGGGTAAATCAACTAGACTCGATGTAATAATAACCATTACAAGGAGGGTAATGATTAACGTTAGAAGATAGGCAATCTCGGGATAAAATAAGCCTGAGACGGATAAGCTGAGAAGCGTGATAAATTTAGAAGGTATAATTAAATAGCCATTGACGGGGATAAATAAGCTTGACCAGCCATAGTCCAAGGCTTGGGGTATATTAAAAAATCCATCCTCGTTCCAAACGGCGGGATAGAGTGCATCAGCGGGTCTTCGGAGAATATATAAAACCGTGAAGAGTATTAGGTTAAGGATGCGAATTCGCTGTACGTTATTGTTGGGAAGACCCAATATCATGACCAAACACTCTCTAGAAACATCAATGAGAGTCAGGTTACTGAGGTCCCCAGGAAGCCTGACCCCCAGACGAATCCTATCCTAGATTCCACCGGTCAACAAATCATCCTACCCCGTCATCCTGGCTCGGAGTCTGCTGAATTGTGTTGATTTAAAAATCAACATTGCGGTCATAAAAAAGCCGGCATGATGCCGACCCAGTGAAAACCAACCAAAACCAATTACGTTAGCTCTAATAACCATGAGGAAATCTCTCGTCATCCCTGGGGGAGCCGAAAGAATCTCATTGAGCTAAGGGAATTGTAACAAAGATTGCCGATTTTTGTCACAAAACTTAAAGAAAATTCCCAATCCCTGCTTGGAACCCCAATTAGCGGACAAACTGCGGCATCACTTCAGCGGCGGTGAAGAGTCCGTGAAGGCCGCGACGGTGCAGGTTAATGCCGGCTTTGAGGTAGCCGAAGGCGGGACCGCAGACGTTGGCAGCCATGCTGGTGTCGTCGCCGAGGGTGAAGGTATGGGTGGAGATTTTGCCGTCGAAGGTGCGGCCGGTGACTTGGACGTTGGTGCTGAGGGGTTTTTTGGCGTTGCGGGTATCGACAATGCCGCCGACGGTGACGCGATCGCGATCGACAATTCCGGCTAACTCTAGCATGATGTCATCGGCGTGTTCCATATTCTCTAACTTGAGAATGCCATTGGTTTTATCCAGAAGGGCCGCCACGTCAGCATCACTCATGGCCCGGGCCGTCTCCACATCATAGCCGGGCATATGGGCAATATCTTCGCGAATGGTAGAGCGATAGGCTTCCCAGTTGGCAATCCCAACACCAAAGGTAATCGCCACCTGATGGATTTCCGCGTAACTCTGGGCCGCTAAGGCGGCGGCGGCGGTGAGGAGGCCGGGGGTTGCACCACAGCCGGTCATATAGGTGATTCCCGCCGCCTGCAAGTCCTCTTGTAATCCCAGGAGTTGTTCCACTGCACTGGTTCGTTTTAAGGCATCCACTAATACCCCTTGCCAGCCGGAGTCAATAAATTGACGGGCCACCGAGGCCATGAAGGTATTGGGAAGGTTGGGGAGAGCCAGAAAATAGCCGTCTACCTGGGGAGCCGCTTGAATCAACTCGGCAATACTGTTCTGGCTGAGAACCCCATGCTGGTCCAAATAACCGACGGAACCGCGATCGCCCGTTACAGTGGTTAGAGTCTCGGGATTGAGTCCCTGGGAATCATAGGCATAGCCTTGGCCATCCGCCACCGCACAAAGACGCATCTCTTGTTTAGGACTCAGAAGACGAGCAGCGGCTTGTCCCAGGCCACCGAAGCCTAAAATGCCGATGGACAGGGGAGAAGTTTGGTTAACAGTCATAGGAGGTTAAGCGTTGAAAACAGACTAATTCCCCATTATCTCCCCCGATGGTCGCTTTCGATAGCGGGCCGGGGCAGCCGCAGCAATTCTCATTTTGACCCGCATCCTGTCCAAGATGCCCAATCTTGAACGAAAGAATGCGGCTTTCAATAATCCTTATTGAGACGATTCTCAATAAGCTGGGGCAAAATTTCCATAATGAGAATTGCTGGGGCAGCCGTTGCTAGGTCTAAAAATGTTAGCGCCCTACAAGCGGGGGAATTTGTGTTAGGATCCCCCCAATTTGGGGTCTTTGTTGTCCGAGTCTGATAGGTTCATTGGGACAACCCCCCAATAGCGGTGTTGTTGTGTGGTGTGTGAGAAGCCTCTTATGTCTATTGTCTTAGTGACTGGCTCGGCTGGCTTGATTGGCTCGGAGTCAGTTCGTTTTTTTTGTGAGAAAGGCTTTACCGTGGTTGGGATTGACAACAATCTGCGGCAGTCATTTTTCGGAGAGGGTGCCTCAACCCTGTGGAATCGCGATCGCCTACAGGAGAAATATGGCGACCAGTATATCCATCACAACAGTGATATTCGCGATCGCACTGCCATGGAGCAGCTCTTTCAAACCTATAATCGCGAGATTCGCCTCATTATCCATACCGCGGCCCAACCCTCCCATGACTGGGCCGCACGAGATCCCTTCACGGATTTTACCGTCAACGCCAATGGCACCCTAACTCTCCTCGAACAGACCCGCCAGCATTGTCCCGAGGCGGTCTTTATCTTCTGTTCCACCAATAAAGTCTACGGCGATAACCCCAACCAGTTGCCCCTGGTGGAACTCGAACGCCGCTGGGAGATTGCCGAAGACCACCCCTTCTATGAAGGGATTGACGAGTCGATGAGTATCGACCATTGTAAACATTCCCTCTTTGGGGCCTCTAAAGTGGCGGCGGATGTCTTGGTGCAGGAATATGGCCGCTACTTTGATATGAAAACCGCCTGTTTCCGGGGCGGATGTCTCACAGGCCCAAGTCATTCGGGGGCTGAATTACATGGATTCCTCTCCTACTTAATGAAATGTACTGTCACCGGAACCCCCTATAAGGTCTATGGCTATAAGGGAAAACAGGTGCGGGACAACATTCACAGCTACGACTTAGTGAACGCCTTTTACCACTTCTACCAAAACCCCCGAGTGGCGGAAACCTATAACATTGGTGGGGGCCGGGAGAGTAACTGTTCTATGCTAGAGGCGATCGCCCAATGTGAGGAAATTGCCGAAAAACCCCTGAACTGGGAGTATCAAGAGAGCAATCGTAGTGGCGACCATATCTGGTGGATTGGTAATCTCGGTCGCTTTAAGTCCCATTATCCCCAGTGGGAGTTGACCTACGGCGTTCCAGAAATCCTCAAAGAAATTTACAGTCAAAACCTCGATCGCTGGTAAGCGATAACGGGGTTGGACTTGTTGTGATGAGATTAACCATGAACATGATTCAACGATTTTGGCGCAAACGAGCCGTTCGCTTCCTGTTCGGGGGAGGGGTATCCGCCGCCTTCAACCTGCTGTTGATGTTTTTGTTCATTGATGTCATTGGCTGGGATACCACGGTACTGCGCAATGCCGCTAATATCATTTCCATCGAGTTGTCGCTGCTGTTTAGCTTCGTCATTTACCGGATTTGGGTTTGGCGTGGCGGAACCTGGGGATGGCGAGAGGTGCTGTTGCGTCAACTTCCCCTCTATCATCTCTCCGCTGGCGGTTCCGTGGTGTTGCGGGTGTTTGCCATCTTTCCCCTATTGAATTGGTTGGGGGTGAATTATGGCGTTAATACCCTGGTGGGGGTGTTGGTGAGTGCCGTCTTTAACTACATTGTCAGCGATCGCCTCGTCTTCCGCGATCGCCCTTCGGACAATGCCTCACTTTACCGGCCCGAAGGCTTAGAAGCGGCCTTCCCCGAGCAAAACAAGACCCCCCAGGAGACTGAACGGCCCATTCACGCACCGGTCTCCCTCTTTTCCATCGTCATTCCCGCCTACAACGAAGAAGGCTCAATCACAGAAACCATCACCGCCATCACCCAACTCCTAGAGCGACATCAGATTCCCTACGAGATTTTAGTGGTCAACGATAACAGTCGTGATGGGACAGAACAGGTTTTGCAGAACCTCAGCCAAGACAATCCCCGAGTTCGCTACGTCAACAATCACTATCCCAACGGCTTCGGCTTCGCCTTACGTTGTGGCTTAGAACAGTTTAACGGCGATGCGGTAGCCATTGTCATGGCCGATGCCTCTGACGCTCCCGAAGACATCCTCACCTACTACCACCTCCTGCAAGAAGGCTACGACTGCGTGTTTGGCTCTCGCTTTGTCCGGGGAGGAGCAGTCATCGACTATCCCCGTCATAAGTTAGTCGTCAACCGTCTAGCGAATCTGTTTATTCAGGTTCTCTTCGGCCTGGCCTACAACGACACCACCAACGCCTTCAAAGCCTATCGTCGCGAGGTTATCGAGGGAATCCACCCCATTCTCTCCCACCATTTCAACCTCACCGTGGAACTTCCCCTCAAATCCATTGTCCGGGGATATAGCTACGTCACGACCCCCATTAGCTGGCGTAACCGGAAAGCTGGGGTGTCGAAGTTAAAAATTAAAGAAATGGGCAGTCGTTACCTCTTTATTGTCCTCTACGTACTGCTGGAACGGTGGCTCTCCCGAGGGGATTACCGCCGTCAAGCCGCCACCGCCGCCACCACTCCCACCCCAGCCGAAGCCGTCCCCTCTGGAAAACAGAATCCCTAATCCTGCATCTACTGATTGCCCCATCCCATGACTCAGCGTGTTTTAATTACCGGAGGTGCCGGATTTGTCGGCAGTTCCCTGGCCCTAGGGTTTGCACAACGCTATCCCAATTGGCAGATTACCGCCTTAGATAACCTGAAGCGGCGGGGATCTGAGTTGAATCTTCCTCGTCTTAAGGCGGCGGGAATTGAGTTTGTCCATGGGGACATCCGCAACCCGGAAGATTTAGATCCTCAACGACTGCATCCCGATTTGATTTTGGAATGTTCCGCCGAACCCTCGGTGTTGGCGGGATATGGCTCGCCGGGATATCTCCTACAAACGAATTTAGTAGGAACCGTCAACTGTTTGGAGTTGGCCCGTCAGACTCAGGCGGATTTCGTCTTCCTCTCCACCAGTCGTGTCTATCCCATCTCCTATCTCAGTCAACTCAACTACGAGGAAACAGAGACTCGGTTTCAGTTACAGGAGCAACAGCCGTTTGCGGGAGTCTCTCAATATGGGATTGCCGAGGACTTTCCCCTCGATCGCGCGCGATCGCTCTATGGAACCACCAAACTGGCCTCGGAACTGCTAATTGCCGAATATGCCGAGGCCTATCATTTAAGAACCCTGGTTAATCGCTGTGGCGTGTTAACGGGGCCTTGGCAAATGGGAAAAGTGGATCAGGGGGTGTTCGCCTTATGGGTGGCCCGCCATTATTTCCAGAAGCCTCTTAACTATATTGGCTATGGGGGAACGGGGAAGCAGGTTCGGGATTTTCTCCATGTAGAGGATTTACTAGATTTGCTGGATTTACAACTTCAGCAGTTGGATCAGCTTCAGGGAGAGACGTTTAATGTCGGTGGGGGGTTTGAGAATCAGGTGTCTCTGCTGGAAACCACCCAGATTTGTCAGGAGATGACCGGAAGGGCGATCGAAATTACCCCAGTCCCGGAGACTCGTCCCGGTGATATCCCCATTTTTATTACCGACTCCCGTAAAGTCATGTCTCAGGTGGACTGGACTCCTAAACGGGGAATTGAGCACACCCTTCAGGATATCTATGATTGGATTGTGCGCGAAGAAGACCAAGTTAAGGGTATTTTTCTCTAAGTGAACGCAGCTATACTGACCATCATGAACGTTAGGATAAAACCCCAGCCATGTTAGCGAAAGAACTCCAACAGGAATATCAACGCCGATTTGTCAACATTGCCAAGTACCGTCGTCGAGTTTGGCGTGTTCTGGTGAAATCCTACTTTCAAGGGAAAGTGGGTCAGAATCAAGATATTCTGGATCTCGGCTGTGGTTGGGGAGAATTTATCAATGAGGTTCAGGCCAAGAGCAAGTATGCCATGGATCTCAACCCTGATGCAGCCGAGTATCTCAACCCAGAGATTACGTTTTTGCATCAAGACTGTTCTCAAGCTTGGGACATTGCGGATAACGCCTTGGATGTGGTGTTTACCAGTAATTTCCTAGAACACCTCTTTTCTAAAGAAAGTCTGAGTCAAACCCTCTCAGAAGCCTATCGCTGTGTCAAGCCGGGGGGCAAAATTATCTGTTTGGGACCCAACTTACGCTACACCGGAGGAGCCTACTGGGATTTCTTTGACCATCATTTGCCCCTAACCAATGCCTCAATGTCAGAAATTCTGGAACTGAAAGGATTTGTAGTCAATACCTGCATTCCTCAGTTCCTGCCTTACACCATGGCCAATGGACGACAACTCCCTCTCTGGACAGTATCGGTATACTTATCTCTTCCTCTCGTCTGGAAAATCTTAGGGAAGCAATTTTTGGTCATTGCTTCCAAGCCTAAGCCTTAACCTCACTATTCACACCTAAGATTTCTTGATATGATGACCCCAAAGTTTTTTAAAGCCTTTAACTGGTTTAGTGTACTCTACCTTTTTCCAGTCTTAGCTACCTTAGCCTTTATTCATCGCTTTGGGGTCAACGTTCCATTTATGGATTCGTTAACATTAACGAGTTTATTCCATAAAATTCACTTAGGAACAGTAACATTTGCTGATTTCTGGGACCCTCATAATGAACACCGAATCCTCATTCCTCGTGTTTTTATGACGGTTTTAGCCTTTGCAACTGATTGGAATCTTAAGGCTAAACAGTATTTTAGTGTTTTCTTAAGTGTTTTATCAGCGATTGGTTTATGTTGGATTTCACGACAGCAGAGTCTTCATAACCCAAAAACAGGAAATTGGCAAAGATTTGCCGATATTATTACCGTTATTTTACTTTTTTCTTTAGTTCAGTATGAAAACTGGCTTTGGGGATTTCAACTGGCTTGGTTTTGGCTGACATCTTGCTTAGTCTTTGCGATCGCCCTATTACAATATCCCCAAAAACACCGCTGGCTCGATAAAGGGTTTATTTTCAGTGCAATTTTTGCCCTCCTGATGAGTTTTTCTGGGGCCCATGGTTTATTAGTCTGGATTGCCGTATTTCCCTTAGTTTGGATTCGCAGTCATGCCTCCAATCATCCCAATCTGCAACGGCTTCTCTGGCTGTTCCTATTTTTGGGATCTGTGGCCTTATATGCGAGTGGCTACCAAGAACCTTCTAATAATCCCGATAGCACCTATGCGTTCAGATATCCTACGGAATCAATACCCTTTTTTCTAGCAATTTTGGGGCGTACATTTTCCGTTGAACTGGGAACCGTGAGCTGGGTGGGGGCTTTAGTCTTACTGGCTTGTCTTGGCTCCATTTGGCTGTTTTGGCAGCAACGGGAACAACGCCAGGAGTTAGCCGCTTGGCTGAGTTTATTAATACTCCCCTTAGGCTTTGCCGCCATGACCACTGTAGGACGAACAGTCCTAGGACTTCCCGCCGCCCTAGCCTCCCGTTATACAACGGTCACGGTGCTCATTTTAATTGCCCTAATTCACATTGCACGAATCTGCTGCCAACGGCAGCCCTGGCGGTTCTTCTATGGGGTCATGGCGGTAGTTTTTGCTGTATTCTCCATTTCTCAGTCTTTTGACGCTCTAACGGCTGGAAAACACATGTATCAAGGGCGACGACTGGGTCAGCATTGCTTGGCCTTAGTTAACTATTTGGAACCTTCCCCGAGTAGCTGTCTGTTGAATATCTATGTTGAGACTGGAAGTATTCAGGAAGTTTGGCATCCTCAACTGGAGGAACTCGGATTTTTTGAATTTGTTCGTGATGCAGAATTTTCTGAAATGCCCGAAACGTCCTATGGCACTATCGATGAGCCAGCCCCAGGAGACGTCATTTCCTTAACTCCTGAGTCAGTCCTCTATCTGTCGGGATGGTCTATATTTCCAGGTCGTCCTAAAACTCCCGAGATTGTGTTATTCTCTCAAGATGATCGTCCTGCCTTTTTTGCGGCTACATTGGTGAATAAGGAAAGTCCTGATTTAGCCGAAATCTTTGATATGCCAGAGTATAATCAAGCTCGTTGGGCAATCAATATTCCCGCAACCGCTTTCCCGGAAGGAATCACGAAAGTTCGTGCCTGGATTTATGATGGTGAGACAACATTTATTCCCTTAGAAAATCAAATTCAGGTCAGTCGTTAAGTTTGAGTCTGATGGAGCCGGTAATGGTTGATTTGTCGTCATTCTCGTGAAATCCATGAAACAAGCGTCTTCACGATATAGCCTCAAGCACAACTTAACGGTAAAAAATGCTATCGTAGGACTGTTGTTTTTGGCGGGGTTATTCTATCTATTTTTCCTGTTATTCCCTACATTACACATTACAGTTTTCCCAGGGGTTGATTCTTGGACCTATGCCTTAAGTTATCTTCCTCAGAGGGATATTAGTTTTGGTAAAGAGGTGGCCTATACGTATGGTCCCCTCGGCTATTTAGTCTCAGGGTCTCTGTTGCCCGAAAATTATCAGCAAATTGCTTGGTTTAAATTTACTGTTCATAGCCTATTCTTAGTCCTGGCAGCGGTGCAATTTTGGCGTATTAAGTCCCTGAGTGGACGCCTGTTTTGGCTGGTGAGTCTTTTCGGGGTCTACCATACCTTGGTGGCATTAGACTATTTGTTGGTCTTGGGCTATCTGTTGATTCTGTCTTGGATTCCCCAGCTACGGGGCCGCAAGGGATTGGCGATCGCCCTCTTGTTAGGAGGCTGGGCCGGCTTTTCAGCCCTGGTGAAGTTTACGGCGGGAGTGATGACCTTTGGGGCGTTGCTGATGTACTGGCTGGGTCATCTCTACCCCATCTATCGCTCCTTAGCCCGTGGGCCGAAACTCCAAGAGGCCCTGGTCATCCTGCTAACGGCGACAGGGAGTGCCATGGCCGTCACATTTGTGGGTTTACATGGCAATCTGGGACTCGGTTTGCTGCGACTGCTTCCCTCGGCAGCCATCGCTCTGGCTTGGGGCTGGGGGACACAACGCTATCTCAAAGATAATCCCCGTTGCGCGAAGGTTCGCCCCAGTCTTGGTTGGTTCAGTAGTTTAGCCGTGTTTGGGGTCACCCTAACAGCGGTGGTGTTGATGACGCAACGACCCTCCATGTTGGGGTTTGTGCTGTGGTCTTTGCAGTTCTCCTCCGGCTATTCGAGTGCCATGAGTCTGATTGGCTCTTCGGTGGAGTTGGCCCTGGCCATCGCTATGGTGGTTATGCTCTTAACCCTGTTTGTCCGCTTCGTCACCGGTCGTTCCCTGGGCCTGTTTCTGGCCTTGGCCTTTATTCTCTGGATTGTTCTTAAACATGGGTTTGTCCGCCAAGATGCCCATGTTTTTATGTTCTTTTTCGTGACCCCGTTTTTACTGAGTGTCGCCAGACAACAGCGGCCTCGTCGTCCGAGCCGCCGCTTGTCTGGGGTAGTGATGCTCCTGATGCTGGCAGTGATGGGCCTCTATTGGCAATTTCCGGGGGTGTTTGGCCATCCTGAGATTCCTTGGAACCTCTCTCTGATTCATAAACCGCGACTGGTGTTGAATCGTGTGGTGCATTTTGATTTCTCGCGGGTGTTCGAGGAAGTGCAGGCCATGTCAAACGAGAGTCTCATGCCCGTTCGTCTTAGTGATGAGGTCAATGGCTATTTGCAGCCCAAAACCGTGGATGTGATGCCGTGGGAGATTGCCTTGATTCCTGCAAATAATCTGAATTGGCAACCCCGGCGGACATTACAGTCCTATGCGGCGTACACCACCCGTCTGGATAACTGGACGGCTCAGGGGGTGAGGGAACAGCCGCCGGAGGCCATTCTCTATGACTTTGTAGATTTGGATGGACGCCATCCCTTTGTCTCGGAACCGGCGACCTTGTTTGAGGTCTTCTCTCGCTATCAGCTCTCCCCTGAGTTTCCTGAGTTTATCCCCACGGAGTTGCAGCCCAACTTAATGCTTCTCGAACCTCGTCCTGAGTCTCGTTCCTGGCTGGCATCTCCAGAGGTGGAGCGGCGATCGCTCTCCTGGAATGAAGCCATGACCTTGCCGCAGGTGGAGGGGCAAATGCTGCGGGGGGCGATCGCCATTAAAGAGTCCTTCCTGGGCAAAATCATTAAAACCCTCCTCAGAGCCGCCCCAGTGCGGATGCGAGTTACCTATACAGACGGCAGTGAGGCCACCTATCGCATTCTCCCCACCACCTCAGAAAATGGCGTCATCCTCAGTCACTTACCCCGCTCTCCCCAAGAGGGGTTGGCCTTTTGGCAAGGGCTTGAGCTGCCCAATCTCCCCCTCCCCGCTGCGGTGGACTCCATTGCCTTTGAGACGGATAATCCCCTGATTTATCGCTCTGGGATTGACGTGACCCTGACCTCCTTCGCCCTGAAGCCATCATCCCCGTCGGCTCACAACTGAGAATCTTTAGCAAGTGTTGGGGCGATCGCCTTGACGGAATTGGGAATTTGGGACAAACTTAGTAAAAGTCAATGTGCGTAGCTCAACAGTTGTTAAGTTACGCAAAGCCTTGAATCGTAACAAAACAATTTATTAAGATTTTATCCAAGACTGATTGAGTTCAGACGCTCCCGGCGGTTTTAACCTGCTGCTGGGGCAGATTCTGGCTATCGACCTCAAGGCATCTATCGTCCTCCTCGCGGTTCCCTGGAGCTTATGGAAACACTCGAATTTACGATTTACCCCGATGGCAGAGTGGTCGAACAGGTCACCGGTATTTCCGGAGCTTCCTGTGCTGAGGTTACAGCTGCCATTGAGGAAAAGCTTGGAATTGTTCTCAATCAAGAGAAAACATCCGAGTTTTACCAGCAAACCCAAGAAAACTCGGCAACAACCACCGCTCAGGTTCAATCCTACCGTCAGTGGTAGTTATTTGCCCTTTTCTGTATTTCCTCTGTTGTTCTTACCCTTAACAAATTGCCCCTAACGCTATGTCTCACTTTAGCCATATCAAAACCCAAATCCGTGACCTCAATGCCTTACAACAGGCTCTAACGGAACTCAAACTTGATTGGAAGGCGGGCCCGAAAGATGTTCGAGGCTATCGAGGTCAGGTTCATCAAGCGGCGGTGGTCGTTGAACAGGACAACGGCTACGACATTGGCTTTAGCTGGAACGGTCAAGCCTACGACCTGGTGGCCGACCTCCAGTTCTGGAATCAACCCATCCCTGTGGAGCGGTTTTTGAGCAAAATCACTCAACAGTACGCCTTCCAAACGGTGATGCAGGAAACAGCGAAACAAGGATTCCAAGTTTCTGAACATCAAACTCAAAAAGATGGTTCAATCCGTCTCGTGTTGCAACGTTGGAGTTAAGTTATGACGGATGCCCCCAACCCACAACAGCAGGGATCTCAAGACCGCTCCGGTTTAGAACCGGAACTCGGCGGAGTGCTACGGGAGTACCCGGAGCGGTCTGGATTTGAGCCAGAGTTAGGTGGGGCGCTCCGTGAAAAGGGCGTTTATGTAGACGAAGTCACCTGTATTGGCTGTAAACATTGCGCCCATGTTGCCCGCAATACCTTCTATATTGAGCCAGACTACGGACGCGCACGGGTCATCAATCAAGATGGCGAGCCGGAAGAGGTCATCCAGGAGGCGATTGATACCTGTCCGGTGAATTGTATTCACTGGGTCGAGTATGAGCAGTTAAAAGAACTCGAAGCGGAACGCCGCCATCAGGTCATTCCCATTGCCGGGTTCCCCGTCACTCGCGGGGCGATCGTCTCAGCCCAACGGCGCAAACGTCAACAAGAGACCTCATCTTAACTCTTTCCCTGAATAAAACACGACTCCCCTTCGATAACCTCTCTAAGGGGGGTTTTTCATCTTACTCATAACCACAACCCACCAGTCTTTTCAGAAGTCAGCAGGGGGAACAAGGCCGTTTTTCTATTGCTTATTGCCTATTTGCCTATTGCCTTCCCCCCCTCCTCTTCCTCTGTGTCCTCTGTGCCTCTGTGGTAACCCTATTGGCTATGACTAGAAACTGGAGTTGCTGAAACGGCGATCGCCGCACTTTCACGTTGAGCTTCTGCAATACGTTTTGGCCGTAAATACAGATTTTCCACCAATGCTGAGGCCCCAGCAAACCAGGGGGGAACAATCAAGGCGCCAATAATGCCCAGAACTTGGGCCCCACCCAACACAGAGAGCAGTTGAAACAGAGGATGGACTCCCACCGAATTGCCCACCAGAAGCGGATCTAAGACATAGGTTTCCAGATTTTGAATAATCACAAACAGGAGTAACACCCACAGCACGAGCCATCCCCCTTGAGCGATCGCCACAATTAGGGCCGGAATCGCCCCGAGAATTGGGCCCACAAAGGGAATGAGGTTCGTCACCCCGGCGATCGCCCCCAACCCCAAGGCAAAATCTTGCAAACCCAAAATCGTTAATACTGTTGAGGTCGCCACAGCCAGAATAATCGAGACCAGGACTCGGCCACGAATATAGCCTCCCATCCGTTGTCCGACGATTTTAGACTGATCTGCCAGTCGGTCTTCCCAGGGTTGAGGGAATAATTGCACCACACTGCGAACCAGCTTGCGACTATCTGCCACCATATAGCCGGAAATAAACAGAGCCAGAATCAAACTAAAGGCTGCCCCAAGAATTCCTCGGGTAATGCTGTAAGAGCGCAGAACCAGTTGTTGAGAGGAGCCAATTACCCAGCGCGTAATGGACTGAGTATCAAACAGTTCTAAGACCAACTCCGGACGAGCATCAGTCACGTGCATAATCGCTAACTCAACCGCCGACAACACCTCTTCCGAGAGTTTCGGCAACTGTCTGAGCAAACGCTGAATCTGGTCAAAGACGGCTGGCCCAATAATCAAGACCACACCCGTCAGGATCGAGATCAGACTCACGTACGTCAAAATCGTGGCCAGCCAACGAGGAAGCCGTAGTATCCGCTCGCTAAAGTCAACCACTGGAGCTATGGAGGCGGCCAAAACGACGGAGATCATTAAAATCAACATCAGACTTTGCAGTTGCCACAACACAAACAGTGCTAGGACAACAACCGCAATCACAATGATGTTCGGTAGAGATAGCGAAATCAATCGCTTGGTCATGATAGGGAATGGGGAACAGGGAACAGGGAACAGGGGGGAGAAGGCAATAGGCAATAGGCAATAGGCAATAGGCATCAGGTCGTGTTATGACCTAGGCCCTATCAACCCAAAATTAACGCATTGCTATTGATGGGTGGATGGGTGCTGTTTAAGGATTTCAACTGCCCCGTGATTGTGATTGTACTCGGCAATGGACAGGGCCGTATGACCTCCGTTGTTTTTTAGGTCAGGATTTGCCCCAGCCCCGAGGAGCGATCGCATGGCCGCCAGATGACCAAAATGGGCGGCCCACATGAGAGGAGTTGACCCCGTTTCATCCAGAGGATCGCAGGGGCTGTCATCTGCTAAGAGTAGGGCTAGTAGATCGCTGTTGTTATGGCGAGCTGCAAGATGGAGGGGGGTTTGCCCATGGCCGTCCTGAACCAAGAGATCCGCTCCCGCTTGCAGCAGCAAACGGACCATTGCTATATTCTGTTGCGCGGTGGCCACTAATAGGGGTGAGTCTTGCGGGGGGCCACTGTTAACATCGGCCCCAGCCTCTAGGAGCAGACGCACGGTTTCCAGGTGCTGTTGCAACACGCCAACAAACAAGGGCGTATCCCCGAGGCGGTTGGTTCTCTCGGCGATCGCCCCCCGTTGTAACAATAGCTCCACCATGGCCGTCTGCCCTTCCACCACGGCCCAGTTAAGGGCGGTTTCCCCTTCAGCATCCTCAGCTTCTAAGAGTGCCCCAGCATCCAGAAGTTGTGCAGCCATGGTGAGATCGTTCGTCGCGGCGGCTACCATGAGTGGGGTACTACCATCCTGGTTGCGATGATTCGGGTTAGCCCCCGCCTTCAGCAGGTGTTGGACAATTGCCGTATGGCCCGCTTCCGCCGCAAGGGTTAACGCCGTCGCCCCATCAGCATTTGAGGTGTCTACAGAGGCCCCGGCATTAATCAACTGCTCAACAATTGCCCCATGACCCCGCTCTGCCGCCCGAACTAAAATGGGGGTTCCGTCGGGGGCCCGGGTATCTGGATCAGCCCCCACCTTTAAGAGGGTTTCCATAAGGGGGGGATAATTGTGTTGAAAGGCTAAATGCAAGGGAGTATCCCCTTGCTGATCTCGGTGGTTTACATCAGCCCCCGCGTCGAGAAGCAGATGGGCGATCGCCGTGTCTCCTTTGAGGACAGCTGCCATGAGGGCAGTACTTCCGTCTTCATTACAGAGATTCACATCGGCCTTAGCATCTAAGAGAGCCACAACGGCCTCTCGTTGATGGTTCGCGGCTGCTAACATTAAGGCCGTCACCCCAAAGGTTTCTCGCTGTTGATCAACCCTGGCTCCAGCCTGAAGGAGTCTCTGGATTAGGTGAACAGCTCCTCGGGAAGCGGCAAACATCAGCGCGGTTGTACCCTGGCGATCGCAACTATTGGGGTCGCTCTGCTGCTTGAGGCATTGCTCTACTGCCTCAAGGTCGTTCTGTTTAGCAGCGTCGAGGAGTGGGTCGTGGGGGGAGGATGGTGTCAAGGTTCCTAGGCTCCGGTTGCAAACTCTCAGGGAACGGGGTGAGGCCCGGTTAAAGGGGGTTTTTTGGGCTAGCACTACTCTACCGTTTCCCTATCCCTTCCTTGTGAAAAAATTGGGAATATCAGCATTCCACAACAATTATCTCTTGGGGGGTCTCTTAAGGGGTCTCTTGAGGGGTCACCTGAGGTTTTGACGCAAGAATCCCTGAGGATTTGTCCATGAGTACTCCCATCTTTCGCGATCGCCTGGACGCAGGACGACATTTAGCCGAGTTGTTACGGGCTTATGACCAACGGCCGGAGGTCTTAGTCCTAGGATTGCCCCGAGGGGGGGTTCCCGTGGCCGCAGTGGTGGCGAAAGTCCTCCAGGTTGAGTTGGATATCTGTTTGGTTCGTAAATTGGGGGTTCCTGGAAATCCTGAGTTGGCTATGGGCGCCGTGGGCTGGGGGGGACAGATTACCCGTAATCCTCATGTCTTGGAGTCGTCCCGGATTACCCCTGAGGCCTTCGCAGCCGTTGTCGCCCAAGAACGTCAGGAGTTACAACGTCGAGAACGCTGCTATCGGTGCGATCGCCCTCCCCTGCAAGTTCGCGATCGCACCGTCATTCTCATTGATGATGGAGTAGCGACCGGGGCCACCATGCTCGCGGCGATCGCCAGTCTGGAGTCTCAGGGCCCCAGCCAGCTCATTGTGGCAGTTCCCTTAGCCTCAACCTTAACTGTGGAGACCTTGGCTGAGCGAGTTGATGAGGTGATCTGTGCAGCAACGCCTCATCCCTTCCGCTATTTAGGACTCTGGTACCAAGAGTTTGCCCCAACCTCAGATGAGGAAGTCTGTCAGTTGCTCGAAGCCTCATCCTCTTCTTCAGACTTCGCCTCCGGCTTAGAATTTGACAGTTGAACCAGTCCAAGGCGAGCCAAGATAACCTCCGAGAGCGGCGAGGGCCGGCCCCGGCGGATGACTTGTCGCTGATGCTGGTAGCGAGCCTGGCGTTGGGCTAACTCTTTGAGGTAATGGGGGGGGTCCTCCGTGCCAAAGCGACGGAATGAATCGGCTGGGTATTCTCGACGGGAAACGTCAGGGAGGTGAAGATCGCGCCAGGCAGAGGTCACAGTTGCCGCTGCCACCCCCCCGGAAATCGCCAGGACGAGGCTGGCTAGCGTATCATACCCTAAGAGTAAAAACACCACTAAAAACGCGGATCCCCACTGAATCCCCGTTGAAACATCTTGTTGAGATCCATTCGGCATTGGACAAACTTATGGCAACTTTTCTGCGTGAGCTGAGCTACCGACATCAATGGCTCTATGACAGTATTTCCCGAACAGCCGCCTTAAGCGTCGGTGGGGAAGACCGCTTCCGCACGTTAGCGTTTAAAGACTTAGAGATTCACGTCGATACGGCTATTTTAGATCTCTGTTGCGGCAGTGGACAGACCACTGAGTATTTAGTACGGGCTTCTGATGCGGTGATTGGTTTGGATGCTTCCCCTCGCTCCATCGAACGGGCCCAGGCGAATGTCCCCCAAGCCCAGTATGTCCAAGCCTTTGCCCAAGACCTCCCCTTTGAGGATAATCACTTCGATCTCGTTCATACTAGCGCCGCCTTACATGAGATGACCCCCGACACCCTTAATCGGATTATTTGGGAAGTCTTTCGTGTCCTTAAACCTGGGGGAATTTTTGCCCTTGCTGATTTCCATAAACCGACTAATCTGGCATTTTGGTTGGGACTAGCGCCCTTTTTCTGGCTTTTTGAAACGGAGACGGCTTGGCAGTTTGTTGAGATTGACCTTCTAGGCTTATTATCCGCTGTTGGCTTTCAGCGATGCGATCGTCAACTCCATGCCGGCGGGAGTTTGCAGATTATTCGGGGGCATAAATAAGGCAAGAGGCAAGAGGCAAGAGGCAAGAGGCAAGCGGCAAGCGGCAAGCGGCAAGCGGCAAGCGGCAAGAGGCAAGAGGTAAGAGGCAAGAGGCAAGAGGTAAGAGGCAAGAGGTAAGAGGCAATAGAACACCTGTTTTCTTCCCCTACTGCCTACTGCGTACTACCTGCTGCCTTCTTCCCCTAATTACGACTGCGGGGATAGGCATCGCTGACGAAGCCTAACTCAAACAGTTGCCGATAGGCATCCCTGCCTAAGTCTCGGGTGGGGTTCTGAGACTCGACAATTTGTACCAACAGAGGAATCGCTAACTCGGGATTATCCTGGGAGCGGTGTAATAGGGCTAACTGATAGGTCGCTTCATCCCGCCGCTGCGCCGCCGATAAGGCTAAATTGCGCTGTTCTTCAAAGATAGGACCATCAATTCCCGAAAAAGCACTGGCTAGCTCTTGGTAAAAATTTGAGAGTTGGTTTCCTAACTCTCGGGCCTCTTGTAGGGAGGAGATTGCCTGGCTATAATCGTCATTGGATACAGCCGCATTGGCATTATCAATCAAGCGTTCAATCCCGGCAAAGGTCAGAACGGAGTCTGAGGCTAAAACCGCTAAGGGATCTCCCTGCTCTTGTTCCTGTCGGTCAAAGAGTTCTGCGGCCGCTTCCAAATCTTCTCGTGCTTCTGTCAGTTCGCTAGCGTCCCCTGGCTCAAGTCCTTCCTCGGTCTCAGGGGCGAATTGGTCAGCATTTAGGGGAAATGCTGAGGTGACAAACCCCAATTCGTAGAGTTGCTGATAGGCCTGATTCCCGAGAGAACGGGTGGGATTTTGGGAACGAACGACTTGTACGAGCAGAGGAACCGCTAGTTCTGGGTTGTTTTGAGTGCGATGTAACCGGGCCAGTTGATAGGTGGCAGTATCCCGGAGTTGGGCGGCTTCTACGGCCTGATTCCGTTGCCGCTGGAAGATGCGGTTGTCAATTCCGGAAAAGTTGGTTGAGAGTTTTTGATAGAAGTTGGACAGTTGATTGCTGACTTCCCGGGCCTCTTGCAGTTTACGGATGGCAAGGCTGTAGTCTTGCGCTGAGATGGCCGCTGTTGCGTCAGCAATTAGAGATTCAATCCCCTGTAGGCTGAGAATGCTGTTATCCATCGGGACTCGAATGGCTGTTTGTGAGTCCGTTGGATCGGTTTGGGCGACTGCGGTGGCTGGGCCAAGGGTCGATGTGGCGATCGCCGCTAAGAGAGCGGTGGCCGATGACAATTGCCAGAAACGGTGTGTGGATTGGAGGAACATGGACAGAGTTACCCGTTTAGAAGATATAGAGAGGTTGTCAGCGTAGAATAATCGCAGAGATAACGGTGCAATCACAAGCTCCGTCCCCGGAGCGTTCCACGGCCATGAGCAGGTTTACCTATGCAGGGGTATCTTAACATTTCAGCGTCAGAGGGGATCAATCCGGAGAGGGTCTCACGGACGCGGCAGATTCTCAGCTAAGATAGCGGTGGATTTTGGCTAACCTAATACCCGCCGGAGGTGTCCCAAGTGGCAGATGATTTAACACTGCAACGGGGAGGCGAAACCCTCGCCCTCAAGAAAACTGAGACTCGCTTTACTGCTCGTGCGCAACAACCGGAGGTCATTCCGAGTGTAGCGCAAGGGGTGCCGGCACAGTGTTTGCATCAAATTCCGGTGGGATCACAAACTGAGGCGGTGTTACTTGAATTTGAGGTGAGCCAGCCAGCTGATCTGACGGCGGCGATGGATCAGACCCGCGATCGCCCCGATGTCGCCTTTGTCAGTCATGTCTATGCCCTGGTGGATAATCCGGGAACTTTGGTCTATTTGGCTGATGACCTCACGGTTCAGTTTGCTGACTCGGTCAGTGACGAGGCTCGTCAGGTCCTAGCTCGGGACTTGGGCCTGGGAGATGAGACGGTTCTGGTGGGGTTAGACCATGCATTTATCTATCGAGTGACCCGAGAGGCGACGGAAAACCCGATTAAAATCGCCAATCGTCTCATGGAACGGCAGGATGTTTTGGCCGCTGAGCCGAATATCGTGGTTCATAGTGCCCTCGCCTATCGACCGAGCGATCGCTATTATCCGCAACAGTGGTATCTCCATCATCGTGGAGGGCAAGGCTTGGCAGAGGACTCGCATATTTGGGCAGAAGCTGCCTGGGATATCACTCGGGGCGATCGCAGTGTCGTGGTGGCCATCGCCGATGATGCCATTGACTTAAACCACCCCGACTTTCAGGGTATTGGTAAAATTGTTGCCCCCCGAGATTTCCGTAGTCCGAATGATTTCTTACCTCTACCGCGACGGGAGACGGACAATCATGGGACGGCTTGTGCGGGAGTCTGTTTGGCGGAAGAGAATGGGGAGGGGATTGTGGGCATTGCCCCTCGTTGCGCCCTCATGCCCCTGGCCACCAGCGGCTATTTAGACGACCGTTCCATTGATGAATTGTTTGACTGGGCGATCGACCGGGGGGCCTCGGTCATTTCTTGCAGTTGGGGGGCGAGTGCGGTGTATTTCCGCTTGTCCATGCGGCAACAGGCAGCCCTGAGCCGCGCCGCCCGGGTGGGACGAGATGGAAAAGGCTGTGTGGTGGTTTTTGCGGCGGGGAATGCCAATCGTCCGACCCGTGGTGAGATTAATGAACAGGGCTGGACCAAGAATATTCTCTCAGGAACCACCAAATGGCTCAGTGGCTTTGCGGCCCATCCTGAGGTCATCGCCGTGTCCGCCTGTACGAGCCTGAATCAAAAGGCCGCCTATAGCAATTGGGGACAGGAGATTTCCGTTTGTGCCCCCAGTAACAATGCCCCTCCGGGAATTTGGCTTCAGGAAACGGGATATGTGGGGACGGCCCCCCTGATTACCAAAGCCTTAGCCGGGAAAGGGATTTTTACCAGCGATCGCGTGGGCAATCAGGGCTATAGTCCCGGAGACTATACTAGCGGCTTTGGGGGAACCTCTAGTGCCTGTCCCTTGGTGGCGGGGGTGGCCGCATTAGTCTTATCGGTGAATCCTCATCTGACGGCAGCGGAAGTTAAGCAGATTTTAGAGGAGACGGCGGATAAAATTGTCGATCCGTCCACCGACCCTCAGTTGGGCACTCGCTTTGGTCAGTATGACGGTGACGGTCACTCTAAATGGTTTGGCTATGGCAAAGTCAATGCCCATAAAGCTGTGCTTGCCGCTCAAGAGAAAGCACAATCTCCTCGGTCTGTTAAACGGCGTCTTCGGGGCAGTAATGATCGCGAGATGTCTATCCCGGATAATCAGACAGAAGGGGTGAGCAGTCCGATTCGGGTTCGCGATTCTCTGGGGATTCTGGAGTTAGAGGTTCGCGTTGAACTGGAGCATTCAGACTGGGGGGATCTCGAAATTCTGCTCCTGGCTCCGGAGCGATCGCCCGTGATGTTACACGGCCGTGGCAGTCGGGGACAGGGACCGTTTGCACGCACCTATGACTTCACAACAACGCCGCAGTTAAAACGCTTGTTTAACGCCCCGGCTGAGGGAACTTGGCAATTACAGGTTCGCGATCGCGCCGCTGGAGATACGGGAGTGCTGACCTTTTGGCAGTTAACCCTGGGGGTCGGTTAGATGGAGATTGTCAGGTAATCTCCATCTAGGGGTGTCGCATCTTCTGAGGCGGCGATCTAAAATCGAGGTTATCGGTCTGGGCGGGCCATGGCGTGGCCCGAGTTTTTGCTTGCCCCAGACCCGCTCCTCAACATCCCTGACGAACACCCTAAACCTTAACCCTCATGAGTCCAGATATGACCCTCGCTAAACCCACTCCAGCATTTTACGACCCCGCTGACTTTGACCGCTATGTGATGAAAACCTATGGGCGCTTCCCCATTGCGCTCACTCATGGAGAGGGCTGTCGGGTGTGGGATGCTCAGGAGAAGGAGTATTTAGACTTTGTCGCCGGAATCGCCACCTGTACCCTCGGCCATGCTCACCCGAGGCTGATTGAAGCGGTTAACCAGCAGATCCAAACCCTCCACCATGTCTCGAATCTCTACTACATTCCCCCCCAAGGGGCCTTGGCACAATGGTTAGTGGAGCATTCCTGTGGCGATCGCGCTTTCTTCTGTAATTCTGGGGCTGAAGCCAACGAAGGAGCGATTAAACTGGCTCGGAAGTACGCCCATACGGTTCGCGGCATTGAAAATCCCACCATTATCACCGCCAAAGCGAGTTTCCACGGACGCACTCTGGCCACCATCACCGCCACGGGCCAGCCCAAATATCAAAAGAACTTTAATCCCTTGGTTCCCGGCTTTGTCTATAGCCCCTATAACGATATTGACGCCCTAGAAGCCACCATCGAGGAATTAGATGCACAAACCCCCCAGGTGGCGGCCATTCTCCTGGAAGCCCTCCAGGGAGAAGGGGGAGTACGTCCCGGAGATGCGGCCTTTTTCCAACGGGTGCGCCAACTCTGTGATGAGAAAGGGATTTTGCTGATTCTCGATGAAGTGCAGGTGGGAGTCGGGCGCACGGGCAAAATCTGGGGCTATGAAAACCTGGGGATTGAACCGGATATCTTCACCAGTGCCAAAGGCTTAGGTGGGGGCATTCCTATTGGTGCCATGGTCTGTAAGTCAGGCTGTGACGTCTTTGAACCGGGAGATCATGCTAGTACCTTTGGGGGGAATCCCTTCGCCTGTGGGGTGGCCCTGTCCGTTTGTCAGATGTTAGATGAACCGGGATTTTTAGAGAATGTGCGCGAGCGCGGGGAACAGTTGGGTCAAGGGTTAGAGGCGATCGCCCGTCAATTCCCGGATAGTGTTGTAGATGTCCGGGGTTGGGGATTGATTCGGGGTCTGGAAATCAAACAAGACCTTGAGTTAACCTCAATTATGGTAGTGAAAGCTGCCATGGAATCCGGTTTGTTACTGGTTCCCGCCGGGCCAAAGGTGGTGCGCTTTGTGCCGCCCTTGATTGTCTCCCAAGGGGAAATCGACCGCGCTCTGGAGATTCTGACCGGGGCCCTGTCGTCGTTGGTGTAATCTCTCAACCTCTGGCCCATCGTTCCTTGTTCATGCTGGCCCATGACTGTCACCTCCTCTCCCCTGGATATCGCAGAACGCTATTTGGATGAGTGTGTCGCACCCCAAGCGAATCTCATTGATCACGATTCCCAAGCCTTGCAGAGGGCTTTTATGGGACTCGGCGATCACGCACTCCTAACCTTGCGGGCTGATAATCAAGTCCTCTTCCGTCGCTTTCAGGAAACCATTTCCCGCTATTCCGGCGCTCTGGCTTTCCTGCAAACCCAACATCAAAGCGCGGCGGCGATGATGGCTCGCAGTCCGAACAAGACCTTGAAAGAGGAGTATCTGCCTGATTTAGCCCGGGGAAAACGACGGGTGGGGGTTGGCTTTTCCCATTTACGTCGCCCGGGAACGCCCCCCATGCAGGCTCATGCGGTTCCCGGGGGCTACCAACTACAAGGCTTTATCCCCTGGATTACCGGTTGGACTTTGTTTGACTCCTTCATTCTTGGAGCCATGCTGCCCGATGGAACCTCGGTCTTTGGCATGATGCCTTTTGAGACCAGCCAAGATGAGCAAGGGGGAGAACTACGCCTGAGTCCTCCCCTAGAGATGGCGGCCCTAACCTCCACTCAGACGGTCACCGCTGAGGTCAAACAATGGTTTTTAGCTGATGACCAAGTCCTATTCCTGAAGCCGCCGAATTGGATGCACCATAACAGTCAGACCAATGTGCTGCATCATGGCTTTTTTGCCCTGGGTTGCGCTCGCGCGGGCCTGGATATTCTTAATCAGGCCGCCGAGCGAAAAAACCTCCCCTTTCTCAAGAGTAGCTGGACTCGTCTGGATGAGGAGCTGCAAGCCTGTCGTCAGGCCTTCTTTGAGAGTGAAGGGGAGGGGGTCACTTCCTATGGCGATCGCCTAAAGCTGCGAGCCTGGGCCATCGATTTAGCCGGCCGTTGTAGCTATGGGGCAGTGGCGGCTTCGGGAGGGGCGGCCAACAGTCTAAACCATCCCGCCCAACGGGTGTATCGGGAAGCTCTCGTTTATGCGGTGTCCGGTCAAACGGAGGATGTGATGGAAGCAACCCTAAATCGCCTCACTTCTGCTGAATTTTGCCCCTAACCAGGACCGCAACGGGGACAGGGTGCGATACTCTAAAGTCTGTGGTTATCTAACCTGATGTGATTTAGAGGAGGTTATCTTGGAACGCACCTTTTTAATGATTAAGCCCGATGGTGTACAACGGGGACTCGTGGGCGAGGTGATTCGCCGCTTTGAAGCGAAGGGCTTTACTCTGGTTGGGCTGAAACTGATGTCTGTGAGTAAGGAACTGGCAGAACAACATTATGACGTTCACCGGGATAAGCCCTTTTTTAAGGGATTGGTGGACTTTATTACCTCCTCTCCCGTGGTCGCGATGGTCTGGGAAGGTGACGGCGTTGTGGCTGGGGCCCGGACCGTGATTGGGGCCACGAACCCCCTCACGGCCGATCCCGGGACGATTCGGGGTGATTTTGGCTTGAATATCGGCCGCAATCTTATTCACGGCTCCGATGCGGTAGAAACCGCCAATCGGGAAATTAACCTATGGTTTTCAGAGAGTGAACTGGTCAACTGGACTCCGGCCATGAAGCCTTGGTTAGAAGAGTAGAGTCGTCTCCCCTCTGACGTCAGGATCGACGCACCTGACCTGGGGTGCGTCTGTCCTCAAAGTATGAAAAATCATTACACTTTCGTTCAAACCCGTTGACTTTGAGCGAGAGTAGTGAACGATTGAACTAAATATAAAGGAGTTTTCAGATCTTATGTCTGACGTTCAAGTCCTGGCCGCTTTAGTTGTTGCCATCATTCCCGGTATCCTGGCCTTCCGCTTGTCGACGGAACTTTACAAGTAACAGTTTTGACTTGACGAGCTAGTGTTTGTCAGTTTACGGATGGGAGTTTCGGTTACTGCGGAACTCCCATTTGTTGTCTGGTGGGCTTTGCAGACTAGAATGGTTAGGTCTAAGATTTAGGGGCTGCGGTTCCACTAAACTGGGTTAGGTCTAGGGTGTATGACTCGGCTTGCCAAATTGCCGCTGTTTCGGTTCAATTTGGACAATGTCCTGGTATTCGACTGCATCAACTGTACGTCAACGATAAGCGAGCTGATTTGAGAACTGACTATGAACGCCCCCGATCGCCTTCCCCGTCCTTCCGTAACTCCTCCAGTTCGAGTCTCGCCCCGCCCGCCCTCGCGCCGTTATCCAGCTTCGAGTCCCCGACTGCGTCGAGATGGTGTGTCTCCAGGGTTAGCCGTGGAAACAGGGTTGCAATTGGCGGTGAATGTTACGGTCTCTTTAGGGGCGATCGCCGCTCTGGTACATCTGGTTCCGAGTTACCAAACCGGTTACCAGGAACTTGAGCAGCTTCAAGAGGAGGTCGACATGACGCGATCACAAGTCCAACTCTTACAGGGACGGTTTTCACGCTACTTTGACCCCACACAAGTTAATCGTCTGATTGAAGAAGAAACCCAACGGGTTGATCCCCAGCGAGTGCCAATTGTCTGGAGGGAGCCCACCTCGGACGAGGCTAGCCACTAAACCCCACCAGGAGAATGGCGATCGCCCCTAACCCTGCCAAAATTGTCAGGACAAGTCCAGCGTTAGGGCTTCCTTTCCAGGAGTAGTTTTTATCGGGCATGGTGTTAATAGTCTGTGGGTTGACGACGACGTTAGGCTCACTCCCATGGTAGCGAACCTAGTCCTTGATTTCAGCCCCCCGCGTCAGCTCTGGCTTCAAGACTGGGGTCGCAGTTGAGCGAGTTGGGTATTGCGATAGTAATGGGAGAGGATTTGACGATAACTATAGCCCTGTTCCGCCAGATGTCTAGCCCCCCATTGGCTCAACCCAACCCCATGTCCAAATCCACGTCCTGAGAGGGTGAAATAGTCACCACCGGAGGCGACGGTGAATAAGCTACTGCGTAACCCCAGGGCTGAGCGTAAATCATCCCCTTTGATGGTGGTACTCCCGGCCGTTCCCACCACTTGGGCAGTGACTAGGCGACCATTGGGCGATTCTCGTTGGGGGAAGATGCCAGTGACAGTTCCCACTCCCCCGAGCCGCCGAGTTAATTCCCATTGAGAAAAGGATTCCATCCAATGGTAGCTGGGGGAGTTGCTATCAAAGTCAGGAACGCCTCTGAGATAGGGCTTTGCTTCGTCCCACACTTGCTCGACATCTTCGGTATGTCCGCCGGAGGAGGAATGGAAGACCGCCTCAATCACTTGACCGTTATGGCTGAGAACTTGACCGCGAGTTGCTTCTGTGGCGCGGTGGGTCTGACTGGATTCTTCTTGCATTCCTCGATAGACTTGCCAGAAGGTGTCATTGCCAACGTCATAAATCTGATTGCCGTAGCGTTCCCGTTGGTAGAGGACATAAGAGCGAGCGGCCACAGCTTGGGCTTTCAGGGCTTCAAGGGGCCAGGTTCCTCCCATTTCTGCTCCGAGGACACTGTAGAGGTAGGATTCAATGTCTACATAGTTGACGGCAGTGAGGCCCCAGCGGCCCTGTACTATTAAGACTTTGCCCCGATACCAGCGATCGCCAATATAGACATAACCGTGATTGGTGGGTTCAATCCAGAGTTGTTCCCCTTGCCAGCGATCGAGGGAGACGACTCCTCCATGGGAACGAGCCACAAAGGCATTCATCTGACTAACATCACCAAGGATGTCTCCTGAGCGGCTACGAACCCGGGCTGGGGTAGAACTGCCGACGGTGAGTTCGCCAACATTTTTTTCGACAGCGACCCGCAGTTCCAGGGCCAGGCTAGGACCGATGGAACCTAACCAAAAGCAAAGACTCATCAGGCTCCGCAGCAGATAAGGAAATCTGCGACCTCTTGCCTGGCTCAATTTTGGCGACTGATAGAGTTTCTCTGTGTTTTTTGCTGATCCCTTCTCAGCCAGCGTCCGGGAACGGGCCGTGATAGACGCGGCGATTTTCAGTAGCAGCATCCTTGTGGTTCTCCTTAAGATGACCGATGACTCGAAGATAAACCTAGGTCGATGCTAGGATACCATAGGAAGCTTGGAGTCTTGAAGTTTGTTCTGTCCTGAGACTAACGACAGTTGGCTCAAACCCGGTTTGCCTTGAAAATTTCCTTAACGAGAGTCAAGCGAGTGGAAATCGTTTTTTTAGGAACCAGTTCAGGTGTCCCTACGCGATCGCGAAATGTGTCAAGTCTGGCCGTGCGCCTGAAACAACGAGGTGAGATTTGGTTATTTGACTGTGGAGAAGGGACACAACATCAACTCCTTCAGAGTGATCTGAAGGTGGGGCGAATTCGCCGTATTTTTATTACCCACATGCATGGGGATCATGTGTTTGGCTTGATGGGACTCCTGGCAAGCATCGGTTTAGCGGGAGCGCCCGATCGCATTGATTTGTATGGTCCCCCACAACTCGAAACCTATCTCGATGCTTGTGCGCGCTATTCCCACACCCATTTGCATTATCCGATTACGGTGCATAAGCATAAGCCTGGGGTCATTTATGAGGATGAGGACTATCGGGTGCTGTGCGATCGCCTCGATCACCGGATTCCAGCCTATGGCTACCGGGTGGAGGAGCGCGATCGCCCGGGACGTTTTGACGTGGCGAAAGCCCAGGCCCTGGGCATTCCCCCGGGTCCCGTTTATGGTCAACTCAAACTAGGACAACAGGTGACGTTGGACGATGGACGGGTGATTCATGGTCAGGATCTATGTGGGGATCCCCAACCGGGACGGAAAGTGGTCTATTGCACGGATACCATTTATTGTGACAATGCGGTGCGATTGTCTGAGGGAGCCGATGTACTGATTCATGAGGCGACCTTCTCGCACCGAGATGCCACGTTGGCTCAACAGCGGTTACATTCAACGTCAACGATGGCTGCACAGGTCGCCCTCGCGGCTGGGGTCAAACACCTGTTTATGACGCACTTTAGTCCCCGATATGCCCCGGGAAATGATCTGGATTTGAGGGATTTGTTAAGTGAGGCGCGGGCCATCTTCCCACACACTGACCTAGCCTATGACTTTTTGACCTATGAAGTCCCCAAGCCATCAAATGCTATGGCGGTTTCTAGCTCAAACGAGGGCTCTAGGAGCCGTTAGTCGTCACTGGAAACCAGGCGGCGGCAAATCTCCCGCAGACTCACTTGGGTATTGACCGCTTGTCTCGGTTTGGGAAGAGCGGTATTGGGCCAAGAGGGCAGATCGTGACAGGGACAGACGGCTCCCGCAACTCCGGAAATTGGTAACGCAATCGGCATCGTACAGCGGGCACAGGAAGTGATCTCCCAGTGGTCATCGAGAAGCTCGGCAAGGGTGATCTCGGTGCCTTGCAAATAGGACTTATGACCGAATTGAGGACAGGATGCAGCTCGCCAACAGGCTTCAAAGGCATCGCTGTAGTGACCATTTTCAAACAGAGGAGATGGGAGTTGCTCGTTCTGATCAACGACCAATTTTTTACCTAGCTGAAACCAGTCAGCTAAGTATTTTTTGACTTGTTTTTCAGAAGCCATAAAACTCATACTCCAGAGATACTTTTCCTATTTTAACTGATGGATTAGAGAGACCGCTTCCTTGATGTTGTAGTAAGTCTTAAGATTTCGATGTTGGGACTGTTCCTTGGCGCCGGGCTAAAGCAGACGAGTTCATTAGAGAATGTCTGGGAGGGGTGCAGCGATTTGGCTGAGGTTTAGGACTCGTCCTGCGACAATGAGATAGGTCTCATCGGCGATCGCCCCTAAGCGACGGGTGACCTCTCCTAAGCGATCGCGAAAGAGACGACCGGAGGCATAGGCCGGAACCACACCCCAGCCCGTTTCTTCGGCTACCACGATACAGGTTCCCGAAAAGTTCCGTGCGCTTTGGAGCCAGCGATCGCGGCGATCGCCCCAGTCTTCCTCTGTTTCTTCCAAGCCATTGGCCACCCAAGTTCCTAACGAATCGAGTAAGACACACCTCTCCGGCCCGCTCCAACGTTCCAGGCTAGCTGAGAGTTGTAACGGGACTTCCTCTAATTGCCAACTCTGAGGGCGACGTTGACGATGCCGTTCAATGCGGGCCTGCCAATCTGGATCTTGGGAATTGCTGCGGGCAGTGGCAATATAGGTGACAATACCCTTGTGCTGAATGGCTAGCCATTCGGCAAACTCACTTTTTCCAGAGCGGGCCGCTCCGGTGACTAACACTAGGTGTCCCAAGAGAGAGAATCCTTCCTGAACTATCTAAGGCAATTCTAACCAGAAATCCCTCTGGTCATTCTGCCCTAGATTTCGAGGCGGCTCTCCCTCGGGAGTTCTAGGACGAGACCCGACCCCGTCTGCTCCTACCATCAACTACTATGTCACTAGGGTGGCTTCTTCGGTTATCTTGTCCAGTCACTGAACTCTCTTATGGACGATCTCGAACCGACAAAAGAGCAACTGATTCAAGAACTCAAGGCGGTTCGCCACGAGTTTGAAGAAGCTCGGCTGGAAAACGAAGCTAATAAGGTTCAGACAGAATTATTACGAACTGTCCTCGCTTGCGGCGAACATTCCTCCCCGAGCCTCCTATTACGGGCATTAGCACAACAGATTTTACGCAGCGCCAATCGCTTAACCTCCGTCTCCGATAGTAGTTTCTTTCTCCTCAATGAGACAGGGACGGTTATTGAGTCGGTTCTGGCCCGAGGTGCAATCATCCGCCAAGACCGAGACTCCCTCGTGGGAAAGGTCTTAAATCGGGGGTTAGCCGGCTGGGTCTACCAACAGCAACAAATCGGGATTATCACGGATACCCGCCTTGATGAGCGCTGGTTACAACTTCCAGGGGAACCCTACCAGGTCCGTTCAGTACTCTGTGTGCCGGTACTGCGTAAAACCTCAGTCTTGGGCATTATCACCCTCATGCACCCGGAACCGGGTCATTTTCGCGCTCAGATGGCAGAGTTAATGGAGGTGGTGGCCGGTCGTATTGCCTTGGTGTTAGATGTGCTGCATTGTTTGACCCCCCAACGGGTCTTACCCTCTCCACCACCCCCCCCCACCCTGCGCATTTCCTCAAGTCCTCCTAACTCCCCCTTCTCTCCTGGGCGATCGCCCAATAGCCCCCCACCCCCCTCCGGTTCCCCACGTCCCTCCCCAACCTCTCCGGCCACTTCTCCTCCTTCCCCCTCTTCCCATCTCTCCGGTCAAAATGGCACTCGCCCCACTCCTGCACCGCAGCATCAGCCGTCAGCCCCCTTAAGTCGCTTACATCAGTTGGGGCTATATATCATTGTTTGGGATGGTAAATTTATTTATGCGAATCCGAGGATGGCGAAAATTTTTGGCTATAAGACACAGGAACTCGCAGCACTCAAAAGTATGTTTTCTCTGGTGAGTGATGACCATTATGACCGGGTCTCAGAACAGGTTTATAAATGTGTACGGGGTCAAACAAGCTGTGTTTCTTGTATTTTTAAGGGAAAGCGCAAAAATGGTAAATCAGTTTTAGTGGAAATTTACGGAGTTCGGACTCGCTTTTATGGAAAACCCGTATTAGTGGGAGCATTAAGAAAAATAAGGATGTAACCTCCTGATCCCAGCCACTGTTACTGAGCCAGAACTTCTAATCTGGTTCCCTGAACTTAAGCGTCACGTCAACGATGGACTATATTCAACTCGATTTAATTGACCTCGCTATTGCTCTTGGGATGGCGGCTATTGCCATTGCCATTGCCGCCTGGCAACAGTTGGGCCTAACCTTACAGTTATCGTTAGCAACCGCCCGCACGACCCTGCAACTCTTAATGCTGGGGGTGATTCTTCAGGTTGTCTTTACCTGGCGACATCCGATACTCCTGCTGGGGGTATTGCTGGTGATGTTGAGCTTGGCGGCAGTGGTGGCTCGTAATCGCATTCCCCGTAAACTGCCACGACTGTTGCCTTTGGTTTGGGTGGCGATCGGTGTTAGTACGGCCTGCACTCTAGTTTATGTTAATACGTTGGTTCTGCGTCAGCCGGCAGTTTGGTCAAATCCTCAATATCTCATTCCCTTAGGGGGCATGATGATGGGCAATGCGATGAATGCGGCGGCCATCGCCGGGGAACGGTTGGTGAGTTTGGTGCAAAATCACCCCCTGGAGATTGAGACTCACCTCAGTCTTGGGGCAACTCCCCAGGACGCTCTGGCAAACTATCGCCAGCAGGCAATCCGTGCCGGAACTGTCAGCATTCTCAATTCGATGATGGTGGTGGGATTGGTGACGCTACCGGGGATTGTGACGGGTCAATTGTTAAGTGGAGCTAATCCCATTGATGCGGCTGCCTATCAGATGCTGATTATGTTTGCGATCGTCCTGACGGACTTTATCGCTACAACGGTCTTGGTGAGCGGCTTGGGGCGATGTTTTTTTAATGAAGCCGACCAGTTACAGATCTTTTAAAATGCTGATGATGGGGATTAACGTGATTTATGTCACTGGCAGGGGGTCAGTGATATCACTGAGTTTTCGTGACGCGATCGCCTGAAAATCTGTCCTAGGGTCACTGCATCGGTTCCCCCGAATCCCAGACAATAGGGGTGTTGAGTTCGGAACTAGGATAATTACTGATGTTTAAGCATACGTTAACCCTCCAACGGTGGTTACTACGCTCGGGGAAAGCCACGTCAATTATTCTAGGTCTACTCTTAACACTAGGTTTTACTGGGATGGCGGTAGCGGAGTCGGTGTCAGTGGCGGCTCGGTTGGAGACGGCTCCCTCGAATCTAACGGATGGGCAACATGTCTATAGTTCGGCATCTGAGGCGAATCAGGTGGGGGAAACGTATATGGTCTTTGAAGCTGAGGGGAATCGCGTGGTTGGTGGCTTTTATATGCCCTCGTCCTCCTTTGACTGCTTTTACGGACGCCTGGATGAGAACCAGTTGGCTCTCAATATCCAAGATAGCTACAGCGACGAGGTCTATCCCTTTAACTTAGCTGTTCGCCGTGATACGTTGGTGGCTGAGGGTGGGCCGACCACCAATGCGAATATCCCGGGTTTTCAACCGTTAGGGGGTCTCTCGGATGTGGATGAACAAGTCCTAAACACCTGTCGGGGTCTGGTGAGCCGAGGCATTTGAGATCATCTAACTCAATTGCACGACGGCCTGATTGTCAATCAGCCGCTCCGAGGTGAGTAAGTCATCAACGGTAATCCGTAGAAATCGCTTTTCGTCGATGCGAAACTGAATTTTGATGCGATCGCTCCCTGGAGACCCCGGTGGATCAAGGGTGGCAATGGTACGCCCTTGGTCACTGTCGTTAAGGGGAATCACCGTTGCGTCTTGGTTGACCTGGCGGGTGATCAGGCGATCGCCATCAAAGAAAACTTCTGTCTGGGGAGCTTCAGCCCCCATCTCCCCTAAGACTAACTCCAGTTTGGGCTGCTCCGGCGTGGAGGCGCCCAGGGAGAGTTCAATGGGACGGTCGAGGGGATAGGGTTGTCCAGGCTGGATGATGGGGTGCCAATCATGGGCGTTTTTGCGGCGGTTCCAGTAGCGAATCCCATAACCGTGATAAAGAAAATCTGTGAGTTTAATCCCCTGAGTCAGTTGTAAAGCACCGGCTGCGATCGCATCCAAGGGGCGATCGCAGCGAATTTTCTGACTGGGGAACCAGTTTTGGAGCCACCCTTGCACCGCTGGCATTTGTGAAGTTCCCCCCACGAGAACAATCGCATCGATATCTGGGCTTTCTAGCCCCTGTCGCCGGGCCTGTTGCAGAACTTGAGTCAAGGATTCATCCAGGCGTTTGAAAAACTGCTGCTGTTGGAGAATCTCCTCTAACTCGGAGCGTGTTAAGCTCACGTCATAACTCTCAAAGCTCTCTTCATTAAAATAAACCTCGCTGGCTTGGGGCCGGGAGGATAACTCAATCTTAAGCTTTTCCAGTAAACGGAGCGTCAGAGGGGTTTTGGGCAGGCCATGACTCTTCGCAACGTGATCGAGGAGCCAGTTATCGATATCCGTCCCTCCTAAGTTTTGGCCAGCCTTGGCGATGACGTTAGCGGTTTCCAGCTTCTGCCCAGATTCCTCACGAAACGATTTATCACCCCATTTGAGAATAAAGCCCAAGGGATTACGACCCGGGGTGACGCGGCGGCTCAACTCAACCAGGGACATATCCAGGGTTCCCCCCCCAAAATCAATCACAAGCAGTAGGTCAGCTGCTGCTACACCGTACCCTAGGGCGGCGGCGGTGGGTTCGTCTAAAAGGCGAACTTGCTCGATTTTTTGGGGAAGTTGCGGGGATTCCACCACGGAACCTAGCCAATGGCGGTAGGTTTCAAAGCTATCGACGGGAACCGTGAGGATGAGAGAGTCCAGGGGGAGGGGAACTTGGGTCAGCGTTGAGAGCAGATGCTGGAGAAACCAGGCTCCCACCTGTTCAAATTGGATGGAAACTCCGTCGAGATGGGGCAGAAATCCTTGAACCGGAGAACCAATGCCTCGTTTAAAGCTCTGAAAAAAACGGGAGTCTCCTTTTAAGTCTAAGCCCCGATCGCGAACCTGTTGCCCGGCGGCGATCGCCCCCGCCCGAGCATCCTCCACGTAGACCAAACTCGGGATCACTGGAGGACTGTTACTAGAGTGGCGGCTCAGCCCCGGTAGAGAGACTACCTCTGGCTGTTCTGTAGCGGCATTCCAACGGGCAATCACGGTGTTGGTGGTTCCGAAGTCAATGGCGATCGTCATGGGGGAACAGTGCAGTGACAGTGGGGGAGTCCGCCAGGAAGGGATCTCACAGAGCAAAGAATGGCCAAGCTAACGCTTAAATCAGGGCCGGTGGGGGCGTATCATCGTCATCACTGAGGTTATTTTTGCCGCTCGGTGAGGACTTGTAGAGAGCATCGAGTTTTTCCCGAGCATCTTCGATGCCGATCGAGCGCATAACGAGCAGGGGTTCTTCCACCACCCGTCCGTGATCGTCGAGAAGTTCCGGATGAGGACTCGGCTGAGGACGGCGGCTGAATTCAGAATTGTTTAGGGGACGGGGTTTCTGAGACTCAGAACTGAAGGCTAGGAGATTTCTAACGAGATTGCCCACGGCAACGAAGGCCAGAAATGTAAAGGCGAGAATATAAAGCAGATGTAACATAGACTTGTCCTCAGATAAATCAGGGGTGATCAATCGGCTGTGTCGGGCAGTTCGCAGTTAGACCTGAGAAACTCCCCTAAATTCAAGACTTTAAAACAGATTTTTAAGTTGAGTCATGGACAGGGGGCAGATACCATGCCACCACACTCCACCCGGTGCTATTCTCTCACGTTCAGTGCCTGAGAATGCTGGGCCCGGAATCGCATCGAAATCTGCCAACATTCCGTGAGTAAGTGATGCCAGGGCATGAGCACTGACATATCTACCCCAGCTTGGCAACCGGTCGCATCGAGCATCATCTTGGCTGAACTGACCTCTTCTTGAGCCTGAATGACACGATTCAGGAGATCCTGCTGTTCTTTGGGCTCTAGGAAGTCAATGGTTTCAGTTTCCAGAAGTGTTCGAGAGCGTTCAAACCAGTACTGGAAGTCCCCGAGCAAGGGTTCGAGGACTTTCTTGAGCAAACTTGGCTCTGGGAGATGGGGGCGACTCATAATTTAATAATAGTTTACCGACTCGCCTACAATCTTAACGCTATTTACATTTGTTTACAAATCCAGGAAAGGGCTAGTGCCAGACGGCGATCAGGCTTAGTTCCTGGGATCGCCGTCTCGGATGATGTCAGTACCCTAGTGCCCCGTTAGGGAACTCGTTTGAGGGGGCGACGGCGATCGTGAAGAATTTCTGCCGCCTGATAGACATCCTGGGATAGCCGCAGCCATTGCCTGAGTCCGGGAATTCGTTGCAGCCAGTGATTAAGACCTGTACGCTGTTTTGTGTCCATAACTGCCCTCCTGTCTGTAAAATCTGTTACTGAATCTACTCTTATTCTAGCAACTTTGGAAGTGATAGACCTCTTCGAGTAACTCACACCAGCCTCTGGCCAGTAAATCTAAGATGGCCTCCCCTTTCTCCTGACTCGCCGCTGTAGCATCCCCCACTACGCCACTGCTACTGAGATTGTGGGTTAGCCAGGAAAAGGTTAGCGCCCCTTTAGCTCCCAAACGCCCCGGCTGTTCTGGGGGATACTCCCTGACCGCTTGCCTCATCCGCACCTGTTCTGGGAGTAGGGCCAGCATTAAACTGGTTTCTGCGTCGCCGGCGTGCAGGGCCAGTTGAACCTCTTTGTCGCTCATCAGGGATTTATGTTCCTGAGTCACGCGCCAGGTAAAAATGGGAAAGAGCCAGAAATCTTCATAGCGGGCGTGTAAGTCTGTGGCTGCAATTTCCATGACTTGCGGCTGTCCTCCATGGGAGTTCATGAGAATTAGTTTGCGAAAGCCGGCCCTGTACAGACTCTCGCCAATCTCCATCAAGGTATTGAGGACTGTGGTAGCGGAGAGACTAATGGTTCCAGGAAAATGGCGGTGTTCATTAGATTTTCCGTAGTGTAGGGGAGGCAAGGCGTAGGCGGGGATGTGGGGATTTAGGCGAGTCAGGGCTTCTCCCAAGACGCCTAAACCAATGGCACTATCAACAAGGAGGGGGAGATGAGGACCATGTTGTTCGATCGCCCCAACGGGTTGGATTAGTACTGTGTTCGCCTTATTCGGGAGTTGCTCAATCTCTGTCCAGGTTAGGTAGGCAAAAAAACGTTCTGGGGGAATAAAATTGTGCATGGCGGATGGGCGAGAAGCAGACGAGTGAATGAAACCGTTAGAGAGATGGTTGGCTAAGAGGCGTTCATCCAGAAACAGCAGGGCGGCAAGGGCCCATTGGGATAGGTGCAAGCTCTGGATGGGAGAGGGGAAGAGCTTTACGAAGATCGTAGAGGATGGCAATGGACGAACAGAGCCGGGAGATCCTAGAACAACTTCAGATCTCGATTGGGGGATTCTAGGGATGACTCTAGGTGAGATAACTGGGCTTCTAGAGAGTCAAGACGCTGCTTTTGTTCCATGAGGAGAGTTGCCAGACGCTCTAAGCGGGGATCGGGTGGGGGAGCGCTTTCAGCAGGACGATCGCCCTGAGATGGCTGTTCTCGGGGCAGACGGGGAGCAATGGGGCGATCGCGGGCCTGAACCTGGTCGAGTTGTCGGTTAATCTGTCGCAGTTGCGCTTGGAGTTGACGCACTTGGGATTCTAGGCGATTCACCCGTGAGGCGTCTAAAGCCAACGCAGGGGACACCTGGTATCCAATGGCGATCGCCAAGAGAATAGCAAGTATCCACTGCGTTAGTTGGCTTTTGTTGGGAATCATAATGGCGGTTGAGAACGCCGCGTTAGGGGGTTAGGCGCTCAGGCGTTGTTCAGGGACATGGAGGCTACGGGTGGGAATGTGATAGCGATCGCCGTAGGTGAGGACGTGAACTCGTAAGTTGAAGATGCTTAGGGGGTTGATGGCATCGACGTAGGGTTCGTTGGTGTAGTCGACTTCACCGGGGTCAATGATGGTCACGGTTCCTTTGCCCAAGACTTGGATCAAGCCGTCTCCTTCAAAGAGGGCACAGGTATCTTCATCAATGCCAACCCCGATGCGATCGGGATTGGCGGAAATGGCGCTGATCAGTCGGGCCATGCGGTTGCGGTTGTGGAAGTGCTGATCAACAATGACCTGGGGCAAGATACCGAGGCCAGTGGTCATATCCACTAGGGATCGATTGGGGGATTCACCACTCCCTCCCCCAGCAATCATGTGATATCCCATCACGGCGGCACCGGCGCTGGTTCCGGCTAAGACAATTTCTCCCCGTTGCACTTGCAGGAGGATTTTCTCCATTAGGGGGGTATCTGCTAATAGGGAACAGAGGCGAAGTTGGTCGCCTCCAGTCATGAAAACGCCGGTACAGTCTTCCAGGTCGTTTTGCCAAATGGGGTCTTCTCCCTGATAGCGTTCTCGGATATCTAAGATGCGAACCGCCTTGGCTCCCATGTCTTCAAAGATATCGCGATAGCGGTTACCGATCGCCGCCGGTTCCCGTGAGGCTGAAGGAATGATAGCAATTTGGGCATCCCGACCTCCTGAACGGTTAAAGAAGGTTTGCAGGATTTCGCGCCCGTGAACTTTATCTTCCGCGCCGCCGATTACCAAAATCGCTGTTTGAGGGGAATGGGACATCGTCGGTTCGAGAGATTGAGCATCTGTTTGGATCATAGGGAATTAGGGCGTAATGGACTTCGAGTCAAGGATTCCTACGAGACGGGCTGTCTGTAGGTCACTCTGGCACTAAACGTTGACCGTCCCTTCGAGACGCTAGACGAACGGTAGAGCGCCTGCCCTCCGGTGACGTGAGGGTCAACGCGGATGGGGGTGAGCGACGAGGGCGTCGGGGTGACGTGAAGGAGCGTGTGGGTTGTCTAACCCCGGCTGTAATCGGATAGATTCGCGTCGACAGCGCCAACAGTATACAAAAACTCAGGACGCTTTGCTCGGGATGCGTATTGGAGCGCGAGAACCGTTGATGTTTGGCGTAACTAAGGGGTAGCCATTGGTCGTTTCACTATAATACCATCTTGGATGGCATGAGCGGGTTAAGGCGTTTTAAGGAGTCATACCATCACAAGGGAACTGTTAGAGTGATTTCATCGCTGTCTTGACCGCTGCAATGAGACGATGATTTGGCTAATGCTGATGTCCAAGTATGAGATTTGATATTGTTACGCTGTTTCCAGAGTTTTTTCAGACCCCGCTACAGGTTGGGTTAATGGCTAAGGCGATCGCCCGGGGAATTGCTGAGGTTCGTTGTACAAATCCTCGGGATTTTACCCAGGATAAACATCGTCGTGTGGATGATGAGCCGTATGGGGGCGGGGTGGGGATGGTGTTGAAGCCGGAACCGATTTTTGCGGCGGTGGAATCCTTGCCGGTGTTGCCCCGTCGGGAGGTGATTTTAACGACGCCTCAGGGGGAGCCGATGTCTCAACAGCATTTTAAGGATTGGGCTAACCACTGTGATCAGCTTGTGGTCTTATGCGGTCATTATGAGGGCATGGACGAGCGTGTGAGCCATTTGGTGACTCGGGAGGTATCCTTGGGGGATTTCGTGCTGACTGGGGGGGAAATTCCGGCGCTGGCCCTGGTAAATGGGGTGGTGCGTTTGTTGCCGGGAACGGTGGGGAAGACAGCGTCTTTGGAGGCGGATAGTTTTGAAGATGGTTTGTTGGACTATCCCCATTACACCCGTCCGGCGGTGTTCCGGGATTGGCCAGTTCCGCAGGTGTTGTTGTCGGGGAATCATGCCAAGATTGCTCAATGGCGGAGAGCGCAACAGTGGGAGCGGACGCGATCGCGCCGCCCAGATTTACTCGAAGGACTCAAGGGTGAGGTGGGTTCCCAAGAAGATTCAAGGGATCCGAGCCCTGGGCCAAAGCCTTAGATTGCCCCTGGATTTTCGGTTGAGCCTAGGAGTAGGTGGGGGGAATGTCGGCTTGAGGGGGGAACTGTTGTTGCTTCTGATTCCCGCTGGGGACCACTAGGGTGGGACAGGGGGAATGTTGAATGACGTACTTACTGACACTGCCTAAAATCAGGGTTTGCCAGACCTCTTTTTTGCCATTGCCCACCACGACTAAGTCTGCTGACCACTCTTGAGCCAGATAGGTCAGCAGAGGTCCGGGACTGCGGCGATCGAGGCGGTAGTCACACATTACATCTACCCGAGCTGCCTGTTCACAGAGTTGTCGTAACCAGGTTCTAGTTTGTTGCAGGTGTTTGACTTGTTCTGACTGCTGTGACTCATCGAGGTTCAGGCGACTTTGTAACCCGACACCCGCGTCTAGGAGGCTGCCGAGTTGCTCGTGGACATCTAAGTTGAGGCAATGGATTAAGCGTAACTCGGGCTCCTGCCGGTCTTGGGCGATGGCCAGGGCCTGATGGAATACCTTTTCGGCTAGATCGGTGTGGTCTAACCCCGCGAGGATACGATAGGGTTTCATGCTTCTCCTTGGAGGGTAGTCGATGCCCCGAGTATCAAGAGCTTTGGGGGGGTCTAAATACTCAGGACACGTGTTTGACTGGCTATCTTAGTCCGGGAGATCGGTGACCGCTCCGAGGCTACTCGATGAGACCAGTTTGGCATATTTTCCTAAGACACCCCGAGGATAGCGGGGGGCGCGAGGGGTCCAGTTGGCGCGACGCTGACTCAGTTGGGCCTCCGAGATATGCAGTTGGAGCGATCGCTCATAGGCATCAATGGTGATCATATCCCCTTCTTCCACCAGGGCGATCGTCCCTCCCACAGCCGCTTCCGGGGCCACGTGACCCACAACCATGCCATAGGTCCCACCGGAGAAACGGCCATCGGTAATCAGGCCCACGGAGTCTCCTAACCCAGCGCCAATGATAGCGGAGGTGGGGGCTAGCATTTCCCGCATCCCAGGGCCGCCTTTGGGTCCCTCATAGCGAATCACCAGGATATCCCCGGTCTGGATTTTGCCGTCGAGGATAGCTTTGAGGCTCTCTTCTTCCGATTCAAACACCCGCGCTGGCCCGGTCATTTTGGGGTTTTTCACGCCGCTAATTTTGGCGACTGCCCCTTCTTCGGCTAAGTTTCCTTTGAGAATCGCTAAATGACCCTGTTGATAGACTGGGTTCTCCCAGGGACGAATCACCTCCTGATTGTCGGGGGGAGTGCTAGGAACATCGGCTAATTGTTCGGCAATGGTTTTGCCAGTGATGGTGAGGGCGTCCCCGTGGAGTAAGCCATGGTCTAGGAGCATTTTCATCACCTGGGGGATGCCTCCGGCTTGGTGGAAGTCCACGGTGAGGTATTGACCACTGGGTTTGAGGTTGCACAGTACGGGAACGTTCTGACGGATAGTTTCAAAGTCGTCTAGGGTAAGTTCCACGCCGATGGCGTTGGCAATGGCCAGTAGGTGTAACACGGAGTTGGTGGAACCACCGACGGCCATAATGACGGCGATCCCATTTTCAAAGGCTTGGCGGGTCAGGATCTGTTGGGGGAGTCGCTGCTGACGAACCGCATCAATCAGGACTCTGCCGGATTCTTCCGTGCTATCGGCTTTTTCCGCATCTTCGGCGGCCATGGTGGAGGAGTACATTAAACTCATACCCATAGCTTCAAAAGCAGAGGACATGGTGTTGGCGGTGTACATCCCCCCACAGGACCCGGCCCCTGGACAGGCATTGCGTTCAACTTCTTTGAGTTCCGCATCGTCGATTTTGCCGGCGCTATGTTGCCCCACGGCTTCAAAGGCGCTGACGACGTTTAAGTCCTGGCCGTTATAATGACCGGGTTTGATGGTTCCCCCATAAACAAAAATCGCGGGGATATTGAGACGGGCCATGGCAATCATGGCCCCGGGCATATTTTTGTCACAGCCACCAATGGCCAGGACTCCGTCGAGGCTTTGGCCGTTACAGACGGTTTCAATGGAATCGGCGATGACCTCGCGGGAGACGAGGGAGTATTTCATTCCTTCGGTTCCCATGGAAATGCCATCGCTGATGGTGATGGTTCCAAAGACTTGGGGCATTCCCCCCCCTTGGCGAACCCCCATTTCGGCTCGTTGGGCCAGGCCATCGAGTCCCATATTGCAGGGGGTGATGGTACTGTAGCCGTTGGCAACCCCGATAATGGGTTTGGAAAAGTCCTCGTCGCCGAAGCCAACAGCCCGTAACATGGCTCGGTTAGGAGTCCGGGAACTCCCTTGGGTGACGACGTGACTGCGAAGATTGTCGGACATGGTCTGATGTTTTCTCTCAATGAAAGCGTATCGAGGATAGGCGATCGCACCGGGGCGGAACAAGCGCCTCCCCAGGGGGAAGGGTTGAGTTCCCCTGAAGACACTCAATCCTATTTAGGATATTTGTTCAATTTGATTGTTTCATAAGACGTGGGGGCCATGCTAGATGCCAAAATATATTTAATCGAGTTGATTATAGTTTAGGGGGCAAGTCACC
Source organism: Phormidium yuhuli AB48 (assembly GCF_023983615.1). Classification (GTDB taxonomy): domain Bacteria; phylum Cyanobacteriota; class Cyanobacteriia; order Cyanobacteriales; family Geitlerinemataceae; genus Sodalinema; species Sodalinema yuhuli. The sequence goes on along the minus strand of NZ_CP098611.1, from coordinate 814,024 downwards.
CAGGATGAGAGCCGATGAACTCTTACAGCGATATGCAGACGGAGAACGGGATTTTCGTGAAGTCGACCTCAGTCACGCCAATTTATCTGGGCAAGACCTCAGTGGGGCTAATCTACGACAATCCGATTTAACGGGGGTAGACTTCCGGGGGACGAATTTGCGTGGGGTAAATCTGCGGGAATCCCAGTTACGGGAGGCTAAACTGCATCGGGCTAATTTACAGGATGCCAATTTAATTTCCAGTAAGTTACTCCATGCGGATCTCTCTGAAGCTCAGATGAGTGAGGCAAATTTACGGGGGGCGAAGTTGGTGGGGGTGTCGTTACAAGGGGCGGATTTGACGGAGGCCATTTTGAATGAAGCGGATCTCAGTCAAACCAATCTGGATGAGTCCACGTTACGAGAGGTGAATTTAAGTCGCTCAAATCTCTGCCGAGCGTCAATGCGAGGGGCGATTTTAGAGGGGGCTAATTTAACGATTGCTGTACTCACAGAAGTAGACTTGGAGAATGCTAACCTGATGAAAAGTATTTTGAATGGGGCTAATTTAAGTCAAGCGAATTTGATGGGGGTTGATTTGAGTTTTGCTAAACTCAGTGGGGCGAATTTGGCGGGAGCAAATCTCACGAAAGCACAGTTACGGGCCGCCAATTTGAGTTGGGCGACCTTGCGGGGGGCGAATTTGACGGGGGCGAGTTTATATCGGACTAAGTTGAGTTGGTCGAATTTAACGGGGGCAATCCTCAATGATGCCATTCTGATGAGTGCTAAGATTTATAAGACCAATTTCCGGGATGCGGAACTGTTACAAACGATTATGCCGGATGGGAAAACCTTTGGGGATAATCGGGAGTAGTGACGGGGTCGGCACAGTACAGATGGGTTTAGGGTGAGAGTATGGTTAGAGGGATTGATGTTTCTGATTACCAGGGAACCGTGAATTGGCCGGCGGTGGCTAGGGCGGGGATTGAGTTTGCGGTGACGAAGGCGACGGAGGGGGGAACGTTCGTGGCGGATTCGTTTACCCGCAATTGGTCGGGGATTCGCTCGGCGGGGTTGGTACGGGGGGCGTATCATTTCTATCGCCCTCGCACGGATGCTCTGGCTCAGGCGAATTTGTTTTTGAATATCGTCAAGCTGCAACCGGGGGATTTACCGCCGGTGTTGGATATTGAGTCGGATGATGGGGTGGAACCGGAGCGGATTCGGGCGGGTATCCGCAGTTGGCTGGTGCGGGTGGAGGAGGTGACCCAGCGTCGACCGATTTTGTATACTTATCCGTCGTTTTGGGAACGGTTGGGGAATTGGCAGGATTTTACGGATTATCCTCTCTGGGTGGCTCATTATACGACGGCTGAGCGGCCGTGGATTCCTGGGGGCTGGCGGACTTGGGCGATGTGGCAGTTTACGGACAGCGGTACGGTGAGTGGGGTGACGGGGCCGGTGGATGTGAACTCGTTTAATGTGATTCGGGCGGGGAGTCAGAGCATGATGGTGGTTCAGGTGCAACGGTTTTTGCGAGCGAAGGGCTATGATATTGGGGCGCTCGATGGGGTATTTGGACTGAAAAGCCAAGAGGCGACTCGTCAGTTTCAGATGGCGTTGGGATTGACGGCGACGGGAGAGATTACGTCGCGAACTTGGGCCTATCTACTGGATGCTACGATAACGGGCAACGGGAAAGACCTAAAGCCACCGGAGTCGGATAAAACGATGCCTACCCCCACGGATGAGATTAAGTTGATTGATGTGATGAAGTTCTATCAGGACTTACCCCATCAGGCCCAAGCGTTGAGCTGGTTACAGAGTCGGCTTGAGGGTGGGGTACTACAGGAGTTTGCTCGTCGTTGGCGTAATGATTCGTCGAGTACGGCGGCGATTCAGTTGGTGGATGTGGCGAAGTTTTATCGTAATCTGGCGAGTCAGAATCAGGCGTTGCAATGGCTGGAGGGACAGGTTAGTTCGGGGATGAAGCAGGAGTTTGCTCAGCGGTGGCGATCGCCCCAGCAGTTTCGGGAGGCGCCGATTGTCTTGGCGAATGCGGCGCAATATTATCAAGGGATGAGTCATCAGAAGCAAGCTTGGCAATGGCTCCAGGAACGCCTGAGTCATGAGGATTTAGCTGAGTTTGCTCGCCTGTGGCGCCAATAGGGTTCGTTTATCATTTAGTGTTGTGAGATGAGAGTGCGAGATTAGAGATGGATAAGTCCCCGAATTTTACACCCCATGAGGCGATCGCTCAGACGGAGATTGCGATCGATACGTTTGTGACGGCGAAACAGAAGCGTCTATTGACGGATTCGCTGTATACGTCTCTCCATGGACAGCCGTTCTTGATTGAAAGCAATATCGGCATTCTCCACACTCAGGGACAGCCTCTGGTGGCCCCGGATCTGATGTTGAGTTTGGATATTGGTGAGGATTGGTGGACGCATCGTCATCATCCCTATTCTCTGTGGGAGTTTGGCAAGTCTCCGGATTTGGTGATGGAAATTGTTTCAACGACGACGGGGGATGAGTTGGGGGCGAAGCTCAGTGTGTATGAGCGGTTACGGGTGAGTTACTATGTGCTGTTCGATCCGGAGCGGCTGCTGGGGGGCCCCCGATTGCGGGCGTTTGAGTTACGGGGTAAGTGCTATTTTGAGATTGCTAAGTTCAATGAGCTGGATAAGCCGATTTGGTTGGAGCAGGTTGGGCTGGGGTTGATGTTGTGGCAAGGGGAGTTTGAGGATAAGGATGGCCTCTGGTTGCGTTGGTGTGATCAGCAGGGGAATATTTTGCCGACGGGTTATGAGTTAGCTCAGCAGGAGTTGTTAGATCGCGAGGAGTATGAGAAACGGGCGGAACGGATTGAGTCGCAGTTGTTGCAGGCGAATCAACGGACGGAACGGGCCAAGAAGTGGGCCCAGCGGTTGGGGGAACAGTTGCGGGCGTTAGGGGTTGATCCGGATACGGTGTAGGGGGGGGAATCCTGAGCTGGGGGGTGAGGGCCTGAAGAGAGCAGCAGATGTTGATGGGTTCAATTGATGTCTGTGGTGAAGCCTCAGGTGAGTGTGATTATTCCGGTTTATAATGGCGGGCGCTTTTTGGGGGAGGCGATCGCCAGTGTTTGGGCGCAAACTTATACCGACTGGGAGTTAATTGTGGTGGATGATGGCTCGACGGAGGCGATCGAGCCTCTGATTGCGCCCTATGGCTCGCGGCTGCGCTATATTCGCCAGGAGAATCAGGGGGTGGCGGTGGCGCGGAATCGGGGATTGGAGGTGGCGCGAGGGGAGTTTATTGCTTTTTTGGATCAGGATGATTGGTTTGAGCCGGATAAGTTCGAGGTTCAGGTGGCGGCGTTGCAGGAGTCGCCCCATCTGGGGATGGTGCATAGTGGTTGGTTTGTGGTGGATGCGGCGGGAGAGCGGTTATCGACGGTGAATCCGAGGGAGGGGATTCCTGAGTTGGATTTGGCGGCCTGGCTGTTGTGGAAACCGGTGTTTTTGGGGGCGATGCTGTTTCGGCGATCGGGCTTTGAGGAGGTGGGGGGGTTTAATAAAAAGTGGGAAAAAACTCCGGATGTGGCCCTGGTATTGCAGTTAATACTCAAAGGATACCGAGCGGACTGGGTTTCTCGGCCGACGGTTTCCTATCGCCAACATCCGGGCAATGCTTCGCGGGAAACGCGAGTGCAGGTGCGCGAGTGTAAGCAAATCTTAGATGAGATGTTTGCTCATCCTCATCTCCCACCAGAGGTGCGGGGGCTTGAGTCTCAGGCTCGCTATAACAATCTAGTTTGGAGTGCTTGGCGGTTGTATTCGACGGGTGAGTTTTCTCTAATGACGGATTATTTGAGGAAGTCTTTAGCGTATAGTGAGCAATCTCGGACGGAGACGATTTTGGATTGGCTGCGTTGGTTTGAGCAGTATGAGGCGGAGTATGGGCAAGTTTTTGATTATAAAATTCTAGTTAAAAAACTTATAGACCTGACCTAATACTTAATTAATGGCCTGGTTAATTCCATTTTTAAAGTTACGACAGAAGATATTCATAAGTAACTACTAGCACACCTGCTGCTATTAATGTTGATTCTAATTATAAAAGACCATACCTTATACCATATACCATTTTTCAAAAAGTGTGCCATAGATGTCCGTAGGGGCGAACCGCAAGTGGCGCGCCCTCTCGGTGTCGGATGTCTGGCAGGCATATCGAAAAATGGTATTAATTAAGATAATTTAGATAGTCGACAAAAATCCCAAGTTTCCTGCTTTCATCTAGTCCCTGATACTCTTGATTTTTCAAATATTTACGATCTGGAAAAAGTTTAGTTCTATTTCCAAAGTACTCTTCAAGCAATCTTTGATTTTCTACAATAAATTTTTCTTGGAATTTATTTAAGTCATCACTTTCAACTACTAATTCTTTGGTATTTACGTTGTAATTAGATATCCAAAAATAATTTCTTTGCTCCAAGAAATGCCTGATTGTTTTTAGTTGATTTTCAGAAATTGCCGTTTTATTTATTTGTTTTTTAAATTCAAAAAAATCCGGACACAAGCTCTCATTTTTGATTTTTGGAATGGGCAATCCTGTAACATCTAAATCTAGAGACTTAAAAAAATTTTCTACCAGCTTACCCGAATTTATTAAATCTTCAAAAATTAGCAATTTAACTTTTCCAAATATTTTTTCCCATAGCTTAATTTGTTGGAAATACTCAAAATAATACCAGTGTTCGTCCAAAAAATCCAAAAATGTCTTGCTGTACCTTGTTGCTTTTACTGATTCTTTATATAAAGACATAGCAAAATCTGATTGCCTACGAATTGTGATAATAATTTCTACTTTATTTACATGATCTGCAAAACATTGTTTTAGAGACATAATGTACTTTTCTCTTGCTTCCCAATACGTATTAGATTTTTGAGCTACTGTTTTTTGTCCATAAAAGTGGCGATAAAAAGGTTCAGCGCTCAAAAATACATAGTCATATTTTTCACCTATTTTGATAACCTTTTCAAAAAAGCACTCAGCAGTTTTAGCATCAATTCTATTATTTTTTTGCATGGCCAAGGCATGAGCTATATGATGATGTCCATAATGCTCTTTTTTGCCTAAAATACTATATCCAGGATAAAAGAAACCTTTCATCTTGAGTTTCTCTTCATTAGACCTCGCAAACTTTTGAATCGAAGTTGTCCCTGTTTTGTGAGTTCCGATGTGTACAAATATTTTTACCATTGACATTATTGAGATATAAAGTACATAAACTTTACTAGCACCCAAAAAAGTGATTAAATTATGTATTTATAACTTAATCACTTTTTTGTTATTCAAAAGCTAGCTCATGAAACTTAGATACAGATTTCCAAAAACTTGCATCCATTTCCTGGGGACAGAACAACCAATCTCTATTTTGATAGCTTACATCTCCATTAATAGTATTTTGAGCTATGCCAAATTCAGGTTGTGCTATATGATAAAAAGTATAGTTAAGGGGTCTCAGCACCTCCATCAAAGCATTTTCAGTTCGACCTGGAAGCACTTCACAAATAATAAATGGATGGTTAGATTTTATAAAATTGATACCACCAGCAATCACATCTGGCTCTGTTGACTCAGTATCTATTTTGATTAAAGTTGGTAAAGAATGTGTTTTACAGATTTTATCAAGAGTGTCAAGTTTGACCTCTACTATTTGTTTAGAAGGTCGAAAACCTTTACGTAGTGAATTAGAAGCATCACTGCGCTCGGATATATAAATTGGTGCAACACCACATTTATCACTTAGTGCAATTTCATGTAAAAAAACATTATCAAAATTATTAATATGTATCAAATTCTTAAATATTTTTGCCAAATCTGGAACAGGTTCAAAAGCATGAATAACAATATCCGGAACTGCTTTTGAACAAATTAGCGAATAAATTCCAATGTTTGCTCCTACATCAAAAAAAACTTTTTTGGGTGATTGTTTGAGGAGAGTTATACATGTGGCTAGCGTTAATGATTCATAAGATTGAAGTCCATATTGCAGTACTGTTTTTCCAACAACTGTCTGCTCTGCTCCTGAAATATTGAGGAAGTTACTTCCTACCAATCTGAGACTTTGATTTAGCTGAATTAATGACATAAAATTACTCCAAGTTTTATGATTTTTTAATGCAAGTAAAGCAGAAATGACCGCATACAGATAGTTTTCTAATTAGTACTTGGCGGTGGTTTCGTTGAGTGTTTTGTCCCCAACACTCTATTTCAAGATTTAGGGGCGATTCCTCGTTAAAATACTTGCTGTAAGTTTTAGGCCGCCCTTTATATGTCCGATTTATTAAGGTCTTACCATCAATACCAGGCCTAATTTCATGTAATATTAAACCTGCCTCTTGAACAATTTCCTTGAAACCATAGGGGGTGAAATTCCATAGCTGAAATGAATGATAAGGTTCCAGATGTGAAGTGGAGCCGACAAAATAACCACTAGGTTTCAGGACACGAACTATACTGTGCAAAAGTGCCTCTGGATAGCGAACATGCTCTAGCACTTGACGACTAAACAACAAATCCACACTATTTGATGGCAGTGGAATGTTCACTCCATCAAATTCCATGAATGTTGCATCGCTACGTTTCCGTTTTCGAACCTCTGGAGAATCTGCAATATCAATTCCAATCCAAGTCAATTTAGGTAAGAACTCTCTGAAGAAATCAACCGAGTTTCCTGCTCCACACCCCAGATCAATAATAACTGATGTTGTTGGTAATCGATCCAAAACCTGCTGTACCATCCACTCTGCAGTGACTTGATGTGAGTGATCATTGGGTACATAGTCTTTCATTTCATTCCACATTAGGATATTCCTCCCAAAACACGGCTAATTTCTTGGCGAAGGCATGCAGAATTTATTTGCGCAGGATTGCAGATATTCCACAAACTAATGCCCCATTTTTGTTGTAAGTATTTTTCGATATTTGCAAGAGCATCATCGTTTCCACCATGTTTATTAAATGTTTGATAAAGCGATACCTCCGGTTCTCGTTCAGTTACAGAAGAGAACTCCTGAATTAATGTATCATTTAGGATGAATGACGGAACACGAGCAAGAAGTGTATGAGTCTTTAACCAGAGATCATCCGCTTTCGGTGCATAATATTTGGCTGCATCAATATCTCTCACAGCAGGATATAAATGCAGTGGTGAATATAATACACCATCCTTACCTGTTGGAACATTTAACATTGAAGGATTCTCAGTGATTTTTTTCTGCCATTTTCGATATGGGATTAACATTTTATTCTGAAAACTCATAACTCGTCCACGAAATCCTATCACACAACGATGCTTTAAGTAGCTTTCGTAAAGTTGCCATAGCCACCACGGAGGATAAGCCGTATCATCATCTGCGGTAACAATGAGAGTATTGTAGAATTGGTTTAAAGGTTGCCTGTATATTTCATCCATAACAGGAATAAACTTACGGTATGGACCAATATTTTTCACGAATTTAATAAAAAAGCGATCAGGATTTTTTCCTTGTAGTGAAATTAAATTTGGTGTAATTTCGGAGCAGCCTTTATCAATTAGGTACGGCTCTTTTGACAGATGCAAATGAACCTCATAAGCATCTCGGGGAAAATCTTGATTTAGCAATGAATTGATTACAAGGTGAATGTGACTTATTCGAGAATCAATGCTTGTAATGCTAATAATTATTTTGTGCATGATAGACCTTATTGAATACTTTGGATTACATTTGAATTTGAAAAATACCAACTAAAGTAGGTTACTGGAGCATCGTTGGGATCCATCGCTCAAAATCTGTGTACTTTTCCTTTCTTATGGGTAAGTTTTTCATGACTTCACGCCAAACTTTGAGAGCACTTCGGAAGTAGTACTCCTTACATGAGGAGACGGTGTTCATACCACCACGCATCAGCAGTAAAGGTTGTGGTATAACCTCTATGGAATCAGACGAATAGTACCGTTGCATTCTTAAACGAAACTCTACGTCACCACGAGTTTTAGTCGGAATAAAAAATCCAATATTATCAAAAACTTTTTTATGACATACCAGGGAAACAGGGGCGTCTCCTAAAATTTCGTTAAAATCATTACCATCAATCATGATTCGCGAATTTTCACTAATTCTGATATGGTTGGTGTAGGTAGCAATTAAACCAGAATTATGGAGCATAGACCACAATTGAAACTCTAATCTTTGAGGATGAGAAACATCATCATCATCTTGAATGGCAATAAAATCTCCTTTAGAAATTTCTATAGCTATGTTACGGGAAGCATACTGACCAAGATTTTTTTTGTTTCGTTTATAGGTAATATTACATATATTGTACATGCGCATTTTTTCGGATAGCAGCTGGATCATCTGACTATAATTATCTGATGAGCAATCATCAATAATAATGATCTCTAGATTTCGATAGCTTTGAAAAATTATTGATTTTAACGAAAGCTCAAGCAATCTTATGTCTGGGTTATAAGTCGTGAGGATAACAGAAACTAAGGCCTGGCTATCTTCTTCGAAAGTTGGACGATAACTATGAAGATTCTTAGTCCATTGTGTTAAGCTTGCTTCCATGTAGTCAGCAAGGTCAGAGTATTTAGAAGGATGAATAATTTTATAATGAAAACCTTTTCTTGCAAGATTTTCATTTACATCATTTATGAAAGGTATATCAGATCCAGTAATTGCTAAAATTCTATGCTTTTCATTATCACTCATACCTATTTCTTTGTAATTTTCCGTCAACCAATTTAGCAATCTAGGATCGAAACAATTGCTATATAGCAGCAACATAAATCTAGCTAAGATAATCTCGCTGTCAACAGTTTCTTTATCAAGCATTTTAAGTTCTGAAATAATTTCTTTATATATATTTTCTGAAATATATGAGCTAGTTGGAACAGTCCGCCGTAAGTCTCGAACAAGAGAGATTAAATCTTTTTTAGGTAATTCAAAGGTGTTTTTGACAATCCCCCAAGTTTTGGGTAGTTCAAATTTTGCATTTGATGATCTATTGTCTATGGCGTTATGGATCGCTAAAAAAGCAATGCTATCATATGTGTTAGTGATTTTTGCTAACTCAATAAGTGTGGGTAGAGACTGGGATAAATCAATAGCTTTTAAAAAACTATGTCGTAACCCTCGCCATAAAACCACTGTAGGACTATGTCTAGAAACCATTATATCAAAGGCTGGCTTAAAAATCTTTGCTAGTATATCTGAAGAATTTTCTTCAGATAATTCAAAGAGTAAATAAATACAAGAATCGATTTTTCTTAGTAGTATTTCACCGATATGTTCATCGGTTGTAATTTTAAATTCAGAAATGACAGCTTCTAAATAAATCTGTAACTTTAATCGGAGTGAGTTTTGTTTTTTTGATAATATAAAAATGTCTAAAATTCCTCCAATCAATCGTCTTTGTCTTTTGGCTGAGCTACAAATATCATCAATAAGTAAATCAACATTTTCTTCTATCTTTTGCATATATATATGCTCAGTTCCATTCAACAATTCTTCGATCATGATTTTTAGTGATGGTACTTCTATTTTGGGTTCAAATTTTTTATTGAATAACTGTGTGTTTTTAATGAGTTTGACAAAATTTTCGGAATTCCAAAAAAATCCAGACCTAAAGAATAGGGAAATCAAAGATGAATTTGAGTCAATTTGTAAAGTTTTCCAATAGCCACCAGGTATTTCATCTTTCTGATCAGCTATGTCTTTTGCGCAATTAGCTAATATTAAAAGTGAATTCAGGTATTGATTATTAGAAAGTAAAAAATCTCGTGTTTCTGATGAAACTTTCAAAATGTGAATTACACTTTTTTGCGAAATTTGTTGAAACAAGAAGAGCTTTTTGCCAAGTGTTTCAATAGAATCTCCATGGCTAAAAATTAACAACGGTCTTATGAAAGATTGGGTTGATTCAAAAATTTCATTACTAGATACATTAATTACTTGATCGCTACTAGATTTTGCATCCCAATTCTGTTTTTCTGGTTTCAAAAATCGAGTCAAATTCAAACAACATGAAGTCACCGGCTGCTGTAACTCCACCAAATTCTTCTCAGCCAGAATCGCCTCATAAAAATGCCCCGAATCCTCTAGAACTTCACCCAAGCAATGATGAGAAAAGCGGCCGTTAGAATCATCATTCATCTGCACTTGCTCAAACCTTCCCTCAGCCCTGAATTCCGATCTAACGAACTCAATAGCAGGGAACCTCTGCAATAGGCAAACCCACTCATCCAAAAAATCACAACCCGGTACTGCCAAAACCTTAGTTACCAGCCCAGATAACGACTCTTCAGCTCCACCAGTGGCCACCGAGGTACTATTATCAAACACCCGAAATCCATCAAAAGCTTTAGCTAGACCCATCGCAATGCAAGTCCAGTCTTGACCCAGCAAATCTAGCAACGGCGGCAACTGCTCGCCAGAGCTAAACAACATCCCTAAATCTAGTGGCTCCGAGACCTCAACCCTACTTAACTCCTCATTGTCAATATCTACAATTACTCGTGCATCCCACAGTAGCTTGTATAACAGACCCAAAATTATATTGGGCATTCGAGGCTGAGACAGATGCACCACCTCATAGGGATGAGCGAGAACCAAGGCCAATGCCTGCTCAAGAAACTGCTCCTCATCGTCAACCTGTATCTTATGACAAGGAATCTCTGTCTCTTGAATTGGCTGCGACACCTGTCCTTTAGACTGAGGAAACTGACTGCTAATTAACTCAACTTGAGCGAAACCGCTATACAACTGTGCCAAAGTATAGGCACAGTCCGCTGCTATCTGGGACAACTGCTCACTACAGACCCCCACCCGAGGGCGCGGCTGCCCGTTTACTGAGGCTTGCCTTATCCATCCCAGATGGTCTCCGACAGCGTCAACCACAACTCCGTCCTCAGAACCCGACCAAACTGCTACTAAACCCGGTTCTATCTCCAGTTTCTCACTCATTCCCCGGCGAATCTCATCACCCGTGCGAGCTACATTCCAAACCCGTACCTCGGATAACTGACCATCCAGGAACTGATGCAGACGAGAACTCACCATCAGATGCACTGGAGCCTCAGTCTGCGCCACGCCAGATTCCTGCCCCCAGTCCTGTTCTCCCTGCAAGACACCATCAACATAAACCTGTCCAGACTGCCCAAGCTTCCGCACACAAGCAATGTGAACCCATTGATGCAAACGAATCGTTTCTTGTGGCATCCAAGTTACAGGGTTAGCACAGCCTGTCCCCCGGCCATAGTACCACTGGCCCCGCTCCCCATCCTTGATGCGCAAACAGAACTCATTTTGCTCATCACTGACAAATTTACCTACAAGATTTGTCCAATTCTGCGGCCACTCCCTCAAACGCAACCAAAATTCAACGGTCAAATCTCCAGTAAGACTTAACTCCTGACGATGAGGAATGTCTCCATACATCCCCAACTCCGGCCGAAAATCGAGTACCGTACCTTCACCTGACCCTGGAGCCATTTGCCAATACTGCTGCCACTCCTGAGCAGACTCGGCCCAACGACCTAAGCCCATCAACGCCAAGGCCCGTTGCCGTCTGACCAAGGCATTCCCAGGCTGAAGCTCCAACAGTCGCTCCCATTCCAGCACCGCCTCATCCCAACGCTCTAAGCTTGCGAACGCCTCAGCTAAACAGCAAGACAACTCGGGACAGTTCCACCCGAGCCCGATCGCTCGCCGCCACTCCACGATCGCTTCCATGGGGCGTTTGGAAGCCGCTAAAGCTTGTCCTAAGCCAAATAAAGCCTCTCCCGACTCCCCAAACTTTAACAGGACTTGGCGATACTGTTGGATGGCTTCGGACCACCGGCTCAACTGCTTCAATATTTCAGCTAAAGCTAAGCCACAGTCAACCCCCTGGCTCAATTCCCAACTGTGACGATACAACCTCAAGGCTTCATCAAGTCGCCCTTGTCGCGCTGAGCATTTTCCGAGATAAAAGTAGCCTTGTGGCTGATTAGGTTGTAACTCTAGATTCCGCTTTAAACATGCCTTGGCTCGCTCTAAGTCAATTCGGCTCTCCAGCAACGCCACTCCCAAAGCCAAATAGCCCCCAGGATAGTGCGGATTCAGAGACATTGCCGCCTCCAACACCGCCGCTGCTCCCTGCCAATCTTCTAAACCTAGGAGAGCTTCACCCCAGAAATAGCGGCTCCAGAAGAACTGGGAATCTAACGTCACTGCCTGTTGCAGATAGGGAATCGCCGCCTGCCAATTCTCCCGAGCGACCTGAGCGCGCCCGGCATAATAATGAGCTTGTGCCACCTGAGGATTCAGGGCGATCGCCGCCTCCGCCTGGAGCAATGCATCTTCCCATTGTTCCTGTTCACAGAGGAGTTCAGCAAACCCCAAGCGTAACTCAAACCCATTGGGGGCAAAGGTGAGGCCACGACGATATAGGGCGATCGCCTCTTCGAGTAACCCCTGGTCTTTCAAGGTTTGAGCAAAACGCTGTTGCGCTAAGACCTGTTCCGGCGCAGACTCCGCTAGACGATGATACTCAGCCATCGCCCCTTGCCAATCTTCTAACTTCGTCAAGACCCGAGCATAGCCCAAACGAGAAATCACCCGTTGCGGTTCCCGCTGCAAAATCTGCTCATACATCTCCCGAGCCGCCGGCCAGTTCTGATGATGCGCCAAAACCTCCGCCAGATTATGCCAAGCATCGGTCAACTGCTCATCACGGGCGATCGCCTCTCGATAATAGCGCTCTGCCATAGACCAGTCTCCCAAGCGCACCCAGCGATTCCCCAAACTGAAATAGTCCTGCGCCTGGCCTGACTCCGGTTCCAAATTCAACACCCGATGCCAACAACGCACCGCTTCAACTTCATTCTCCAACTGTTCCCAAACCCCAGCCAAGGCCCGATGTAATGCCACTCGTTGCGGTTGGTATTGCAACGCTCGTCGGAAACATTCGATCGCCCGTGGCCACTGCCGCTCTTGAGCATAGAGATTACCTAAATTCCCATGCACCTCAGCAAAATCAGGCCGTAAACGCAGGGCCTCCTGATAACTCCGCTGCGCTTCTGGGAACCGTCCCATTAGCTGTAAAACATCCCCCAGCAGTTTGTAGAGACTCGCTGTGGGTTGAAGGGTCAGAGCTTGTTTGCAAGTCTCAATACAAGCTTGCCACTGGCGCTGTTGTCCATAGGTGAAAGCTTGAATCTGTAACTGCTCAAAACTCTCGGGGGACGCCATCTCCTGGTTAAAAGAATCCCGCCCAGACGGGTTCTGAGTCTGGGGTTGCCTATCTTCATTGACTGCCTGTTTATAGGCCGCGATCGCCTCTCCCCAACGTTCTTCCGTCTTTAGCTGCTGAGCCAGAGTTAACCATTCTTGCTGAGAGCTGGCCTCTATGTCTTGACGTGACGTTAATTGAGTTGGAGTCTTAGGTTTTTCAAACTCTTTAGAAACATCCTTATCTTGAGTCGTCTTTTCGGACCCCACAATGTTGGGTTGCCCCAGGGCAAGTTCTTTAGAAGGCTCCTGTTGCCCCTCATCAGTCGCAGGAACAACCGTATCCGGAGGCATTAGGGTTAACCCCCCCAATTCATTATTGTGGGTAAAAAGTGGAGTTAGCCCCAAGAGGCCGGGAGGTGTGCTCATCGAACCTTAAGTTCTCTACGATTGGCGTACTAATCGGATCTACGAATCCCTCCACTGCGATCCGGATGTTCTGCTAAATTAGCTCCATCCCGTTTAAGCACTGCCTAGACTATTGCTACTGTTGTTCTAAACCAAGCCCAAAAACGGGGTAATTCCCATTAACCCAGGCAAATTAAAGCCTATTGTACTGCTTCACTACTACGCCCAGCCTTCCAACTCGTCGCCCCCCAGATGTCAGCAACAGAACAGCAACAGGTTTGGATTGGTTCCTGACCCTAGGCGACCCAATCCAAACCTGTCATGACTATTGGATTCACCACCTCTCCCGCGAAGGGGCCAGTAATCATCATGCCGACATGGCATGATGATTACCGCCCTAGTGGGTCAAGACGAAGGAAGACCACTTGGATTATAAGCAAAACGACGATAGACCGTAGCTAAGCCCCGCTCATCTCCCACATTGCCGGGGAAGAGAACTACCGGTAAATTGGGAAACTGAGGATGGGTCTCGGGAGTGCGCACCACAGAACAGCCAGCCAGGATTTGTCCCAAGAGTTTGGCCGTTGGCAGGGCCAACCCCTGACTTAAAACATCGTTGGAGGTAATACCCCCTTTACTAATCAGGAAGCCCAATTCCGGCGGTAATCCCCGCACCACATCCATGAGTAATTGAGACACCGCAACACCAAACTTAAGACGGGTATCGGGGTCGGGAAATTGCAATTCTTCACGACTGGTATAGATGACAGGAGTTTGGCCACTGGACCAACTCTCCTGTACCTTCTCTAAAACTCCCGTTAACACGGCCTCTCGCTGTTGAGGGGACTCATCTAGGAGATGGCGTACATCCACTTCCACCCCCGTCACTCCTGTTTCTTGTAACAAATGCTGAAGTTGTTGGGTGGTTTTCTGGACATGGGAGCCAACTAACACAGCCCCCGGCTTACCCCCCCGCACGTATTGAGCCATATCCTCAGCGGCGATGGGTTGGGGGCCGAGATTGGCCAGGGAGGTGAGGAGACTGGCTGCACTGCGGAAGAGAAAGCGTTTCCCTTGACTGGCGGCGTTGAGGATGTCGGCGGCGAATTGGTCTAAATCGGTTTGGGTTTCGGCATCCACCACGCCACAGGTATTGTTTTCTAAGGCCATTAACCGCTCAAAACAGCCCGATCGCACCTCATCCAGAGTAAACCGTTCCACTGCCTCAGCGGCAATGGTTCCCTGGGTCTTCTCTGCCACATAGTCGGGGAGATAGCTGTGGTGATAGCCAAAGACGGAATCGCGGGCAAATTCGGTTTCATGGACGGGAACCGGTTGTCCGTCCACATGGAGATAATGGATGCTGTCGCGGGTGATGCGTCCTCCCTCAAAGAAGGCGGGGGTGAGGAAATGAGCGTCAAAGGAACCGAGTTCTTGGGCGATCGCATCGGTTTCGATGGGATAATGACCCCGTAGGGTGGAGTCCGAGCGACTGACGACTAGGAAATCCTCAATCCCCACTTGGGCGATCGCCCTCTTAAGATTCTGACAGACTTCAGCGGTCACCTGACGGGCCGCTTCAGGGGCCAAGGCGCGAGTATTGGTGAGGACAAAGAAAATCGGCGCCTCATCCACGAGTCCCAATTTTAAGGTCTCGACATCCCATTGGGTGAGCAAGAGACAACTGTGAACCGTCTGGGAACCGGTGGGATCGTCGTCGAGAACGATGATTTTCGGGCTACTCATAGGAATAATGGCATTGAGCTGTTGGCATCGATCCCATTATTCCAGGTTCTCGCAGCGGTTAACACTCTGGAGGGACCTGATGATGTTGGAAACTCACAGGACGATTGCTGCGCTCAATCCGAATGATGTGATAGGGTTGCGTAATTGCCATGGTGGCCATGCCACAACCGCGAGTTTCCAGATAGTGAACCACGAGTTCCTCCCCGTTTTGGTCGACCCGGTCTACCTGAACACCATAGGACCCATCACCGCGATCGCCCAACCCTACAGCAATCAGACGATACTGTTCAAAATCTACCTCGGCAACATCTGGCATCGGTGATCTTGTCCCATGGAGTTGTTGCCAGAAGCTAGACCAGTCCGACTCCTCATCAATAACCCTCTCAAAAGGCTCTCCTAACGAACTATAACTGCCTTGTTCTTGAGTTTCAAAGGGAACCTTCTCTCGGGCTGTTTCAGATGAGGCTTCAGGGGTTTGACTCAGGATTCCCCGGCGATACACCGAGACCGCAGACTCAGCCAGTCCCTGCCACAACTGACGATGGTAAGACTCCCAACGGGATGAGATTGGGGCGGCGATGGGGTTAACCCAACCCGAGTCAGCTTGCACAGGCGTCATGGCTAGGGTTAGGGCCAGCGGGAGGTGGAGGGGAAAGGTTAGGGCGATCGCCAAAAAACGGATCATAGGTCTAATCTGCCAGAGTTCAACTAGAGTTACCCCTACACAATCGTAGCAAATACGCCATCCGCATCGCTATCTTGTGAGGCTTCGGCCACTGTCCTCCCCCCACGCTGACTCTGAACTGAATCTGTGATGAAGACCCCATTTAAGGGCTAATGTAGGGTTTTAGCTGCATATCAATTTTGCGGATGTGGTTAATGAACCAGTCTAAAAGATTGCGGTTGACTTTCAGAACCAGGGATAGACTCGCACCCTCCTGACGAAACTGATGTTTAATTTCCTCAAAGGTTTGCCGAAAATAGTGATGTGCCTTCTTATTCTCACAGGCAACTGGGCATTGATAAGCGTTCATACAATTTTCTTCAAAGCCGAAGTGCTGATCAATATACTGATCTAAGAAATTAATGATTCTTTCGATTTCTGACTTGGCTTTGTTTTCTTGAAGCGCGATCATGAGTAAATTCAATTGGTCAATCAGTTGCTGGTGTTGTTGATCAATTCGATCAATGCCAACGCGCAACGACTCATCCCAAGGAATAGTTCGCATCGGGTTATGTCCCAAATAGTACTTGAAATTTACGGTAAATTGATGACAGCGATAACACGATTTGCAGCCTGTTTAATTTCTATTATAGCACCTAACCCCCTCGAAAATTGTTAGTGAATCTTCATAATTTCTTAAGACCTAGTAGTCCCGGGCGAGGATGCTAGTTCCAGAATTTGCCTAATCTTTACGGAAATTTAACGTTGAATCCTTACGGTAAGCCTAGGGCGAGTAGGAGAGGATAGGTCTATCTCCAAGTCCGAGCTACCCAAACCCCTACAGGGAGGACATTATGACATCAACCCTCACACGTCAGCGAATTAGTCGGATTTACGATCGCGGTGATCTCTTACCGCCGGCTACCAGTGGCATTTGGCAAGTTTGCCAGGGTTGGGTGCAACTCAACACCTACATGGCTATGGGTGAAGAACGAGTCCTAGGCTGGGTGGGCCCCTCAATGTGGTTAGGAGAGGGACTCACCACCCGCCATAATCATCAAATGAAGGCCCTATCCCGAGTTCTGATGACTTGGTATCCCTTGGATGAAATTCGACATAGCCCCAAACTTGGCTATGCCCTGCTGCAACAGAAGGCGAAGCGACTCTATCAATTAGAACATTTACTCAGTATCACCGCCCAAAAGCGAGCCAGCGATCGCCTAGACAACCTACTGCAATTGCTGATTCGGGAAATGGGACAACCGACGGCGGAGGGAGTCCGCCTCAAGGCCAGACTCACCCATCAGGATTTGGCGAATGCCATTGGGGTGAACCGAGTAACCGTCACCCGCATTTTAGGGGAATTCAAACGGCAAAATCGCCTGTTCCTGGATGCCTCCAAACATTGGTTAGTCATGCCGGAGGAGTCTCAAGAGTTAAACATTGTCTAGAGGTGACACAACCTTCATCAAGGTGACTTCCCAGACGAGACGAGGTTGAACGAAACGACGCAGATGCCGTCGGGCCTCTTCCAGGGCCTCAAGCATTATGGGTGAGAGACTCCCACCACTAGAATGCCAATAGGTTTGTTGAAGATAGTCGAGTAACCAAAGTTGTTCAGGAGTCTCCAGGGTTTTGCTAATCTCCTTGGCTAACTCCAAGGCATCCCGTAGGCTTCGGGGACAGTCATGGAGTTTCTCTAGGAGTTCCGGGGGAATGGCGTTTTGTTGTTCCCAAGCCGCAATCGCAACTCCTGGACTCCCCTGGGCGATCGCCAAAATGGCAGGATAGTTGAGAATCTCCCCATGGCCCGTCATCTGCAACACATCCCCCATCTGTTCTCGGGAGAGGCGGGAAAAGGGAATCCGTTGACAGCGGGAGACTAAGGTGGGTAATAAACTCTCGCAGGAGGGGGCGATCAGAATTAATGTGGCCCGTCCCGGTTCTTCTAGGGTTTTCAGAAGTCCATTGGCGGCCGCCTCCGCCATCAGTTCCGCTTGTTCAACGATAATCAGCTTGCGGGAAGCCTCTAAGGGGGGATTGGCGAGAAACTGACCTAACTCACGGATTTGTTGCAGGCGAATTTGTGGGGGAAATTTGCGTTTGAGTCCTTTCTCCCGGGCCTGGGTGACGGTATAAAGTTCTTTTTTATCGAGATAAGTCGGTTCCACCAGCAGGAAATCGGGGTGATTGCTGAGGTTAGGGTGGGAGTCTCCCAAGAGTCGCTGGGCAAAATAACGGGCCGCCAAGCCTCGGCCAATGCCTTCAGCCCCGACAAATAGATATGCCGGGGCAATGCGATCGCGGGCCAAAGCTGCCTCCAGAAAGCGTAATCCTGCCTCTTGGCCAATGGGTTTCTCGACTGTCACAGATCCCTAAATCGTCCGTTGTGGGTGAATCAACTGATACCCCGCATCCTTAATCTTCTGATTAGAGAGTTTACCGCTATAGCGTACCGTCGCCGGTTCAGAACCATCCCAGGTCACCGGGGGCAACTGATAGGTTTCACAGACGGCTTCCACCACCGCTCGGGTAGGCTGATGGTCATCATCCACCAGATTATAAATCCCCTCAAGACGCTTCTCCTGGGCAAAGGCTAGGGCCCCAACAATATCATCGAGATGAATCCAATTACTGGGACGATTGCCATCACCGGGACGAGTTTGTCCGGCCCAGTTGCGGTAAATCCGGGCAATTTCTCGACCGGGACCATAAATCCCCCCCAGACGTAGGATACAGACTCGCAAGTCGTCATGGGCGGCGTTTAAGAGGGTCTGTTCTGTCTCGACTAAAATCTCGTAATTCTCCATGGTGGGTTGGGGTGGGGTGGTTTCATTCACCCAGCCACCGCCCCAATTGCCATAGACACTGCCACTTCCGGTATAGATAATCTGTTGTAACTCTGGGGATTGGGGGAGGACGGAGACCAGGGTTTGGGCGGTGTCGAGATAGACGGTTTTATAGGGGGCCCGTCCTTTACTGGCCACACTCATCACCAGGGTATCTTGTCCCTGTAAAAGTCGTTTCAGGTCTTCGGGGTTATTGCCCTGGATGACTTCGACTCGCTGGGCGATCGCCTCCAGTTCGGGGACTCGTTCGGGACTGGTGGTGGTGGCGGTGACGTGGTGGCCGGCGGCTTGCCAATGTTGGGCGGCGGCGGTACCGACATAACCACAGCCGAGAATTGCGATGTTCACAGGTCTAGATTCTCCAAAAAGGCTTAAGGGTGAAGTTTTGAGGGAATGTCCTCGGGAATTTCTTCGGGGGAGATGTCATCAAATAAATCTAAGGGAAAATGGCCGTAGGTATCTCGAATGCCATCGTCATAGACGGATTGACAGGAGATGATAACGCCTCGCTCCTTACCTTCGTAGGGGTTGAGGTAGTAGAGGTCGGTTTTGGGGTTGTATTTGAGATATACGGGCCCTTCCAGGGCATCGAGTTCGGGACTGGGGAGTTCGGGGGCCCGGGGATAGCCGAGAACGTCGGTGTAGCGGTTGAGGGTGGCGATCGCCTCTTGGGGATTCTCGGCACAGATGCCGAAGATTTGATAGTCGCAATGGGGACGGATGGCGTAGAGGGCCTGGCGGACGGCGGGGCGATCGGCGATCGCATCTTCAATCAGTCCAACTCGTTTTAGGAGGGTTTGTTCGGTTTCTAGCATGGGGGAGGGATGAACCACAGAGTCACAGAGGACACAGAGAGGGAGAGAGGGAGGGGGAGAGGGAGGGGGAGGGGATGGCTTCTTTGTAAATATGTGTTAAGCTTAAGTTAATAGATTATCCTATCATGGCAGTTCACTAAGGTTTAGAAATGGTTAACAAAGTTCAAAAAACTGATGCTGAATGGCAAGCGCAGTTGACTCCAGAACAGTACAAGGTGACTCGTAACCATGGGACAGAACGAGCGTTTACGGGGGAATACCACGATAATAAGAAGACGGGAATCTATAAATGTGTGTGTTGTGGAACTCCTTTGTTTACATCAGAGACTAAGTTTGACTCTGGGACGGGTTGGCCGAGCTTCTATGCGCCTGTTGAGGAGGAAAATGTTACAGAAAAATCTGATTTCAGTTTCTTCATGAAGCGCACTGAAATTCTTTGTTCAACCTGTGATGCTCATTTGGGCCATGTGTTCAACGACGGACCCCAACCGACGGGGTTACGCTATTGCATGAACTCCGCCGCCTTGGACTTTGAGGAAACAGAGGTTTAAGTCCACTGGAACATCTGTCTGACACCTGTCCCAGTTTGTTTCCGGCTGGGACGGTGACCCGCAGTTAATAGGCAGGAGTTGTTAGTGTCCTTAGGTGTCTTGGCACTTTTAAAAGCGGGCAGTGGGAATCGAACCCACATCATTAGCTTGGAAGGCTAAGGTTTTACCACTAAACTATGCCCGCGTGGCTTTGAACCTTGACTATGATAGCACAGTCCCCGGAAAAAGCAAGCCCTTAGATGATTTTTTTGTGGACAGACTTAGGGAGAGTCGATCCGCAGCTCTACGGTGTGATTAGAGCGCACTGGGCCAAAGCCGTCGTTACTGGCTGGGGAGAATTGCCAATTATTGATAATTCTCTGGGCAAACTGTTGATAGTCAGGGCCTAAGGGCTGGTCTTCGGCGTGCTTAAAGACTAGGGTGACCTCGGCTCGTCCGTTAGTTTTAATAATTAGGCGAACGTGCAGGTGAGTTCCGGGTTCTAAGTTCGCTGGGGCGAGATCTCGGGATATGGTTTCGCTTGAGGCGCTGATGAGTTGAGAGGGATTATCATTGATGTTATGGTCTTCCATGGGGCGATCGCCCAGTACAGTAATTTGCCAAGGAGCTAGAGTTGGTGCAGCAGTTGCAGGTGGCTCAGGGTCTGGAGTTGGCTGAGCAGTTGCAGGTGGCTGAGCAGTTGCAGGTGGCTCAGGGTCTGGAGTTGGCTGAGCAGTTGCAGGTGGCTGAGCAGTTGCAGGTGGCTCAGGGTCTGGAGTTGGCTGAGCAGTTGCAGGTGGCTGAGCAGTTGCAGGTGGCTCAGGGTCTGGAGTTGGCTGAGCAGTTGCAGGTGGCTGAGCAGTTGCAGGTGGCTCAGGGTCTGGAGTTGGCTGAGCAGTTGCAGGTGGCTCAGGGCTTGGAGTTGGAACTGGAGTGGGTTGAGGGGTTGGAGCTTGGGGAACTGTAGCAATGTCATCAGGACTTCCGCTATCTGGAGAAGTGGCTTCCTGGCTGGCGTCATCTGGTAACTCTGAGGACTCCTCCGGTGGTGTCTCGGCTGGTGTTTCTAAAGTCACCCATTCAATGGGAACGATGACATCCTCCCTGGTTGGCGTTGGCGGCGAGGGGATGACACGCCAACTTGGGAAAAGTGCCCAAAGTAACATATGGGTTCCCAGGGACAGCCCTCCCCATCGCCACCAGATGCGGGGAGAGGCGGTGAGAGAACGATGACGGTGAGCAATGATTTGAGAAATATCGGGAGATGGATCAGACACAGGAGATAGAGAACAGGGAACGAAATATGGACGATACGGGCTATTTTGTAAAGTTATGTTACAGAATTCGACCTACTCCGTAAAAGTGGCATTTTTTTACCGATAGCTATAAGGGGAGAGAGTCTCTGGGTCGTGTATGTCCTGTGGTGAAGCCTGGGTTCGCCGCATCATACCTCTCTCCCCTTTTCCCGGCCTTAAGGCCTGTGGGGTAGTGGCTTCCTGTAAAGCTATAATTAAACTTTAATCCTATAACCAGCTAAATCGCTCAGTTTTACGATATGCCACGTCCTATAGTTGCTATTATCGGTCGCCCTAATGTGGGTAAATCTACGATTGTCAATCGCCTTGCGGGGAGAAAAGAAGCCATTGTCCATGATGAACCGGGGATTACCCGCGATCGCACCTATAAACAAGCCTTTTGGTGCGATCGCGAGTTCCAAGTGGTGGACACAGGCGGCCTCGTCTTTGATGACGATAGCGAATTTCTACCAGAAATCCGAGAACAGGCTCGCCTGGCCCTAGGAGAAGCCCAAGTGGCTATCTTGGTTGTGGATGGACAAATGGGCCCCACCGCCGCTGACCGAGAAATTGCCGATTGGTTGCGTCAGCAGCCGGTTCCGGTGGTTCTCGCGGTCAATAAATGTGAATCTCTTGACCAGGGGTTAATTCAAGCGGCAGAATTTTGGGAATTGGGCATCGGTGACCCCTTCCCTGTCTCTGGGATTCATGGAAGCGGGATGGGGGATTTACTCGATGCGGTCATCGCCTATCTCCCAGAAACCTCAGAAGAAGATGAAATTGAGGAAATTAAGGTGGCGATCGTGGGTCGGCCCAATGTTGGCAAATCCAGCCTCCTGAATGCGTTTGTGGGGGAAAATCGGGCCATTGTCAGTCCTATCTCGGGAACCACTCGGGACACCATTGATACTCTCGTAGAACGAGACGGAGTCCGCTACCGCCTGATTGATACTGCGGGTATCCGCAAAAAGAAACACGTCGATTACGGGGCGGAGTTTTTCAGTATTAACCGGGCCTTCAAAGCGATTCGGCGATCGGATGTCGTCTTGTTAGTTCTAGATGCCCTCGATGGGGTGACGGAACAGGATCAGAAACTGATGGGCCGTATTGTGGAGGAAGGACGGGCCTGTGTGTTGGTCATCAATAAATGGGATGCGATCGATAAGGACTCCCACACGATTTATGATTATGACCAACATATTGATAGTCGCTTCTATTACGTCAGTTGGGCGCAACGGGTCTATGTCAGTGCCCACACAGGGCAACGGCTACAGAATATCCTGGATCTAGCCAACATCGCTAATGCAGAACATAAACGCCGGGTGAGTACCTCCGTGATCAATGAAGTTTTGGAGGATGCGATTTCTTGGAAGTCCCCCCCCACCAACCGTCAAGGTCGTCAGGGGAAAATCTATTACGGCACTCAGGTTCGCAGCCAGCCCCCCACAATCACCCTATTTGTCAACGACCCCAAACGCTTCAATGACAACTACCGTCGCTACATTGAACGTCAACTACGGGAACAGCTTGGCTTCACGGGAACTCCCATGCGACTCATCTGGCGAGGTAAAAAGCCCCGCGACGTGGAAACCCGAGGTACATCCAACCGCGCCATCCGGGTCTAAACCAATGGGTTATGGCCGGTAGGGGCGAAAAATTTTTCGCCCCTCCAATTGATCGACCCGGGTTACAGTGACCTACTGCCTACTTTTGCTTTTTCCCCCCAAAACCTGCTACCATAGGGGTTGCTGCTGGAGAGGTGGCAGAGCGGTTGAATGCGGCAGACTCGAAATCTGTTATGGTGTCACAGCCATCGAGGGTTCGAATCCCTCCCTCTCCGTTTCATAAACCCCCCTAATTGAACGGCGTTCAGTCAGGGGGGTTTGGTTTGGGTCATTTAAGTTTCGGGGTTGGTTTTTGGGGTCATCCGCCAACCGGGACGAACGACTTGCCGCGATCGCGCCACCACGAGACTATCATCTGGGACATCTTGGGTCACCACCGAACCCGCCGCAACAGTGACATCTTCTCCTAGGGTAACGGGGGCAACGAGAACACTATTAGACCCAGTTTTTGTCCCTTTACCGATGCGGGTGGGATGTTTATTAACGCCGTCATAGTTGGCGGTGATGGTTCCTGCGCCGATGTTGACTTTCTCGCCGAGGGTGGCGTTCCCGAGATAGGCCAGGTGGGCAACGTTGGTGTTGTCTCCGACCCGGCTTTGTTTGATTTCAACAAAGTTGCCGATACGACAGCCTTGGCCAATCTCTGCCTGGCCCCGTAAATGAGCGTAGGGACCGATGCGGCTGTCGGCAGCGACAATACTATCGGAGACGACGGAGTAGAGAACGGTGACATTCTCACCAATATGACTATTTTCAATCAAGCTGCCGGGGCCGATGCGGCTGCCGCTTTGGATGACGCTGGTTCCGCGAATGTGGGAATTGGGTTCAATGATGGTGTCGGGTTCGAGGACGATCGTGTCGTCAAGGGTGATGCTGTGGGGATCGACAAGAGTGACACCACTGGCCATGGCTTCGTCTTTGAGACGGGTTTGTAGGATATCGTAAGCGATGGCCAGTTGTTTGCGATCGTTGACGCCAAAAATCTCTTGATAGTCCTCTACATCGACGACGGTGACGGGATTGAGGTAGTTCACTGCATCGGTGATGTAATACTCCCCCTGGTCGTTGTTGGCTTTAAGCTTGGGGAGAATCTGGGCTAGTTTGGGCCAGTCAAAACAATAGATTCCGGCGTTGATGCGGGGGTTCTGTTTCTGGGCGGTGGTACAGTCGCGATCTTCAACAATTTGTTCAAAGACATTGCGGCGATCGCAGAACACCCGTCCATAGCCTTGGGGGGTAGGATGCTGGGCCGTGAGGACAGTGGCGGCATTACGGCGATCGCGGTGGGTTTGCAGAAGCTGTTGCAGGGTACTGGTCCGCAGTAGGGGGACATCCCCGTTGAGAACCAATAGTTCCCCCTCATAACCCTCTAGATAGGGAAGAAGCTGTTGCACCGCATGACCGGTCCCCAGTTGTTGGGATTGTTCAACAAATTCTAGGTTGCTGTGGTGGTGGAGGGCCTCTTGGACGCGATCGCCCTGGTAGCCAATGATTGGGAAGATGCGATCGGGGGCGATCGGTGTCAAACTCCCTAACACCCGCTCAATTAAAGAACGTCCGCCCAGGGGATGTAAGACTTTCGGGAGTGAAGATTTCATGCGGGTTCCCCGTCCGGCTGCCAGAATTGCTACCGCTACCATAATCGTCTCTTGAATCGCTTGTTTAGGTAATTCATGTCTATTTGGAGTATATCGCGGTTTCTGTCGGCAATCTAGCCACCATCTAGCTTGACATCCAAATTTTTCTCGCCTACAACAGACTAGGGCCTATCTAGGTCTGTTTTTTCCTGTTAATCCTTGCAGTTCTTAGGCTTGATTCTGTTCGTCTTGTTGTTTTTTATTACCTTCAACAAGCAACTTTAGATTTGAATTTATGCTGTTATTTAGAGGCTTTCTCTTATGCAGGGTACACCGTCAATTTCCTTAGGCAAAGTTCTGGTTTACCTAGGATTTGTTGTTGCTTCACTTATTGCTTACGGCTATCAACTTTCATCCGAAAACCTACTTAATCATTTTCCATATATTAAACTATTAGTCAATCCAGAGTTATATCCTCGTGATTTTTACGTTCAAGAATTCACTCAATTTTCTCCTCGATACTACTATCAGACTTTAGTGGCTAGTTTAATCAATCTAGGCGTTCCACTAACCTGGATTTATTTTGCTGCCTATGTCTCCGCCTATAGTTCCTTTGTTCTGGGGCTATTTACCCTAGCCCGACAATTTAAGGCCTCTCTCGTGACTGCGGGAACCTTTAGTTTTCTCTGTCTACAAGCCTCTGTGGGAACCATTGGCTCTGTTGATTTATTTCGAACGGAGCCAATTCCGGCAATTTGGTCAATGGGTTTTGTGATCTGGGGCTTTGTGTGTTGTCATTCTCGGCGATGGACTTGCGGGTATTTACTATTTGGAATGGCAACCTTATTTCAGATTTTAGTCGGTGTTCTACCGGGTATCCTCATCCTTCCATGGCTTGTTCAGGATGCTTACGGAAAAGGTACCCTCAAGAAGGCACTTGTTCCATTAGTGGTTTTGGGGATATTTGCAGGAGCAGTTTATATTCCGATACGGCTAACAGGGATGGTAGAATCTAAGATTCTAGATAGTCAGTCTTTTATCCATATTTATGGCGAAGTAAGACATCCACATCATATTATTTTTTCTAGTTTTGGACATCAATCATGGCGAGATTTTTGGGTCTTCATAGTTTCCGCAGCCCTCAATATCATTGCACTTAATTCTTTAACAAAAGAACAAAAACGGCAATTATTTTTACCCATTATTATGGGGGTATTTTTATTGTTTTTGGGATACATCTTTGTAGAAGTTTATCCCATCACCCTATTCGCCAAACTTCAACTCGCCCGAGTTACTCCCTTTATGCAGCTATTTTGCCTCCTAGGATTTAGCATCCTAGCACAAGAGTTATGGCAAAAGCGAAACCTTGGCTGTGGGGTCTTGCTCATAATCGTCATTGTCCTAGAACCCAATATCGCCTTAGCTCTAATTTTGCTAACTCTGATTTTTCTTAACGATTGGCAACTTAGGAATGGGAAGGGTCGATTCAGCTGGATCGCCTGGGGAATGATCGCTGGCTTCTTACTTTTTGCCGTTCGAGATAACCCAACTCAGGCAATTCGGAATTTAGGTTGGTTAGTGATGCTCTGGGGATGTTTAATGATTCCTGCGGCTGTGCAAAAAATTGAGTCTCATCCTACAATAAGCCAACGGTTGCCCCAACTGCGTCTGAGTCTGATGTATACCATTGGAGTGGTTCCATTACTGATTCTAGTTTTAGGACTACGGGGTTGGCTACCTCGTCCCTTACAAAATCCCTTCGATGGCCGGCTGGAAACTCAGTGGTTCCATAATGGGGAGCGTTACCGGCTCGGGATTCAGACTCAGATGGTCACCCCAGAAGATAGTCTAATCTTGGTTCCTGACTCAACCCACGATTTTCGAGCCTATTCTCAACGGTCTCTGGTATTCACCTGGAAAAGTATGCCCTTTACAGAGCGGGGTATCCAGGAGTGGTTTAGGCGATTGCAAATGATGGAAGCACTGGCTGCGGATTATGAAGAGCATACGGTAGAACAACTGGTCATCTTAGCTCGACAATTTACAGCCGATTATGTTCTCACTCGCCAGGATTGGCATCCCGAGATTCCCTATCGGGTTGTTGCTCGGGAGGGGGATTGGCTATTGTTCCAGGTTCCTCCACCTCATTCTGGGTCTCTCGTCCAAGGGAAAAGCCCCAAGTAACGTCAGCAGTGGGCGGTGTTTAGGGGCAGTTTGAACTCCATTGCCTGAAAGCAGATCCGAGCTAAACAGAATCAGCCTCGCCTAAAAAACAACGGGGATCAATGTAGATGGAAATAGGGACTGGGCTTAAGTACTATTACTGATGAATCATCCTTAGCTTCCAGAAGCGTCATAAAAAATGTTACATTTTATGTTTTTTTAAGGAAGTTTAAAATTAGGATTGCTAAGCTAAAAATAGCTTAGGAGGTTTGGACATGATTAGGTTAAACGAGCAGAAAAAGCAACTTTTGGAGCAGTTCACTTTACAAGAGTTAGCCCTACTCATTTCTCAAGCGATCGCCCTTGAAAGCGATCGTCAGGGGGGTAACTTTACCCTGGACTGGCTCTCCCGTGAGTTCGGTCATTTAGCCTTTAAGTATGGGGACGTCTTGCAAGCTCTGCCCTCCCAAGATCGGCAGGAGCCTCATGGTCAACCAGAACCTCTAAGCTTGAGGGCTTAAGCCAACCCTTATCGATTCTGTTAGCGTGAGAGAGCAACCCGATCGCCGGCTGGCAATCGGGTTTTCTGCGGTTAGGGTTAACGACTTTCAGCAGGTGACAATCCCCTATTGATTTAAGACATCTTTTTTATGCTGAACATTGCCAACCACAGCAGCCACTTCAGATATTAAGTCATCAGCAACCCCCATCTCCTTAAGCGTGGTCAGTAAATCTTCAGCAACAGCATCAAAATGTTCCGCGCTCAAGCCACGCTCTTCAACCAAGGCTTTATGAGCTGATCGCATGGAGCGTCCCGTATAGTTGCCACCTCCGAGAGCATAGGTGAGAAAGGCTTTCTGATGTTGCCGTTGACGAACCATATCGGTGTCATCAAAGAAGTGTTTGATGCGATCGTCCTGCAACACCCGTTCGTAGAACTTGTCGACCGCAGCATCGACGGCGGGTTCACCGCCGAGTCGTTCAAATAAGCTAGTCATCAATCTTGTGTCTCCTCTAAACTTGCATGAATTGGGAAAAAATTGATCCACTCAGGGGTTACCGTTACGATAGCTCCGAACTAACGGTAGTCCGGGGTTGAGCCTGGGTGGGTTCTTGGACAATGGCAATAATCGCCCGCAGGACGCAAATCACCATTAACAACGCTCCTAACGCAAAGACGACATCTCCGGGAATTCGCAGCCAGACCGTCCAGTGCATCCAAGCCGAACTAATCAGCTCAGCACTGCGAGCATACCAGGTTCCATGGTTCACAGATTGCACCAGTTGATAGAAACCACTGGGAATTCAGATCGAAGATCATCATCATCACCAGGCTGATATTAATACTCCTTGGCTGAAGTCTGGGGTGTGAAAAACAGAGTCTCGGACAATTCGGCCGCTGTAGACCGATTGCCTGTGGAGCCAGTCTAGTCATCGCATCCTGACATTGTCCTTGACTTAGGTCAAAACTTAAATGTCGGATTACCACGTTTGCGGGTGCAACCCGGTCAGGTTCTGACTCCGCCACCTCGATGGACTCAACCGGACTGCTGACAGTAGGTGAGAAAATTTAACGCTGCGTCTGCGGGTAAGGGTCGTGAAAAGTAATAGCCTTGACCATAGGTGCAGTCTAAGTCCTCTAATATAGAGAGTTGTTCTAGGGTTTCAATCCCTTCGGCAATTACAGACAACTGCAAGTTTTCAGCAAGTTGAATAATCGTATTGGCAATTTGTAAGTTGCTGAGGGATGAGGGCTGGGGAGCAATTCCCTGGATAAACGACCGGTCTATCTTAAGACTATCGACTGAAAATTGATGCAGATAGCTCAAGGATGAATATCCTGTGCCAAAATCATCAATACTAAATTTAATGTTTTGATGTTTGAGTCGGTTCAAGATGGAATTGACTTGACTTGGGTTTCTAATAATGCTGTCTTCTGTGATTTCTAGCTCTAGACAATGCCCCGAAACTCCAGTTTCTACCAGAATATCAGAAATTTTTTCCGTAATATCTTCTTGTAAAAAGTTATGCACAGATAGATTGGTGGACATAAAGATAGCATCATCGAGCTTGTTCTTGTCCTGCCAGGCTTTCAGTTGTAAGCAGGCTTCCCGAAGTACCCAAATATCAATATGACTCATGAGATCACTATCTTGGGCAATTGGTAAAAATTCTCCCGGAAGTAATAAACCACGACTCGGATGTTCCCAGCGGATGAGGGCTTCTAACCCAGAAACCTTTCTTGTTTTCAGGCAAATAATTGGCTGGTAATACAAAAGAAACTCTCTGCGCTCGATCGCCCGCCGCAAATCCGTTTCCATCTGCAAGCGCACGATCGCCTGGGTATACATTCTGGAGTCAAAAATTTGCTGACTGGCTTTCCCCTTCGCTTTTGCCTGATACATGGCTGAGTCTGCATCTCGTAACAAATGCTCCGGCTGCTCATAACTGGGATGACCCAAAACAATACCGATACTGACATTGGTAAAGTTTTCCTGAGACCCCAGTTGAAAGGGATAGCTTAACTCTGCTTGAATTTGCTTGGCCAATTCCAACGCGCGATCGCCCTCGGGAGTATCCTCTTCAACCAAAATGGCAAATTCATCACCACCGAGTCTTGCCAACATTACTCCAGGAGGTAGACAGGTTTGGATTCGCCGCGCCACAGCAATCAGTAGGCGATCGCCCACCAAATGACCTAAGGAATCATTCACGACCTTGAAATGATCACAGTCTAATAGCAATACCGAAAAACGATGAGTACTATTTTGCTTGCTCTGGTCTAAAATTCGACCCAGTTGTTTCATAAACAGTACACGATTGGGTAACTCCGTTAAGGCATCATGCAACGCCAGATGTAACAGTTGCTCCTGAGCCTGTTGACGGGCTGCAATCTCTTTTTCAAGCTGGTGTGTTCGTTGTCTGACACGGTTTTCTAAATTACTATTGAGCTTTAAAATTTCCGTCTTGGCTGCTTCCAAGGTGATATGAGTTTCAATACGAGCTAATACTTCCTCAACATGAAAAGGTTTCGTAATATAATCAACCCCACCAACATGAAAGGCTTTCACTTTATCGATCATGTCATCCAAGGCACTGATAAAAATAACGGGAATATTTTTAGTCTTTTCATGTTGCTTGAGCCGACAACAAACTTCATAGCCATCCATGCCTGGCATTTTGACATCCAGAAGAATCAAGTTAATCGGAGCAGCTTGAGCCACCCGTAACGCCATGACCCCATCCGTCACGCTACGAACCTTATACTGCTGCTCAGCAAGAGTTTTGGAGAGAAACTTCAAGTTTTCTGGAGTATCATCAACAATCAAGATGTCTCCTCGATAGGACTGAGTGCTGGGACGGTCTTGAGTCATGGAGTGCTATTCCTTAAAATACTAAACATTTTCATCGTCAGACGGAAACGCGAGTCTATCTAACAATGTACCATATTGAAATTCATCGACAAGCTGATGAATCGTCTGGCACAATGGCGTTTGTTCAGCCGGTAACGCCTGTAAAAGCTCTAAGATTAGCTCCTCATCTGCTAGTTCAACCGCTTCTTTTAGAGACTCTCGCCAAGAGGGAGCTAGTTGGCTGAGGCAGTCTATCATTTCCCCTTGCGAAAGCAAGGACGAACCTTTAGCCTCAATCCCCTGTATCAGGGAATCCTCATAGTCATATTCAACTCCCAAATAATGGGAAATTTTCTCAAAAATTGTGACCTCCCGGAACGGCTTACGTACAAAGTCATCACACCCGGCCGAGAGAATTACCGATTTCTCGTTCTCTAAGGCACTGGCGGTCAGGGCAATAATCACCGTCGCTTGTCCCTGCAAATGAGCTTTGATATGTTCAGTCGCCTCGTAACCACTCATTTGAGGCATCCGCATGTCCATCCAAATCAGGTGCGGCTGCCACTCTTGCCACTGCTGAATGGCCTCAAGGCCATTCTCGGCCTCTCGAACCTGAAAACCAACGCTCTGTAACAGTTCTACTAGAAATTGACGACTTTCCCAACGGTCGTCCACTACCAGGATACGATAGTCAGGCTGGCCGGGGGCTAAGCTCACCACGTGTCGTTCCGGTACAGGAGTGTCATCAACCTCGGCATTAGATAGAGAAATGTCTGTAATGGGCACTGAGAAATAAAAGCAACTGCCACGGCCGACTTCACTCTCCAGCTGTAACTGTCCCCCCATCATCTGGACAAATTTTTGACTAATGGCCAGGCCCAGTCCGGTTCCAGTGTGGTCATGCTGGGTTAAGTTCGTTTGAACAAAGGCTTCAAAAATGCTTTCCAAGTCCTCCGGGGCAATGCCAGTTCCGGTATCTTCAACCTCAATTTGTAACTGATAGGACTCCTTGGGGGCCTCGGGGGTGATGGGTTTTTCCTGGCTTACCCGTAGGGTGATGCGACCCTGGTGGGTGAATTTAATGGCGTTGCTGAGGAGGTTCATCAGGACTTGACGGAGTTTCCCTTCGTCGGCTTCGATAAAGCGGGAGACTTGGGGATGCTGTTCAAGGGTCAGTTGCAGTAACTTTTGTGAGGCCCGCAGCTCAAACATCCCTTTGATGCTGTCGAGGAGATGATGGAGGTCAAAGCGGTTGGGGTTGAGTTGAATATGACCGGCTTCAATTTTGGACATATCCAAAATTTCGTTAATCAGTTGCAGCAAATGTTCGCCGCTGTTTTGAATGACTCCAAGATGGTGGCGTTGTTCGTCGTTTAATGATCCCTGACGGGTCATGAGTTGGCTAAACCCTAAAATGGCGTTAAGGGGGGTTCGCAGTTCATGACTCATGTTGGCGAGGAACTGGCTTTTGGATTGATTGGCGTCTTCGGCGGCCCGCCGGGCCACTTCGAGTTCCGTCTGTCGTTGTTTGGCTTGGGCCAGGAGGTTGGCTTGGGCGATCGCAATCCCCAGGCGAGAGGCGACGGACTCTAGGAGGTTGACATCGTCTTCAGTCCAATGACGGTAGCGATCGCACTGATGGAGGCTGAGAATGCCATTGGTTTTGCCCTGGTAGGAGGTGCGTATACTGAGAATGGATTTTAGGTCAGGTTCTGAGGTGAATAGGGTTTTTAAGAACTCATCTTCGTCGAGGCGATCGCACGCCCAAGGCTGATCTTGCTCTAATACCCTCTGAATATAAGGATTATCCAGAGACCAAAGCTGTTCATCGGAGCAGACAGAATTCCCATTATCTCGATATTCACAACATTGAGGGAAGTTGGGTGTGGGGTCTTCTTGGTAAATTTGGAGATGGCAACGGCTCGTTTGAAATGCTGAGGCAATTTCTTGAACTGCAACGTTGAAAATATCCTGAACTTCCAGGCTTTGACGAATTTGATAGGTGATTTGATTGAGGAGTTTTTCTTGTTCGAGTTTTCGGGATAAACTGTCCTCTGCTCGTTTGCGATCGCTCACATCGGTGCCAATCGAGAGGAGTTCGTCCTGGTCACCCACTTGAGTGAGTTGATTCACCCAGCTAATATAAAATCGCTCCCCCGTTCGACTTATATTTTCATTTTCATTGCCTAAAAATTGATTGGGATGCTGGCAGATTTTTTTTACCATTTCTTGCAAGTTCTGTCCAGATGAATCTTGTTTAGGGACAATCGTCCCTAAAACCGGTTGACCCACCAATTCTGAGACGGTAAAGCCAAAAAAACTAGCCCCAAATTGATTGATAAATTTAATTTGACCCTGTAAGTTCCAGCGTAAAATAATGCAGTTTGCCGTCTCCACTAATGTCCGGTACTGTCGCTCACTAGCTTTTAAAGCTTTTTCCGCCTGAACCCGCTCCAACTCAGCCCCCGCCCGGGCGGCAAAGATTTTTAAGATTTTCTCATAGTTTTTATCAATGGGAATAGGTTTAGTATCAATAACCGCTAAATGTCCCACAACTTCCTGAGTCGAACTATAGAGAGGAATCCCGACATAGCTTACTGCGTTAATCTCTTGCAGGTCGCGATCGCGGGGAAATAACGCCGCTACATCGTTTGGATAGTAGCAGATTTTTCCTTGCAAAACCTCTGCACAAGGGGTATCACGAATTGCATAGTCAACTCCCTCATGCCATGTTTCTCCCGTCCAGTAAGCGAGAGAGCGGAGACGATTTTTTTGAGCATTAGAAAACTCACTAACAATGGCATAGCGAACCTGCAAGGCTTCTGCTAAATAGCGAACACAGGCTTCAAAAAATGCCTGTCCTGTTTCGGAGGTGGTTCCCTCCACAATTAGTTGCAATGCATCAGAATAATACTTGCGATCGCTAATATCCCGAGCAACCCAAATCACTCGGGTTTCACTCAAGGGAGAAATTTGAGCAGAAAACCAAATATCTTGACCTGAAAGAGACAAAACATAGTCGAAATCACGGCGTTGTTTTTCAGCTAAGACCTGCTTAATTTGTTCTAACCAGAGGTCTCCTATCTCCGGGTTAAAAAACTGAGCAACCATGTGATAAACCCAGTCACTGCGGTTATCCTGAACATCATATAATGCACTCAAATGAGTCGGGGCAATATCAATTTCTTGAATAGCCCCATTGTTAACCTGAATTTCTAGGACAATATCCATAATTGCCCCTAAAATTCCTCGCAATTGACGTTCCGAGGAAGCCAGTTGTTGCGTCAGCAGCTCACTCCGTTGCTGTTCAACTTCTAATTCTAATTGCAGCGCCTCCAGTTGTGCCTGTTGTTGACGAATAATATCGTGAGGAGAAGGGAGAGACATTGAACAATCCTGAACGATGAGTACCGGTAGGGGCAAACCCTGGTCACCGAGCGATAGTCGAGGTGGTGGTGGTCGCTTTCTTTGACCTTTTAATCACCATAGCAAAAAAGAGAAAACACCGGCACTTGTAGGCAAAACGCCAAGTACCAGTGAGAAGGTGGACTTTACAGGGAGCTAAGCTAAAAATCTAGCTGAGAATTTCAAGGAGATGTTTAACGCGATCGCGCACTTCATCGCGAACCCGGCGAAAAGTCTCCAGAGGCTGGCCATCGGGGTCATCGAGTTGCCAATCCTCGAAGATTTCTTGACTCACCCAGTCCGGGGGTAAGTTCACCCCACAGCCACAGAGAGAGATGACTGCATCATAGTCCTCAGCTTGGAAATTACTGAGAGGGTCTGAGGTTTGGTCTGTAATATCAATCCCCACCTCCTGCATCACCTCAATGGCCGTGGGATGAACGCGGGAGGCTTCTAAACCGCAACTGTGAACCTCCACCTGACCAGCACCGAGGTGACGGGTGAACCCTTCCGCCATCTGAGAGCGGCAGGAGTTGCGTTTACAGACAAACATGACTTTTTTCATGGAACTCCCGGTTAAACGGCTTGCTTGGCTTGTTCTTGGGTCTCTTGGTGAGCGGTGATTGAGTCGGTCTATATAGTCATTTTAACTAGGACAAAAAATTTCCGATTTGGGCGATACACGAAGGGTATTCTATATATCGAGCTTTTTGCGTCTTAGTTCGTCTGACTAATACTCTCATCCTGAGCTTACGATTCCAGGGAATAGTTGTGAGTACAACGGGGGTCTCGCAGGGTGGCTTTCTCAGGTTCTCGGGGAAACCAACTGGCGGTCCGTTGACAGATGCGAACCAGCATCAACATCACCGGGACTTCGATGAGAACGCCGACGACGGTGGCTAGGGCCGCCCCCGAGTTGAGGCCAAATAGCATCACGGCGGTGGCGATGGCGACCTCGAAGTGATTACTGGCCCCAATCAGAGCAGCGGGGGCCGCATCTTCGTAGGAGAGATTGAGTTTCAATCCCGCCACATAGGTGATGAGGAAAATCAGGTTGGTTTGGATAAACAGGGGGACGGCGATGAGGAGGATATGGAAGGGGTTGTTAACGATGAGTTCTCCTTTGAAGGCAAATAGTAGAATTAGGGTCACGAGGAGAGCAATGACGGAGACGGGGCCGAGGCGTTTGAGAAAGACTGTCTCGAACCAGTCTCGTCCTTTGTTGCGTAAACTCCAGGTGCGGGTGATATAGCCGGCGAGGAGGGGCAATCCCACGTAAATTACCACTGAGAAGACAATGGTTTCCCAGGGAACGGTTAACTCGCTGGCCGCTAACAGCCATTTCCCGAGGGGTGCGTAGAGAAATAGCATCGCGAGGGAGTTGACGGCCACCATAACCAGGGTATGCCCTTGATTGCTATAGGAGAGATAGCCCCACATCAGCACCATGGCGGTACAGGGGGCGATTCCTAGGAGGATGGTTCCGGCGATATAGGAGTTCGCGATGGAGACTTCAACGCCGCGAATCATCTCGGTTCCTTCGATGAGGGGGCGAAAGAGGATTCCCAGGAAGAATTGGGAAATCACCACCATGGTGAAGGGTTTGATGAGCCAGTTTACCACCAGGGTGAGGAGAACGGGTTTGGGGGCTTTGGCGGCTTGCTTGGCTTGGGAGAAGTCAATCTTCACCATGATGGGATACATCATGAAGAAAAGACAGATGGCGATGGGGATGGAGACGTTATAGAGGCTGAGGCTGTCGAGTTGTTCGGCAACGTTGGGAAAGAGTTTCCCTAAGGCGATGCCGGCGATAATGCAGAGAAACACCCAAAGGGTAAGATATTTCTCGAAGATGTTGAGTGTCCCACCGGCTTGAGGCGGTGCGGTGCTGTGACTGGACATAGGACTGAGTTTAGGTGCTGTGGATACAGGCTTATGGGTTCAGCTTGGGGCTGTTGCTTGTATCATATCAAGTTTTTTTGATACATCAAGTTTTTTTGATGGGAAGGTCAGGAGGGGACAGACAGGAGGAACGGAATGGGGGATGATAGGGGGCGGTTTGATTTGGAGGTTGGGGGATGGCTAATCTAACTCCATTGGCTGAGTTTTTCGGGTTTTCTGCCTTGAAGACGGGGTTTCGTCAGGAGGCGATCGCCGCTGTGACCACGTTTGTGACGATGGCTTATATTTTGGCGGTGAATCCGGCGATTCTCTCCAATGCCATTTTTCTGGAAACCCCGGGGGATTTGTTTGGCGAGTTGGTGGTGGCGACGGCCCTGGCGGCGGCGATCGCCACGCTGGTGATGGGACTTTATGCTAAGTATCCCTTCGCTCTGGCGCCGGGAATGGGGCTGAATGCCTATTTTGCCTTTTCCGTGGTTTTAGGCTTGGGTATTCCCTGGCCAGTTGCCTTAGCAGCGGTGTTTGTGGAGGGGGTGCTATTCATGATTTTGACCGCGTTGAATTTGCGGGGGGCGATCGTGCGGGCGATTCCTGATGGCCTGAAATATGCCACCAGTGCCGGGATTGGCTTGTTTATTGCCTATATTGCCCTAACGGAGAGTGAGATTATCATTGCCGATGAGGTCACCACAACCGCCTTAAACGATTTAACCCAGGGGGTTCCTGCGTTAACGGTGTTGGGGTTGGGGATTACCGCCGCTTTAATGGCCCGACGACTGCGGGGGGCGTTACTTTGGGGCATTTTGGCGACGGCGGTGTTGGCCTGGGGTTTGGGAGTGGCGGCCCCTCCTGAGGCGATCGTGAGTTTACCCCCGTTACCGGTGCATCTGTTGGGCCAGGGGTTGATGGGGTTAGGGACGGCCCTGTCGGTGAATCCGGGGCAGTTTCTGACGGTGATGGTGGTGTTTTTCTTTGTGGATTTCTTTGATACGGTGGGAACTTTGACGGGATTGGGGGTGAAGGCGGGCTATTTGAAATCGGGACAGGAGTTTCCCCGCCTCAATCGGGCTTTTATGGCGGACGCGGTGGGGACGACGGTGGGGGCCCTTTTGGGAACTTCAACGACGACGGCTTATATTGAGTCGGCGGCGGGGGTATCGGAAGGGGGACGCAGTGGCTTTACGGCGGTGGGGGTGGCGGGATTGTTTCTGCTGTCGCTGTTTTTTACCCCCCTGCTGGCGGGGATTCCTGAGTTTGCCACGGCCCCGGCTTTGATTTTGGTGGGGGTGTTGATGATGGGAACCGTGCGTCAGATTCGCTGGGATGACCCAGCGGAAGCGATTTCGGCGTTTCTGACGATGGTGATTATGCCTTTGAGTTATTCCATTGCCGATGGTTTGGCCGTGGGGGCGATCGCTTATCCCTTGTTAAAATCTTGTCAGGGCAGGTTTCGCGAGATTCCCATAGCGATGTGGGTGTTGGCGGGGTTATTTGTAATAAAGTTAACGGTTTTGAACTCCCCTTAGAGGAGGTCTGAAACCTGGAAATCTATGTTAGGTTTCCCTTGAAAACATGAGTCTGGTTCTATCATTTGTTGGACTGGATGATGACTCTGCCTCAAGTCTTACAAGAGCGTTTTGATAGCAAACTTCGCCAGTATCAGGAGGAACGAAAAATGCCAATTCTCAGCAACATTGAACGTCAAGCCCTAGAAACCGGTCGCCAAGAAGGTCGCCAAGAAGGTCGCCAAGAAGGTCGCCAAGAAGGACTTGAAGAAGGCAGTTTAGAGATGGCTCGTTCGGCCATTCTCGATGTGCTGACGGTGCGCTTTAATCAGGTTCCAGAGCAGGTGCGCGATCGCCTCGCACCGATGCGTGACCTATCCCGCCTGCGACAGCTCCTGCAACAGGCTACGGTGGCGACGTCCCTCGGGGAGTTTATGGCGGGACTGGGGGACTAATCTACCGCCGGGCGATCGCCCACAACCCCTTAACCCGTTATTGGGGTGATTTCATCAGATAATTAGTCGGGGAGAACGGCGGCTCTCCCCGAAACCGTCTTGGCAACTTTTTAATCTCTGGCGGTCTTAAAAATCATATTAAACATTATTTATTTCCTTGATTTATCTCGTTAATAAAACACAGTTAATTTGCTATAATTAGGATGAGAAAAGAATTAAATTAAATAGGAGTCAAGCTCTTGGAGACCCCCTCAGCCAACTATGACCAACCCTGGAAAGAGGCAATCGAAGACTACTTAGAGCCATTTCTCGCCTTTTTCTTTCCCCAAGTGCATGAGCTAATCGATTGGACGAAATCCTACCAATCCTTAGACAAAGAACTGCAACAAATCAGCCCCAGTGGTCGAGAAGGGGAGCGAGAATGTGACAAACTCTTTCAAGTCTGGCAAAAAAACGGAGAAGAAGCCTATCTACTGATTCACGTGGAAGTCCAGAGTCAAGGAGACCCGGATTTTGACAAACGGATGTATATCTATCACTATCGCTCCTTTGATATCAACCCCAAAGTCATCAGTCTGGCCATCCTGGGCGATGAGCGACCCCAATGGCGACCGAGCGGCTATAGCTACGAACTGGCTGGATGTCGCGTCGAGTTCAGCTTCCCGACGGTAAAACTCCTGGACTATCAGCAGCAGTGGGAAACCCTGGAACAATCCTCGAATCCCTTTTCCTTGCTGGTGATGGCGCACCTGAAAACCCACGTCACCCGAGGTCAAGCCGAGGAACGGGAAGCTTGGAAATGGAATCTGGTTCAACTGCTCTATGAGCGAGATTATACTGAAGAGGACATCATCCGTTTTTTTCGACTGTTGGACTGGATGATGACTCTGCCTCAAGTCTTACAAGAGCGTTTTGATAGCAAACTTCGCCAGTATCAGGAGGAACGAAAAATGCCAATTCTCAGCAACATTGAACGTCAAGCCCTAGAAACCGGTCGCCAAGAAGGTCGCCAAGAAGGTCGCCAAGAAGGTCGTCAAGAAGGTCGTCAAGAAGGTCGTCAAGAAGGACTTGAAGAAGGCAGTTTAGAGATGGCTCGTTCGGCCATTCTCGATGTGCTGACGGTGCGCTTTAATCAGGTTCCGGAGCAGGTGCGCGATCGCCTCGCACCGATGCGTGACCTATCCCGCCTGCGACAGCTCCTGCAACAAGCTACGCTGGCGACGTCCCTCGGGGAGTTTATGGCGGGACTGGGGGACTAATCTACCGCCGGGCGATCGCCCACAACCCCTTAACCCGTTATTGGGGTGATTTCATCGGATAATTAGTCGGGGAGAGCTGCCGTTCTCCCCGAAACCATCTTGGCAACTTGTTAATCTCTGGCGGTCTTAAAAAAATATATTAAACATTATTTATTTCCTTGATTTATCTCGTTAATAAAACACAGCTAATTTGCTATAATTAGGATAAGAATGTAATAGGAGTCAAGCTCTTGGAGACCCCCTCAGCCAACTATGACCAACCCTGGAAAGAGGCAATCGAAGACTACTTAGAGCCATTTCTCGCCTTTTTCTTTCCCCAAGTGCATGAGCTAATCGATTGGACGAAATCCTACCAATCCTTAGACAAAGAACTGCAACAAATCAGCCCCAGTGGTCGAGAAGGGGAGCG
The DNA here is from genome assembly GCF_023983615.1 of Phormidium yuhuli AB48. Lineage (GTDB taxonomy): Bacteria > Cyanobacteriota > Cyanobacteriia > Cyanobacteriales > Geitlerinemataceae > Sodalinema > Sodalinema yuhuli. Next base: position 774,835 of record NZ_CP098611.1, on the reverse strand, counting down.
AGAATGTGACAAACTCTTTCAAGTCTGGCAAAAAAACGGAGAAGAAGCCTATCTACTGATTCACGTGGAAGTCCAGAGTCAAGGAGACCCGGATTTTGACAAACGGATGTATATCTATCACTATCGCTCCTTTGATATCAACCCCAAAGTCATCAGTCTGGCCATCCTGGGCGATGAGCGACCCCAATGGCGACCGAGCGGCTATAGCTACGAACTGGCTGGATGTCGCGTCGAGTTCAGCTTCCCGACGGTAAAACTCCTGGACTATCAGCAGCAGTGGGAAACCCTGGAACAATCCTCGAATCCCTTTTCCTTGCTGGTGATGGCGCACCTGAAAACCCACGTCACCCGAGGTCAAGCCGAGGAACGGGAAGCTTGGAAATGGAATCTGGTTCAACTGCTCTATGAGCGAGATTATACTGAAGAGGACATCATCCGTTTTTTTCGACTGTTGGACTGGATGATGACTCTGCCTCAAGTCTTACAAGAGCGTTTTGATAGCAAACTTCGCCAGTATCAGGAGGAACGAAAAATGCCAATTCTCAGCAACATTGAACGTCAAGCCCTAGAAACCGGTCGCCAAGAAGGTCGCCAAGAAGGAGTTGAAGAAGGCAGTTTAGAGATGGCTCGTTCGGCTATTCTCGATGTGCTGACGGTGCGCTTTAATCAGGTTCCAGAGCAGGTGCGCGATCGCCTCGCACCGATGCGTGACCTATCCCGCCTGCGACAGCTCCTGCAACAGGCTACGCTGGCGACGTCCCTCGGGGAGTTTATGGCGGGACTGGGTGACTAATCTACCGCCGGATCGCCATTAAGGTCGTCAGCGGGACTGATCAGACCTCTCCCTGACGTGCAAATCGAGTTCCATGAGATTGCTGTCACTGAAGCCCAATTTGCTGAATGACGGTTTCAGTCATGCCTAAATCGCACCACATCTGATAAAAGTGCTGGGCAATGGTGCTGTCTTCCTGGGGAGTCGCGGCTCGAAAGTTCATAGAAGCGGGGGTGTTTTTCCGGTAGATAAACCCTAGCAAAATGCAGGATTCATCTGTGGCCTGGACTGGGAAAAAAATTTGATCGCGCGCAGCGCGAGGGGGAGGTTAAGAGGGTAAAAGGGCAAAAGGGTTACAGAGTCCTCGGGGCAACACTCACAAGACGAAAACCATTGAAGCTGTTGCCGTAGCGCGGGTTGTTGTTGAGGCGATAGGCGGAACGGCAATTTCTCGGAATGAAGAGCCAAGAACCGCCGCGTAGCACTCGTCTTGAGCCTTCATCCTCGCTCAACCAGGCGCTACCATCGGTTGGAGCTTTACCGTAATTGTTATGCCAGTGGTCTAAACACCACTCCCAAACATTGCCATGCATATCTGATAGACCCCAGGCGTTAGCGATGCCAAAATGGCCGACTGGGGTGGTCTCTCCTCGGTTATCTCCCTTGGGTCCACCGTTGTAGATATAGTTGCCATCGTAATTTGCCACCTCCGTTGTAATCATCTCCCCAAAATGAAACGGCGTGGTTGTGCCTGCCCGACAGGCATATTCCCACTCGGCTTCACTGGGCAAACGGTACTCTCGCCCAGTGTGAGCCGACAACCGGGCGCAAAACTCCATAGCGTCGTACCAACTCACCCGTTCCACCGGGCGATTATCTCCTTTAAAGTGGGATGGGTCTGGGTCTAACTCCCTTTCCACTTGGGGCATGGCAGCCACCAGCCGCCACTGGGCTTGAGTGACCGGGTATTTCCCCATAAAGAAGGGGGACACTGTCACCGGATGCTGGGGAGACTCATCGTTACTGCGCTCAGGTTCATCGTCTGGGGAACCCATCAGGAACGTGCCTGGGGGGATAGACATCATCCTTAGGGGCAAAACCCCTGCGCCGAGCGGTTCATCGTAGTATTGGTTTTGTGCTTGGCGTTTATGTAGTGTAAGCGGCATCTGAGTACCCCGCCAGAGGCTGAGGAGAGGGAGGCCAGCCAACTCTTCGGCGCACCTACCAAGCTGACTGACCCACTTGACTTTTCGGATGCCGTTACCAGCATCGCTGGAACGGGTCTGGACTCTTCACTGCGCTCCCAACAGATTCCCACCTGTCAGCTCTAGCTTAGAAGAGTGCTCGGGGCAACACTCACAAGACGAAAACCATTGTTGTTGTTGTCGTTGCGCGGGTTGTTGTTGTTGCGATAGGCGGAACGGCAATTTCTCGGATTGTTGATCCAAGAACCGCCGCGTTCGCTGGCCCGTCCCACCAAACACGCTAGCATTAAAACTCCATCTCTGGCTCAAATGGTAACGAGTTCTCAAGAGATAATGGTTCTGGCGGCGGGTGGAAAATAAGCCGCTCAAAAATATCCCGACGCAGCCTTTGGGTATCGCCGTGCATCAGATGAGCTTCCCAACTACGCAGTCTCTGGACAACCTCAGTCAGGGACTGCTGACCGTCCGTATAGTCCTGCTGAAGTTGGCGGCAACGCAAACGAGCACGCCGTAGATTATCGTTGCGGACTCGAATCCGGTCTGGCAATACTCGAAAGCCTACAAAATTAGCGCCGAAGCGGGTTTCAAAGAGTTGGCTCTTGACAGGGTGTAGCCGCAGGCGTAGGTCGGTTAGGTAAGCCTCCATCTCAGACCAAGCTCTGACCAAAAAGCCGCGATCATCACTGAAGAGGGCAAAGTCGTCCACATAGCGTAGGTATTTACGAGCCTTAAGCTGTTCTTTGACAAAATGATCAAACCCATTGAGGTAGAGATTAGCAAAAAACTGACTGGTTAGGTTGCCAATGGGGAGGCCCCGCCGCCGTTCCAGGGGACTGAGGAGGTTATCTCCCGGAAAATAGTCCACATCGTAGCCCTGAAGATTGCTACCGTCGATAATCTTGTCAATTAGCCAGAGAGTCTCTGGGCACTTGATTTTTCGCCGTAGGGTGCTCTTGAGAATTTCGTGATCAATGCTGGGAAAGTATTTGCGCAAGTCGCACTGAAGGATGTAGCGGCTAGTACGGGCAAAAGAGGTAAAACGTTTGAGAGCGCGGTGAGTGCCATAGCCCTGGCGGTTCGCGTAAGTTTCATGAATAAACGTCTGTTCTAGGGGCGGTACAATCACGTTGCAGAGGGCATGGTGTACGACCCGATCGCGATAGGGAGCCGCAGAGATTAGCCGGGGCTTAGGATCATCAATTTTGAAAGTGCGGTAGCCTCCTGGACGATAGGTTTGCTGAATTAGCTCGGCTTGCAGGCGCAGCAGCTCTTGATCCAGGTTATGGTTGAAGGACAGGACATTAGGACGATAGCGCTTGCCCCGCTGTGCCTGGCGGGCAGCCTGTAGCAGGTTTTCAAAGTCAATAATCGCGGGCCAGAGATTACCGTAGCGCTTCATGATGCTTTTTGTTGCTTGATCCAACCACCGATTTCTACCCCAATACCGTTAATCTGCTGACCCACGTAGGCGTAACGTTTAGCTGAGATCAACTCAAAATCCAGTAGCAGCCGGGTTTGGTGACGCAAGACTTCGAGCTGTAGATTCAGCTCATAAAGTTTGGCCAACTTATCACGACTGTAGCGGGCTTGGATTAGTCCCTCTAGGATGTCGTAGAGTCTAGAAACAATCCGATCCCCCAGGGTGAACTTATGGGCTTTGGGTAGGCGGTTGAGAATGGGAACATACCACTGAATCAGGTCATGGGTCTTTTGGATAACCGGTAGGTCGCTCATCGCGTGTCTATACTCCAAAAACATAAATCATGCCTAGGGTACTGCGTTTTGGGTTCCCTCGGCTAAGGCGTGGACTAGGGGAGACTGAGGATAAAAAATTTGATCGCGCTGCGCGCGAGGGGGAGGTTAAGAGGGTAAAAGGGCAAAAGGGTTACAGAGTCCTCGGGGCAACACTCACAAGACGAAAACCATCGTCGCTGCCGTCGTTGCGCGGGGTGTCGGGGTAGCGAGAGGCGGAACGGCAATGCCTCGGAACGTCGAGCCAAGAACCGCCGCGTAGCACTCGTGTTGAACCTTCATCCTCGCTCAACCAGGCGCTACCATCGGTTGGAGCTTTACCGTAATTGTTATGCCAATGGTCTAAACACCACTCCCAAACATTGCCATGCATATCTGATAAACCCCAGGCGTTAGCGATGCCAAAGTGGCCGACTGGGGTGGTCTCTCCTCGGTTATCTCCCTTGGGTCCGCCGTTGTAGGTCGAGTTACCATCGTAATTTGCCACCTCCGTTGTAATCATCTCTCCAAAATGAAACGGCGTGGTTGTACCGGCTCGACAGGCATATTCCCACTCGGCTTCACTGGGCAAACGGTACTCTCGCCCAGTGTGAGCCGACAACCGGGCGCAAAATTCCATAGCATCGTACCAACTCACCTGTTCCACCGGGCGATTATCGCCTTTAAAGTGGGATGGGTCCGGCTTTAACTCCCTTTCCAGTTGGGGCATGGCAGCCACCAGCCGCCACTGGGCTTGAGTGACCGGATAGCGACCCATGAAAAACGAGGGAACCGTCACCTCATGCTGGGGAGATTCATTATCACGGCGCTCAGGTTCATCGTCTGGGGAACCCATCACAAAACTCCCCTCCGGGATGGCAACCATCTCTAAGGTGATGTCCCCCGGCAGCAGTTCCAGGAAACGGTAGCCCTGCTGCTCCTGGCGGTGGATGACCCATTTTTTCCCAAGACCGAACCATGTCTGTCTCGATTGGATAGTCGCAACGGTAAAGTCAAAGGACTCTAGGGCTGGCGTGGGTGCAACCTCGGGCGGCACGTTATCAGACTCCACCTCAAACGTGACAACGGTAAACTCCTCCGTTTGCAGCGCCGGCGAGCCAGAGGAGGTCCGTCTACCTGGTCCTGTATCTTGCCGTACCGTCTCATAGCGTCTGGCAAGAGCAGCATGGGGTCCCCCCAAACGGTGCAACACATCCAAACCGACCTGAGCCAGAGGCAACGCAGCTGCGCTCAAGTCTGCCCCTGACTCCTCAACCGCTGCCAGGAAGGCTTCAAAGCTTTTGAGGCTATTACCAGCTCGGTCTGTCATCCGCTGGGATAGCTGCTCTAACACCTGCCGGGATTGGCGCATGGGAACACTGTCCAAGAGCAAGTCGCGAACTCGCTGAGCTGCCCCAGCCGGCTCATCATCGCCAAAAAACTGGTAGCGGCAGGGGTCCGGCTCCTCATCAGCATCACAGCGTTGCAGAAGACCACTCAGTAGCACTTCCGCGACATGGTCTTGACGGGCATCGGGCACAAACTCATCCCGCAACAAATCAATCACAGGCAGGCTCACTGGAGTCGCTGCCATGTATCCAGCCAACTGCTGTGCTAGGTCTGAAGCGGTGGCTCGAAATTGGGCCACCCGTTGCCGCGCCGTCCGGGGATGACCCCCAGAGTCCGGTACTTGCTCCTGGACCATCTGCTGCACCCAGGACAGCTCAAACACTCGCCCTGGAATCTCCTCATGGCCACTGCCAGCAATCACCTGGGCCCAACGCTTCAGGGGTTGAGGATTGGGGGTGACAATGGGCAACACCAGGCGGCGGTCAGGGGCGGCAACGGGGTCAGTCTCGGTCTCCTCGGGGTCCATCTCATCTTCTAAGTCCCATAGCTGCGGCTGGGGGAGTCCGGTCACGTCCAGTCGAGCACTGGGCACACCGGGAGCCGTAGCCCCCAGCCGGACAATATGACCCATGCTGAGGGCTGTCCGAGTCCAGAGCCGCTCGGGAAATAGCTGCATAATCGAGACTGGCTGCACCTCTGCCCAGCTCCAGAGGATGTCCTGAATGATGCCCCGCCACCAGAGAGACGAGGTACAGTCCGTCAACAGCAGCACCAGTCGCCGCCGACTGGGGTCGAGCAGTTCCCGGGGGCTGCGGGGACGCTGGGCCGCGTGTTTTTCCCTAGAGTCGCGCCAACGGGGGAACAGTTGAATCTCAGGGGCGCTGGCTGACTCTGGCAGGGCTAAGCGCCAGGTGCGCAGGGTTCTAAAGGCTCCCTGATAGGCCATGAGCTGTTCCAGTTCGGCGATGGTTCGCTCCCAAATGACCGTGGTTTTGGAGTCTTCGACAACGAAATCTAGCTCCAGCCAGCGTTCGGCTTCAGGGCGCACCACGGGAATCCAGAGGCCCGTCTCGGCGATTTGCTTGACGGTGGCAGCTTCGTCGAGTTCCTGGCGCAAGCGGGATGGCACTTTACGCATTAGGGGCCGCAGCGATCGCCCTAACTCCAAGCGGGTGCGCAGGGCCGGGGCTGCGGGGGCGGGAAAAGGAGGGGTTGGGGAGGTGTCCTCTGTCTCAGTGTCCTCTGTTTCAGTATCCTCTGTCTCAGTGTCCTCTGTCTCAGTGTCCTCTGTCTCAGTGTCCTCTGTCTCAGTGTCCTCTGTCTCAGTGTCCTCTGTCTCCGTGCCATCCTCAAGGTTGTCCGCATCTGAGGTAGGAGCAGCAGCAGGAGTCTGGCGAGGCTCGGCATACAGATTAACCTCAGGCTTATCCCTACGGGGTGCGGGGTCAGTTGAGGGGTCGTCCGTACTGCTGGCAGGGGTATCTTGTCCAGAGGCGGTGGTGGGAGCGGCTGACGACATGTCCGACTCAATAAACTGAGCCAGCCAAAAGGCATCGGCTAAATCGAGGGCATCCAGGTCAAGCCCAAGCTGCTGTCTCAGCCTCTGCGCCGATTGTCCGATTGTTGGTCTTCGCTGCTGCTGAGATGCTTCCACAGGCGGTCAATTAAGTCTCCAGGGGTACTCACGTCAGGGGGGAGATTGGGCCGACGCTCACGGGTGATCAGATAAATAGCGTTCAAAAGCTGGTCCGTGGCTAAATCTCCCTTACTATAATGGCTGCGTTTGTCGAGAAACCGTCTGACCAAAGCAGCAATTTTCTCCTCGGATGCGGCAATTAAGTCCTCTCCATTCTCCTCCTGTCGCAGATGAGCCTTAACGATATCGGTAAGCCGCTGTTCATCAGGCTCTTGCATGGTCAGGCGAACACAGCGCCGCAAAAAGGGCGGCGGAAAGTCCCGCTCTCCGTTACTGGTCAAAATCATCAGCGGAAACTGATTACAGGTGACCTGGCCCTTGGCGATGGTGGTTTTACCCTCCACCACCACCCCGGCCTCGTCGTTAAAGGTAAATTCTTGCTCGTCCCTGTAGGCAGTTCGCACGTCGACCTCGGCTTTGATATCTTCAATCCGGGTCAGTTCAGGAATCTCGAAGGTCCCCTCCTCAAAGACATAGAGCAGGTCATTGGGCAGGTCGATATCGCTTTTGTCGATTTCATCCACAATCAGGATGCGGGGTTTGTCGGCGGGCAACAGGGCCGTGCCCAAGGGCCCCAGGCGAATGTATTTGCCAATGTTGTCGAAGCGGTTGGGCCCACTGCGCTCGGTTTCCGTGGAGTCTTGCAGGCGGGCGATCGCGTCATAGAGATATAGCCCGTCTTTGAGAGTGGTGCGGGTGGTGATGGGCCAATATAACACCTCCCCGAGATTGAGTTCCCGGGCAATGGCATAGGCGAGAGAGGTTTTGCCCACCCCCGGTTTACCGGTGACCAACAACGGTCGCCGCAGGTACAGGGCCGCATTCACCAATTCAATCTCGTTGGGCTGGGCTTGAAAAGTGGCCCCCCGCTCTTGCTTGCGGCGATCGGCCCGTCGCCAAGTGGGGGGAGCGGGCAGGCTGTCAATCAGGGGTTTGCCCTGGTCGTCAGTGGCGGGGGTTCCCGTCCCTTTGAAGATGGGATTGAAGATATCCGCTGGCTTGTCTTGCTTGTCACTCATTGGTGGTTTATCCCCTTCAGCACACCTGTTGATTCAACGGTTCCCATGTGGGCGGGATGACCTTAAAATCTTCCCATACCAGAGTCAAATGGCAACCCAGGGCATCCTCACCCGGCTCTAATTCAAGAGTATCTGAACGGGCGTTGTAAACCTGTTCAGGCAGGTCAATGACCGCACAATCGAGTAGCGGATCGAGCTGCTGACAGACCTCATGATGTCTGACCCAGAGGACAATGGGCCAGCAGCCTTCCTCAGCGAGAAACTGAAAAATCTCCTCCACTTTGTGTTTGTCATTGGGGAGATTTTCTAAAATCGCCATCTCAGCCTTGCGCAATTGTCCAAACAGACGTTTTGTATTGCTGCTACAGTCGCCACGGACAAAGGTGCTACTAGCTTTTTCTCTCTGCCGTTCCTCCACCGCTGCCCACTGCTTTTCCCAACGGCTGTAGTATTGCGGGACCGTGGGAGACTGGCTCAGGTCTGTGCGCATCACCAGCTTGTACCGGCTGCCCAGACTCAAGCCATTCTGGGTTTCCTGAGCATCTAAGTCCCAGCCTAGATCTTGCCGAGCCACAAAGCAATGCAACATCAGTTCAGGGAGATCTCGTCTTCCCTTTAACCAGGAATCCAAGAACTGGGGAACGTCCCTCCAAGGCACGATTTCATCCTTGAGACGAGGTTGAGGCGGTTCTAGGGGGTCGTAGCGATCGCGGTCATCAATCACCCACGCCCAGAGTTTGACATTAGCAGTATTCTCTTCATCAGGCTTAATCTGCACCATCAGGTGTTTCAGTGTATTGCCTGAAGACACTTGGCGCTCCTGGCGATCGCGATTGGCTCGTGTGTACAACTTGTTAAAATCAAACTGTCGCAAGCCCACCCAGGCTTCCAGAACATCCACCAGTTCTGAAGGCAGACCATCCATCACCGAGAAGTATCCCGCCCACTGGGTCAGGCGGTCAATCTCCCGCTCCTCCTCCTGCCAGCCGCGACTCGGTAATTCAGCTAAATCAAGTAACCGAGCAAGCAGGCCATCCTGACTAGAACCGCCATCCGCATCACAGAGCCAAAAGGCCGTCTCGCTAGCCCTGTAAATTGCCGGGTTCAAGTGGTCTTGGATGCAATCATATAGACTGCGGGCAAACAGCCTCTGCACGACAGGGAAGAGTAACGCTTCCCCAATGGCGTAGGCTTTACTGCGATCGCTCTTTGAACTTGTCGCCGTAGCAATCATACCGATCGCCCCCCTGCGCTCCTGGTTCCAGACCGCCGCACCACTAAACCCCCCTTGAATCGTCTCATCAGGTGGGTTATCGCCAGGTTTCCAGAGCTGAAAGCGCCCCCCCGCCGCGTTGGCCTTGGGGCGGTAGGCATCGGTGCGGTTCCCCACATCATCGGCAAAGCCATACACTCCATGTGTCTGATCCTGTATCTCTTCGCAACGACATCGAATCAGAGGAAGGGGGTGTAACGAGGGGGGAGCAGCCGTTAATAACTTCAACCCGGCAATATCCCCGTTATCGATCGCATACGGCTCCCACTCCACCACCTTCGCCTCAATGGCTGGGCTATTGACCACGGGAAAGTCGAGACGGATAGTTTGGTCTGGGGGGTCAGAGGCGGCTTTAAATTCACTCTTGTCATGACAGCCTAGAGCCTGCAACACCACATGGGCACAGGTCAGCACATAGCCGGGGGCGACTAAGAACCCCGTGCCAACAGCTATTTTCTCCTGAGTGTCTGGGTGATATACAAAGATTCGGGCGATCGCCTTTTCGTAATCGTCGCGACTGAGTTCTACTTGTGGTGCCACTTCAAGGTAATTTCGTAAGTTGCCTCACCGCCCACCTTCGTCACCACTGCCCCAACTTCGCCAGTGAGTTTGACGCTAAATTTGACTTGCACCTCATCAGCGGGTTCAGTCATACCATCGAGGCGGGCCTTAATGTTTTCTACCATAGGTTTCAGGGTGTCGAGGGCTTCGGCGAAGGTCTTTCTCGCTTGAGCCGCCACCTCACCGGGTCGCTTCGAGACTGGCTCAATACCATCAGACTCAACATCCTCGACCTCAATCAAAACTGTTTCACCATTCCCTAAATCAAATTCAACCAGTCTTGCCATAATTCAGCACCTTTTTAGGGATAGAGCCAACGTCACTGCCTAGCCTAACAAAGTTTCCCCCAATCGAGTCATCGGTAATATAAGAATGCTGGGTTAAATTCCGACAATAAGAATCCCCAATCAGATGGATGTCATGATACGCTCCTCATAGAACAGCCCGCTCGATTGACTCGCTACAACCACCGTATCCGTCTGATTCATGTCCTCCCCTCATGACGACCTGGCCCCGCCAGCCATCGATTTACACCAGGAAAAACTGGCTATCCGCAAGGCCAGCACCCTCTGCTTCTGTCTTTCCCTACTAGGCTTCGGATTCACTCCTGGACTGGGTTAGAGAGATTCTCCTTAGTGAAAATTTAAAAATTGTGTCGGAACCGTCACATGATTGTCAAGATGGGGTCACATCGGCATGACACCTTGATCATTGTGAGAAGTCGCGCTAAAACTAAAGCGAGCTTCCGGGGCGATCGCCCTGAATGCGAACTCCCTCGTGGAGACTGAACCTACAAAGAGGATTTTTTCATGCTTAAGCAACTACTGGCTGGAAGTACCCTGATGGGATTGTTACTGTTCGGGGGGGCATCCACCGTAAACGCTCAGCAAGCACCCGCACCTCAACCTGGGGGGATGCAAGAGACCCCTCAAATGGATGTCAGTGAGTCGGATTTAGAACGCTTCGCCATCGCTATTCAACAAATCCAGGCCATTGAACGACAGGCCCAGGCTCAAATGATTGAGGTGATTGAAGCCCAAGGACTTACGATTGACCGGTTCAACGAAATTGCTCAAAGCCAACAAGACCCTGAAATGCAGGCTCAGGTAGATGTCTCCAATGAGGAGGCGCAAACTTTTGAACAAGCTGTTGAACGGATTTCCGGAATTCGCCAAGAGGCGGAAATGGAAATGGAAACGGCTGTGCAACAAGAAGGCTTAGATGTCCAGGAATTCAACATGATTTCCCAAGCCGTGCAGCAAGATCCCTCCCTGCAACAGCGGGTGATGGAAATGCTCGGAAACTAGGCTTAACCGCACGCTACGATTCAGCGGTTAAGAGAGGCCTGCAACCCCGTTACCATCTGGCGTAACCCCTGACGCCAGTGGGGTGCAGGCTCATTTAATATAGCTTCTAGTTTTTTCCCGGATAAGACGGAATAGGCGGGACGTTGAGCGGGGGTGGGATAGTCGGCGGTGGTGATGGGAACGACTCGTTTAACCTCTAGGGGAAATCCTAAGGCGGCGGCTTCTTCAAAGATGGCCACGGCGAAGTCATACCAACTGGCGACACCACTGTTGGTAAAGTGATAAGTCCCTTCGAGGTGTTGGTGACGCCCGGCAATTTTGGCGATCGCCCCAGCAATATCCCCAGTCCAGGACGGACTCCCCACCTGATCGGCTACCACTCGGATTTCCTCTCGTTCTTTCCCCAGTCGCAACATGGTTTTGACGAAGTTGCCGGTTCCCCCAACGCCATAGACCCAGGCAGTCCGTAGGATAATATGAGGGTCTCCAGTTTGCAAAATTGCCATTTCCCCGGCAAATTTGGACTTACCATATTCGCCGATGGGGTTGGTGGTGTCGGTTTCCAGGTAAGGACGGCTTTGAGTGCCATCGAAGACGTAATCGGTGGAGATATGAAGCAGAGTCGCCCCCACCTGACTGGCGGCTTTAGCTAGAGTTCCCGGGGCGATCGCATTCACCTGATGGGCCAACTCCACCTCTGTTTCGGCTTTGTCCACGGCGGTATAGGCGGCACAGTTAATGATTAAATCGGGCTGAATCTCCTCAACCACGGGGGGAATGGAGTCAGTTTGGGATAAATCCAGGCGATCGCGGCCCACGCCAATCACCTCTCCCAGGGGAACCAAGGTTTTCTGCAACTCAGTCCCCAATTGTCCGTTCACACCGGTTAACAAAATCCGCATTATTCAAACACCTCCGCGTCTTTCAGCAACACCCCGGCTTCATCCTTGGCAGAGAGTCGAGGTTCTATGTCTCCCAACTGCCAATCAATCCCTAAATCCGGGTCATTCCAAAGAATACTACGTTCATGCTCTTGGGCATAGTAATCGGTAGTTTTGTATAGCACTTCTGCCACGTCGGAGAGAACGGCAAACCCATGAGCAAAGCCTGGTGGAATCCAGAGTTGGCGTTTATTCTCGGCAGTCAACCGATAGCCCACCCATTGCCCAAAGCTGGGCGATTGCTTGCGAAGATCCACCGCAACATCAAAAATTTCTCCTACAGTTGCCCGTAAGAGTTTGCCTTGGGCTTGCTGAATTTGATAATGCAATCCCCGCAGAACTCCTTGACTGGAACGAGAGTGATTATCCTGTACAAATTGGGTTTTAACACCGGTTTTATCTTCAAAGCGTTCATGATTGAAACTCTCAAAAAAGAAACCTCGGTGGTCACCAAAAACTTGAGGTTCAATTAGTAACACATCAGGAATTTCTGTGGAAATGACGTTCATCAGTAAAAAATGTGAAATCTGCTAATTTTATACTAACACTATTTTGCTTATTCAAGTAAGAAAAATCCCCTCCTGGGAGGGGTAGGGGTGGGTTATCCCTCCTGGAAAGGGTAGGGAGTAGGTTCCACTATAACCCTATATTCTATGCAAAAAACCATACCAGAACTTCTTAATCTTTTCGATAAGCAACAACCCCTAAATTAGAAACTGCCCCGAGAAATTTAGGATACATCCATTGAACCGAATAATTCACCTCTTGCTCAAGAATGACATTCCAAACCAAACGGGCTAAATCCTTTCGCGAGAGTAAGCGTAAGTTTTTCTCCTGGGCCCAGAAGGTTAAACCCAAGGCTTGGAGAAGACGACGATGTTGAGGGCGAGGTAGCCAATGCAACAGGGGGAGCTTAGTATGAAAATCCAACCAATGATAGCGATTGGGAGTCGTTAAAAATACCCCTCTCCCCAGGCTAAAAATATCACGAAGATACTGAAGTTGATCAGCCTGAGACCCGACATGCTCAATCACTGCCGAAGACATGACAAAATCCACCGCTGGTAGATGGTCAGGTTTAGGGGGAAAGGAGAGGACAATTAAGCCCGAAAAATGGCTCTCTAAATGACTAATGGGTTCAGGAGATGTAGCATAGACCGTTGCTCCATCTTCCAATAGCCAACGAATGAAACAGTTACTATCAATATGGTCGGTATCCGGAGTTGTTCCATGGTCGAGAATAATTTTACCAGAGACTCCGCCCACTTTCTGGATAAAGCCATCATAGAGTTGGCGGCGAATGGCGAGGGAGGATTGCATTCGGCGTTTGTCAAGCCAAGAAATGCGATCGCCAAAGTAATTATACTCTTGGGATTGGGACATAGTGAGATTTACGCAAGTTTGAGGTGGAAAGAACTCCCCCAAGGGCGAAATTAGACGGGGCCATAATAGCGTTGGACGAGGACCCAAGTGGTGAGGCTAAGGGAGACTAGAAGATAGCCAACCAGTAGCCAGGGGGGAAGTTTGGGAACAGTACGCCAGGGACGTTGCGAGGGAAGCAGTCCCACAAGTGGGGCAATGGGGATGAAATAGCGTCCCTGTAAGCCGCCAATGATGGGGTCTCCGACGAAGTTCCAGAGATAGGCTAAACTACACAGAACTAGAATACTGGATAGGGCGGCGATCGCAAGCCAACCCCGCTGTCGCCCGGTCAAGTCTTGACTGGGGGTGGGGGGAACTAAGGCCAGCCATGCTAACAGGCCCCAGTAGGAGACAATCAATCCCTGGGGAAGCGGAGTATCTAGCCATCCCAACACCCCAATAAACTGTCGGGCCAACTCTCCCCCTTGGCTGATAGCGGTTCGGCCCAGGGTGGCGACAAACTGCAAGGGATGACGCAAAACATAGTGAATTTGGTCTTGGGGGGATAACTCAGGATGCAGGGGAATATAAATCTCAGACACCACCTGGGACCAAAGGCCCACCGCTAAGAGTGACCCCAGAATAATCGACCCCAAACTTAGCCAATAGCGTCGCCGAGGTCCAAAACGACGGCGGGGAATCAGGAAGAGAAGGAACACCAGGGGGAAATAGGCCAGTTTGGCCAACGAGAGGGCGATCGCCAAACCGCCAAAGGCTACAATCTCCCCTAGGGTCAACCGCTGTGAGGTCTTCTCGGGCCGTCCCTGCTGTAACGTCCAAGCGATAAACAAAAACGCCACCCCATTGGTGAGAACATCCACCGATAGGGATGCGGCCTGAAACAGAGACATGGGGGTTAACGCCAACGCCACCCACAACCAAGGATTCAGCGGCGTGAGACGAATCGAAAGAGTCACCGCCAACAGCCAAACCCCTAAATTGCTGAAGCGTCCCAAATACATCAGTCCCAGGGGAGACAGATGCAACCACTGACCGATCGCAATTCCCAAAGCTTGGGGAAGATAGGGAATTGGCGAATGTAAGGCGGTGGTTTTGAAATTAATAAAGAGACGTTGCTGGGGATGGAGGGGAAGGGGAAGCAGATTTAGGATAGCTTGCGGCTGTTGACGTTGGTTAAGGTCAAAGCGGAGGTCGGTTTGAGAGACATTGCGAACGGTGGTTAGAACACTTTTGGGAAGTTTCCCCCCCAGACAGAGGTCATCCTCAAAATAGCGACTGTAGCCATAGCAGTCTCCCGTCTGTTGGCTGGCGATGAGATGACCGTCGGCGATTTGTAAGGCCCGGTAGAAATGGAGATGTTCGTCGGGGGATTGGAAGGGAGGGGTGAGAAGGGCCAAGATGACCCCAAAGGCCAGGGCGATTCTCAGGAAAACCGCAGGGGGATGCAGCGTCATGGGAGAGTCGGAAGTTAGGGGGTGGGTTTGAGGCGGGCTACAAAATGCAGGTTTCCATCGAAGATATAGGTGAAGGGACTGGGATAGAGATGAAGTTGGGTTCGTTTAATCTCAGGAGACCAGCCTAATTCCTCAAAGAGATGGTTCCATTGACTAGAGGAGAGGTAGTTATAGGGAAGGGAGACTCCATAGCTACGATTTCCCACCCAGTCCATAAAGCGTAAACGCAATTCGTCGAAGGGGTTGTTGGCGGTATGGTCTTTAATCAGAATGGCCTGTTTGGCAACGCGAGTACATTCTTGTAGGAGTTTCTGGGGATGGTGGGTGTGGTGGAGGACATCGACGAGTAAAACCAAATCCACATGGTTGTCGGGGTAGGGCAGGGTTTGCCCGTCAAAGGCTTCGACGGGAATCACGGTTTGGGGACGGACGAGAACGTCAACGCCTTTAAGTTGGGTGTGGGGACGTAGTTGCTGGATGGCGAGGGCAATTTCACCGCTTCCACAGCCGACGTCGAGGCCCTGGAGGGGTTGGGTGTTGGGAATGAGGCTGGCAAGATGACGGGCGAGGACTTGAACCCGACGGTTCATGACGAGGGATTGATGGAGAGTTTGCATGGGGTTAGGGGAAGGCAAAAGGCAAGAGGCATAACCCACCCCCTGCCCCTCCCAGGAGGGGAAGGCAAGAGGAGGGAGGGGGGTTATTTGGGGGTGAAGCGGTAGCGATCGCAGAGGACGGCGTAGAATAGGCCACTGAAGAGGGTTTGGGCGCCGATGAGGATGAAGACCATGCCGGTGATGGCGGGACGGATGGCGTAGAGGGGACCGAATTCGACGGCAAACCAACTGTGTAGGACGGATAACTCGATGCCGATGCCGATGCCGGCCATGACGAGGGAGAAGAGGAGGATTTTCTCGATGCTGACGGCTTTGACGAGTCGATCCATGCGGGGCGATCGCCGCTGGATGCGATGGGTTAAGGTGTAAAGATGGGCCAAGAGTCCGGTTAGGAGAAGTTCGTAGCCCAGCAGACAGGCGAGGGCGGCAACGACAATCCAATGGTCGTTAAAGCGGAAGTTGCCGATATAGACAGCTTCTCCCCCTGGGGTGAGGTTTAGCATGGCGGCTAGGATGAGACCAAAGCTGAGTAAAAAGCTGCCGGGAACCCAGTAAATGATTTTGGGGGCGAACAGGAGAATATATTTAAGATGTCGCCAGCCGTCGGACCAGGGGCGCAAGTGAGGGGGGCGATCGCGGCCGTCGCGGTGTAAGGTAATGGGAACTTCTGTAATCTTTAATCCTAAAATCGCGGCTTTGACCAACATTTCCGAGGCAAACTCCATCCCGGGGGATTCCATTTGGAGTCTCTGAAATGCCCGTTTGGAAAAAGCCCGCATTCCGCAATTCACATCGGAAAAGTTAGACTGATAGAGGGAATTGACCACGGCTGTTAGGACTGGGGTTCCCAAATAGCGATTTTTCCAGGGCATGGCCCCGGGCATAATTCGTCCCTTGAGGCGAGTTCCCACCACTAAGTCATACCCTGACTCCAACTCTCGGACCATCGCCACCGCTTCCCGGAAATCATAGGAGTCATCGGCATCCCCCATGACCACATAGGTCCCCTGGGCGGCATTAATCCCCCAAATCAGGGCGGCCCCATAGCCTCGAACGGGAACATCGACAACTCTCGCCCCCAGGGAGTTCGCTAAGTCTTGAGACCCATCATCAGACCCATTATCAGCCACGACTACTTCTCCTCGCAGCCCCAATTGGGCGATCGCAATTTTGGCTTTTTCAATACAGGTTTCTAGGGTTCTAGCTTCATTGAGGCAAGGTAGAACAAAGGACACATCGACGAGATTCGATTTCGATGTCCGCTGTTCGGGTTGCGTAATAGACCTCATACTGATATCCCTCCGAAAACAGGTAATTTAAGAGATTGGTTTAAAGTATGGACTGAATAGCCATGGGTCGCCCCCATCCTAAATGTTGCCGAGTTCACCCTAATCATGAAACACCGTTCCCTGGGGATCATCATTCTCCTGATTCTACAATTTGTGCTACTGACCGTCATCAGCCTTGGGATTTTCCCTCAGTATCAAAGCTGGCATGGCTTTGACCTACAACATTACCACCGTATCTCCCTCTATCTGCAACAAGGACTCATCCCCTACCGGGATTTTCTACTGGAGTATCCGCCGTTGGCCTTGATTCCCATCCTGCTTCCCCAGTTGCTATCTCCCCAGGTTCCCCTCGATGGGGTCGATTACGCGGTTGGCTTTGTGATGGTCAATCTCATCCTCACCAGTCTCATGGGGCTGGGAATGGCCCTGATTCCCCATCCCCGTCCCCAGCAAACTCTCCTAGGCTATCTACTGTTAACGGTTCTCTTGGCCCCCCTCCTCCCCTGGCGCTATGACTTATTTCCGACGCTACTGACGTTGGGAGGGCTTTTGGGGATAATTTTCAATTTTCCACTTTTAGCGGGGGTGGCGCTCGGTCTAGGCATCGCTACGAAGCTGTATCCGGTGGTATTGCTCCCTATCTGGGGCTTGTATTTTGCGGTTTCTCGGGATTGGCGGGGGCTGGGGAAACTGAGTCTGGGGGCGATCGTATCGACGTTACTCAGTTGTCTTCCGTTTTGGCTTCTGGCTGGTGAGAGTTTCACCTCATTTTTGACCTATCACAAAGACCGAGGCTTACAAATTGAAAGTCTTTGGGCTGGATTAATTAGTTTGGGTCATGTTCTGGGACTGACTGAAGCCAGTTCTGAAATGAATTTTGGCGCACAACATATTGTCTCACCCTTGGCGGCCCCCTTGCTGACGCTGCAACCGGTTATTTTCGTGGGGATGATGCTACTAATTTATGGGTTAGCTGCTTTAGTGTTTCGGCAAGAGATTCGACAATCTGAATCAATTAAACTTCAGAGCTTAGTGGTCTTTTCGTTACTATCCCTCTTAGGGTTTATCGTAACCAACAAAGTCTTTTCCCCTCAATACTTGATTTGGCTCCTTCCCTTTGTTCCTCTGCTACGATGGCCAGCGGTGACGGTGGTGGGGGTCAGTTTCGCGTTGACGACAACGGTGAGCTTTGTGACCCGACAATTGCGACTGATGTATCCTCCATCTGTCCTGATGCTGAATTTTCGCAATCTCTTGCTATTTGGACTGGTTTTATCTTTATTATTTAGTTTTTATAAAAAGCTAAGCGAGACCCCAAAAAAGATGAGTGCATCTCACCTTGCAAACCACACCGAATAACCCACCCCTACCCCTCCCAGGAGGGGATTTTCCCGAGATTTCCCCTCCTGGGAGGGGTGCCCGACAGGGCGGGGTGGGTTCAACTTTTTTAACCATTCAGACACATTCAAAAAGCAGAAAATATGCTATAATTCAACCAAAAGAGTCAAGCTGTCGCAATCGTTGTCGCCTCAATTTCCTGTAAGTAATTTACCCTAAAACACTTATGGTTAGAGAACTCTCGCAATCAACGGATATCATCTACCCCGACGGTGACGGACAGCCCATGGCAGACAATACGAAACAATTTCGCTGGATTGTGGTAATTAAGGAAAACTTAGAACTTCTGTTCGCCGATAATCCCGATGTGTTCGTGGCGGGGGATTTACTCTGGTATCCGGTGGAAGGGAATAATCGCCTTCGTCGCGCCCCCGATGCGATGGTGGTGTTTGGACGGCCCAAGGGCGATCGCGGGTCCTATAAACAATGGGAGGAAGACAATATCGCTCCCCAGGTGGTGTTTGAAATTCTTTCCCCAGGAAACCGATTTTCGGAAATGGCGCAGAAACAGGCATTCTATAACCATTATGGCGTGGAAGAATACTATGTCTATGACCCGGATGAAGTAGATTTGACGGGGATGATTCGTAATCAGGGGATGTTAGAACCGGTTGAGGAGATTCAAGATTGGGTGAGTCCTCGTTTGGGGATTCGTTTTCAGCTTGAGGAAGGAACCTTGAAGATCTTGACTCCCACAGGAGATCCTTTTTTGGGCTTTATTGAACTCGATCGCCGTCGTCGGGAGGCTGAGGAACGGGCCAATCTGGCGGAACAACGGGCCAATCTGGCTGAAGAAGAACGCCAACGAGAACGTCAACGGGCCGACGCCGCCGAGGCCCAACTCCAAGCAATGGAACAACGGTTACGAGAATTAGGACTCGATTCAGGAGATAGCTAATGGTTAGAGAACTCTCGCAATCAACGGATATCATCTACCCCGACAGTGATGGACAACCCATGGCGGACAATACGAAACAATTTCGCTGGATTGTGGTAATTAAGGAAAACTTAGAACTTCTGTTCGCCAACAATCCCGATGTGTTCGTGGCGGGTGATTTACTCTGGTATCCGGTGGAAGGGAATAATCGCCTTCGTCGCGCCCCGGATGCAATGGTGGTGTTTGGACGGCCCAAGGGCGATCGCGGGTCTTATAAACAATGGGAAGAAGATAATATCGCCCCCCAGGTGGTGTTTGAAATCCTCTCTCCGGGAAACCGATTCTCTGAGATGCTAGCGAAGCAAGACTTTTATAACCGCTACGGGGTGGACGAATACTATATCTATGACCCCGATCAGGTGGACTTAGTGGGAATGCAGCGTCAAGAGGGACAATTGACGCGGATTGAGGAGATGCAGGATTGGGTAAGTCCTCGTTTGGGGATTCGTTTTCAACTCGGTGAGGGGACTCTGACTATCTTCACCCCGACGGGAGATCCCTTTTTGGGCTTTGTGGAACTCGATCGCCGTCGTCGGGAGGCTGAGGAACGGGCCAATCTCGCTGAAGAGGAACGCCAGCAAGAACGTCAACGGGCTAATCTCGCCGAAGAGGAACGTCAACGGGAACGCCAACGGGCTAATCTCGCCGAAGAGGAACGTCAACGGGAACGCCAACGGGCTAATCTGGCGGAACAACGGGCTGACGCCGCCGAGGCGCAACTCCAAGCGATGGAACAACGGTTACGAGAATTAGGACTCGATTCAGGAGATAACTAATGGTTAGAGAACTCTCGCAATCAACGGATATCATCTACCCGGATAGTGACGGACAACCCATGGCGGACAATACGAAACAGTTTCGCTGGATTGTGGTGATTAAGGAAAACTTAGAACTTCTGTTCGCCGACAATCCCGATGTGTTTGTGGCGGGGGATTTACTCTGGTATCCGGTGGAAGGGAATAATCGCCTTCGTCGCGCCCCCGATGCGATGGTGGTGTTTGGGCGGCCCAAGGGCGATCGCGGGTCCTATAAACAATGGGAGGAAGACAATATCGCGCCCCAGGTGGTGTTTGAAATCCTTTCTCCAGGAAACCGAGTTTCGGAAATGGTACAGAAACAAGCCTTTTACGAGCATTACGGTGTAGAGGAATACTATATCTATGACCCGGATGAGTTGGATTTAGCGGGGATGCTTCGTCATCAGGGACGGTTAGAACCGATTGAGGAGATTCAAGATTGGGTAAGTCCTCGTTTGGGGATTCGTTTTCAACTCGGTGAGGGAACCCTCAATATCTTCACTCCCACGGGAGATCCCTTTTTGGGCTTTGTGGAACTCGATCGCCGTCGTCGGGATGCAGAAGCTGAACGCGATCGCGAACGTCAACGGGCCAATCTCGCCGAAGAAGAACGTCAACGAGAACGTCAACGGGCCAATCTCGCCGAAGAAGAACGTCAACGAGAACGCCAACGGGCCAATCTCGCCGAAGAAGAACGCCAACGAGAACGCCAACGGGCCGAAACTGCTGAGGCCCAACTCCAAGCAATGGAACAACGGTTACGAGAATTAGGACTCGATTCAGGAGATAACTAATGGTTAGAGAACTCTCGCAATCAACAGATATCATCTACCCCGACAGTGACGGACAGCCCATGACAGACCTTAAACAAACTCCGGTTCCCGTTGGTCCAGGACGTACCAAACGGCGTTGAGGAGTTCATCTAACCCCTGCTGAGCCACAGCAGAAATCTGTAAAATGGGATAGTCGGAATCCGGCTGTAAGGCTCGGCTGAGGTCTTGGATTTCCTCGGGAGTGCGATCGCAGGCATCCAATTTACTCAAGGCGATAATCTGGGGACGCTCGGGTAAGCCCCGGTCATAGGCCACTAACTCCTCACGAATCACCCGATAATCCTCCAAGGGATTCTCCGCCGTCACATCCACCAGATGCAACAACACCCGCGTCCGTTCAATATGACGTAAAAATTCATGGCCTAACCCCAATCCCTCATGGGCCCCTGCAATCAATCCGGGAATATCCGCAAATACGGTTCCATCTCCCGTGGGTTTCCGTACCACCCCCAAATTGGGAACCAGCGTCGTAAAGGGATAATCGGCAATTTTGGGACGAGCCGCCGACAAGACGGAAATTAGGGTGGATTTCCCGGCGTTGGGAAGGCCAATAATCCCCACCTCCGCTAGCAATTTTAACTCTAAGCGTAATTGACGAATCCGCCCCGGCCGTCCTTCCTGAGCCACTTCTGGGGCGCGGTTACGGTTGCTCAGATAATGGCGGTTTCCATGACCCCCCTTTCCTCCTTCCGCCACACAGACTTTTTGCCCGGGTTCGACTAAATCGCCGACAATCTCCCCTGTTTCCAGGTCATAGGCGACGGTTCCACAGGGAACTTCTAGGATACGATCGCCCCCTGAAGCCCCAGTACAATTATTATTGCCTCCCCGTTTGCCATTCTCAGCCCGGAAGCGATGGGCGTAACGGAAATCCAACAGGGTTTGTAAATTATCCGTCGCCAGCAAATACACAGACCCCCCCCGTCCCCCATCCCCACCGGCCGGGCCGCCAGCGGGGACATACTTCTCGCGACGGAACGCCACCAGGCCATCGCCTCCGGTTCCACCTTCTACTTCAATTTCAACGCGATCAATAAATTGCATAATTTGGGACTAGGGCTGGGAATTAAGACAGGGTGAGTCAGGGAACGCCCTCCAACAGAACCGCTAAAAATAACGGCTGACATCCTCCCCACAGTCATCAGCGAGGTAGGACAAGGCCCGGAACCTTAACGCCACTAACTGTTCATAGAGAGGATTCAGTTCACACATCGGAGGGATGCGAACCAACTTTTTGCCAAAAAGCGTGATTTCCCGTTCAAAGGGGCAATTGGCAGGAATCAGGCGACAGAGAAACCGAGCTACGTTGGGGTCATGAACCTCAACATGGTCTAGCCATTGTCGCACAGGGGCGAGAACATCGCGCTTGTGTTTTTCCTTCTGGAACTGGTACTGGGTAATCTCCGGAGAGGGGAGGGTTACCCGATCTTGTCCCTCTTCTAAGTCTTCCAGGGTGTGGCGTAGGTTTTGTAGCGCATCAGGACAGTTCCCCAACGCTTGACAGAACTCTTGCAGAAGTTGGTCCTCCCCGAGAGTATAGACCCCATCGGCGATCGCCACCATCACCGCCGTTCTCAGGAAATTTTCCCCCACCTGGGGGTCATCCCCCAAACTCTGGGCCAGTTCCTCAGGGGAGATGGTCTCCTTTTGAGCATCAAGACGCGCTAACTCTGGGTTATTGTGGGTAATCTCAGCGATCGCCCGCCGTTCTCGTTCATCGAAATCACCATCGGCCCAAGCGATGGCTAGCAGGCCCCGTAACCAGGCCTGGCTTTGCTGTTGATTTTCAGGCGATGCAGTTGTCTGAATCATAGTAATCACGTACGTTAAGGTCTCGACTGCTGTTTCGTCCTAACGAATGGGAGACATCTTGTGACCCTACAAGAGTTTGTGCTGTTCCTAATCTCAATTTTAACCAATTCCCTGGGGCAGTTTCTGCTCAAAGCCGGGGCCCTTAAACTGGGGGCCAGCGCTCCTCAAGGGGTACTCGCCTTCCTCTGGGGGGTCTTAAGCACTCCTGAACTGCTCCTGGGACTCGTCGGCTATGCCGCTGGGGCCATGGTCTATATCCTACTTCTGACACGGGTTAACCTGAGCGTCGCTGGGCCAGCTACCGCGCTGGCCTATGTCATGGCTGTTCTCATCGGTCATTTTGGTTTTGGAGAAACTATCCCCCCCCTACGCCTAATTGGGCTAGGCTTAATCATGACCGGCGTGATTCTGGTTATCAGCCGTCCCTAACCTGTCCAAACGTGACCCTAAAAGGCCTCCCAGGCTTGACGGACAATCCCACTGAGCCAATGACGTTGCTCAGTATTTAAAAATTGGTCTTCTTCCAGGACTTCCGAGAGTAAGTCGTCCAAACTGCGGCCCTGGCGACGTGTCATCTGGATCACACCCGCGATCGCCGCCGCCACTACCTCAGGGCTAACCGGCTGTCGCCCCAATTCCATCGTGTCCTGTACAGTCTCTGGGATAAAATAATCCATAATCAATCACACACAACCCAAACAACAGTTTTTTTAGACAGTGACCTGGGCGACTCGTCTTGTGGTGAACACAACCCAAGTGACTTCGACTCAACAGCAAACTTAGTGATGAAACAACTTCTCTACTGGGAAATTCCTACACCGGATACGGCTGCTGTCCGCCATTGGCTGCACCAGGACTGGCAACCCCCAACTCTTCGCAATCAAGGAGAGGCGATCGCCACCCCCGACGGACTCCGCATCCCCCTTGGGGACGGTGAACTCTCAGTATTCGTTTGGTCGTTACAGCGAACCACTTATCTTAAAGTCTTTCGTTGGGCAGACCGCCCCCTCGCCGGTGAACGTCAACTGGCCAATCAGTTAAAACAGGACGCGATACGTCAGTTTCCCCCTCACTATCCCCAACTGCCCGAAATTGACCTTTCGCAGCAGTCTATATTTGACGCACTTCTACCACATTACCCAGAAACAGTCAAGCATTTTCAAAATATTCCCAACGGTGAATATGACCTCAATCGCGTCTATTGGTGGGAAAAACGCTGGCGCGAGGGAGTTCTCAACCCCGAAACCCCCAAACAAGTCGTATCCTTCACCAGCGAAGCCGCTAACTCTGGCGACCCCGACTATGACCTGATTTATCTTGGCGGGGCCCTAGGGGTGATTCATGCTGCCGTCATGGCTCGCCGAGGCTATCGGGTGCTGCTGATTGAGCGGCTGCCCTTCGGACGCATGAACCGAGAATGGAACATCTCCCGCGATGAATTCCAAAGTCTGATTAACCTAGGACTCTTCAGCCCCGAAGACTTTGAGCAGGTCATCGCCTGTGAATATATTGATGGCTTTAACAAATTCTTCGATGCCAACAATCCCCCCAGAACTCACGCCAAAGTCCTGCATACCCCCAAAGTCCTCAATATCTCTGTCGATGCCGAACAACTGCTGAGAATCTGCGGTGACAAACTGCGGGCCGCCGGAGGGGTCATCTGGGATGAAACGGAATTTGTCAGCGCCGATATCGGGGCTACCCTGGCTGAAATCCAAGCTACCCATCTCCCGAGCGGTGAGTCAAAACAGGCTCGCGGGCGGTTACTCGTCGATGCCATGGGAAGCGCCTCCCCCATCGCCTGGCAACTCAACGGCGGTCGCACCTTTAACAGCGTCTGTCCCACCGTCGGGGCCGCCATTTCCGGAGGCTTTGACCCCCAAGTCTGGGACCATCAATTTGGCGATGTCCTCCATTCCCATGGCGACATTTCCCGAGGGCGACAACTGATTTGGGAACTCTTCCCTGGCCGGGATGGGGAAGTGACCATTTATCTGTTCCACTATCACGAAATTCACCCCGAGAATCCCGGCTCCCTTTTGGAGATGTATGAGGATTTCTTCCAGATTTTGCCTGAATATCGCCGCTGTGATGTAGACCAGCTGCAATGGCGTAAAGCCACCTTCGGCTATATTCCCGGGCATTTCAGCCAAAGCAGTCGCGATCGGCAAGTGGCCTGGAATCGTCTTGTCGCCATCGGTGACTCGGCCTGCCTACAGTCTCCCCTGATCTTCACCGGCTTTGGGTCCCTGGTGCGAAATATGGAACGGCTGACGCAACTGCTCGATACCGCCCTAACCCATGATCTCCTCGATGCCACCAATCTCGATCGCATCCGGGCCTATCAAAGCAACGTCGCCGTCACCTGGCTTTTCTCCAAGGGGATGATGGTCCCGACGGGCAAACAGATCGCCCCGGAAAAAATCAACGCCATGCTCAATGTCTTCTTTGGCCTCCTGGCCGACGAACCCCTAGAGGTGGCGGAAACCTTCATCAAAGACCGCACCAGTTGGGGCCTATTCAACGGCCTGGCCCTTAAAGCCGCTGTCCAACATCCCGAAATCTTACTCTGGATTTGGCAACTGGCCGGCCCCTGGGACCTGCTGCGTTGGACTGGGAGTTATCTCAACTTCACCAAAGAAGCCCTAGTGGGTTGGAGTCTCAGTTGGATTCCCCGGTTCAGCCGTTGGGCCCAACCCTGGGCCGAAAAACGCTACCCCTCTCTTTGGCTGTGGTTACAAGCGATGAGTTATTCCCTCACGGAAGGCTTGGGACGGCGCTTTTCGCCACAATAAACTCTCCCATTGAGGAGGAGACATAAGGCCGACGTTTAATCACCAACAAGGTGATATCGTCATAGACCTTATGGCGACCAATATGCCGGCGTACATCGTCAATCACCCCCTGGAGAATTGCTTCGGCGGTGCATTGGCGATGCTGGCTAATCACCTGACAGAGTCGCTCAATCCCATAGAGTTGCTTGTGTTGGTTTTCAGCTTCCGTAATCCCATCGGTGTAGAGAACCACCACATCCCCGGGGTTGAGAGACAAATGGTGACCGTTGATAAAGTCCAGAATGTTGGTGTCCAAGCCAATGGGGAAGCCCAAATCAATGGTGTCCACCCGTTCAATTCCCTCCTCCCGGGCAATAATGACCTCTTCATGTTGGCCACTGAGTTTCAGGAGGCCATCGTGATAGTCAATGAGGCATAACGACAGGTTCTTGTCACTCTGCATCCGTTGCACGTTCTGGTAAATGGTGCGGTTGATGACATCGAGAAACTTCCGGGGGTCTGTTTCTTGATATTCCTCCAGGGTGCGGACGGCGGTTTGAACCATGATGGCCAATACCCCACTTTCCAAGCCATGGCCCGTCACATCACCGATGCCGATTTTGATGGATTTCTCGCCGATGAGGATATCGTAATAGTCTCCCCCCACCTCGTCGGCCGGTTCCATATAGGTGGCGATTTCCAGTTCGCTGGCTTTTTGCAGTTCATGGGCGGTGGGAAGGAGCATTTGCTGAAGTCGCCGTGATATATTGAGTTCAGCACTGAGATGTTCGTTGAGCGCTTCGGTTCGGTTATTCTCTTGGAGGAGCGATCGCAGATAACTCGCCAATAACCCCGTCACCAGCAGGCCAATCACCAAGGTACTCCCCACCCGCCAGGAAAACTGTCCTCGGTCTAACCGGGGCAGAATCAACATTGACCACTCACGCCCACCCACATTGAGGCTGCGAATACAGTTATGATTGGGCTGAACAGGACAGTAATATCCCTCAGCCATGTAAATTGCCGGAATCTGTTGCCAATCCGACTCCAGAGTTCGGGTTTCGGCATTATAGAAGAACAAAAAGTTCTCCTGAGCCATTGAGGTTTCTTTGAGTAGAGATGAGTCGAGGACGTCAACAGTCATCTCAAAGAGATAAAAATCCAGATTGCGGATATCCAGGGTTCCTAGGGTTAACCTCACCATCTCTTTGAGGTGATAAATCCCGTAAACAATCCCTAAAAATTCAGGATTATCGTCCCCTAGAGCGGGATCATCATTCTCCGACACAACCTGATCATAAATGGGATGATAGACGTTAAACACATGCTCTTGAGCCTGTGGGTCAAAGCGGGTACGACTGACTTGACTCCGGCCGCTTTGTGCCGCATTGGCGATCGCCCAGTCATCGAACGTTTCTGGCCGTTCCAGGCTAACCCGAGACGAGGCTTGAAGCCGATACTGTTTTGTTGCCCTAACCCTGAACTCATCCTCAGAACTGTTAACTGCCCAACCTAATTCGAGTAATCCAGGATACTGAGGAAAAATTGAGTCCGTAAACTGATTTAACTGGGCTTCATCAATTTGAGACTTGCTCTGCACAAAACGTCCCAGGGTCAGGGTTCCCTGCAAAGACCCCTCGATACGCTGTTGCAAAGCAAGTGCAAGATGATTGACCCGTCTAGGAAATTGCTGTTGCAAACTTCGCATCTCCTGGGTTGCAACAAAAATCGCTACACTCCCTGATATAAGAGAGCCAAGGACAAGTGTTAGCCAGACAGAGATGTAGGAGCGCATCAGAGTATCTCGGAAAAACTGTAGCTGTTTTAACATAGTAATTAGTATAGATTCTCAATTGCGATTTGCCAATCAGCTTTGAGGCAGGGTCATGATTCCGTAAAAACACTGACATTAGGGGCTGGGGAAAGAACAGACAAAAAAAGGGACAGGAACTGCCCCTGAACCCTAAAAAAAATTAGAATGGCGATCGCACCAGAGACGACTTATAGTTCGCCGCGAATATCGACAATTTCTCCATCTTTAATCACCACGTCAACCTTGAGCTTTTGCACCAGGTTATCGCCCTTACCCACATAAAAGAAATTTTCAATTTGTCCCTGACTGACCTCCTGCTCCATCTCAACTGTTTGCACTTGCTGTAGCTGTTGCAAAATTTGGTTCTTCTGTTCTAAGAACTGCGCTTTCCGCTGATTAACCTGCACTTGCAAATTATCAATCTGCTGTTGTGCTTGGGGACCGAGGGGCTGAGTACTTTTAGCTTTCAGTTCCGAAACCGCTTGCTGGGCCTGCATTTCCAACTGTTGGAGTTGGCTATCGAGCCGGTCCATCTGTAATTGTAATTGTTGTTGCGCCTCCTCCTTCCATTTCGGGGTGACGATCGCCACAATGGTGATATTACGCTTGAGCAGTAGTTTAGAGTTGTCGAGTTCCATGAATCTCTCTTGATAGGTGAATGATGCGTGGGAGTTGGCCGAAGAACCTACCCGAACATCTCGTTAATGGTATCGCGGTAGCGCTCCTGCACAACCGGCCGTTTGATTTTTAGAGTCTGAGTCATCATGCCATTTTCCATCGAGAACGGCTCCTGTACCAACCGGAAGGGGCCAATCCGGTCATCGGCCCGATAGCCTGGACGATTCTTCACCTCCCGGCTAAGTTCTTCCCGGAACAGTTGCTGTACCTGCTCCTGATGGAGGTCTAAGGGCGGAATCGCCTCGCTATTCACCGTAAGTCCTTGAGCCGTTCCCCATTGAGCTAACGACTCCCAACTCGGGACAATCAACGCCCCCAGTTGACGCTGATCCTGACCCACCAAAACAATTTGGTCGATATAAGCACTCCGAACACAGGCATCCTCAATGGGTTGAGGCTCGATGTTCTCCCCATTACTGAGGACAATGGTGTCTTTCGCTCGTCCCGTTAGACGCAGGTGTCCACCGGGGAGTAAACAACCTAAATCCCCGGTATTAAACCAGCCTTCGGCATCAATCGCGTTCTGTGTCGCCTCGGGGTTGTTGAAATAGCCGCGCATGACCTGAGAACCGCGTCCCAAGACTAAGCCTCGTTCTCCTTGCGGCAGTGAACGCCCAGTTTCAGGATCAACAATGCGGATTTCCGTTTCTACCAGAGGTAGTCCCGCCGACCCCTGTAAATTGGCCCAAGCACGACGTACTGTTAAGACGGGGGCGGTTTCCGTCAGTCCGTAGCCCACGAGTAGTTTAATTCCGATGATGCCGAAGAACTCATCAATATGTTGAGCCAAAGAGCCACCCCCACTGATGAGAAACTTGATTTTTCCCCCTGTAGCCGCACGGACTTTACTATAGACCAGTTTATGACCTAAGCCATGGAGAGGGGTCAAGGCTAGGGCTTGTAAGCGGGCCATGAACCGTTCTAACCCCGAGGGAGGGGTCTGATCAAGGATGAGACCATCGCGGATGTTTTGTGCCTGGAGATGGCGACGACTAACATTGATGAAGAAGCTGACCAGTTTCTGTTTGTTAGCCGGTTGTTCTCGGAAGTTCTTTTGCACCCCCTCGTAGATAGATTCCCAGAGACGGGGAACGCCAATCATGATTTGAGGTTGATGGTCTTTGAGATCGGTTTTGAAGTAGCGCAGGCTGGTGTAGATTTGGGCGCAGCCTTGGGAGAGCAGGAAATACTCACAGGTGCGCTCGTACACGTGCCAACTGGGGAGGATGCTGAGGGCGCGATCGCCCGCTTGGGGCACGAAAACATGACGGAAGGCGTTAACCTGATGCAAGAGGTTGCCATGGGTCAACATGGCTCCTTTAGGACGGCCCGTGGTTCCGGAGGTGTAGATGAGGGTGGCCAGGGTACTGCGATCGCTCTGGGGTAGTTTGAAGCGGGCCGCATCCCCCAACGCCATAAATTGACTGAAGTTGAGCAGGCGGAAGGGAGTTTCCTCGGGGGGAGTTTCTTCTGAGAGTAACACCACCCAGGCAATATCCTGACTTAGCCGTAATTCCTCATCGTTAGAGGATTGGAGTTTTTCCAGGGTCGCTAGGTTTTCCAAGACCAGGCCCCGACTTTGACTATGTTGGGCAATGTAGAGAAGTTCATCGCGATCGGCTTGACTCGATCGCACCGCATCGGCGGCCCCGGCGGCAATAATTCCCTGATCGGCAATGAACCAGCGGGGACTGTTTTCAGAAAATAGCACCACTCGCGGCGGTAACTCATCCCCTGAGTCGAGGCCCAGACTCTGTAGGGCCGTGGCGAAGGTCTGAATCTGTTGCCAGAGGTCCCGATAGGAGAGTTTGACCGGGGGGTCATCATGGGGATTCTCTAAGGCAGTCAGGTTTTGGAAGCGATCGCTGGCAATAGACCAGACCTCGGTCAGAGAGTTAACTTGGCTGTAATCTAGGGAATTTTTGAGGTTTAGCTGCTCCTGGGGAGGCAGTTGAGTGGATATAGAGGTCATAGCTGTTATCGAAAAGGTCTCAATGGTTTTGTTAACTTAACTCTCTACAGTATCTCGGTAAATTCCCGCAAACTTTGTTGCACTCTGTGACAGTAGGGTGAGAGGCAATAGGGAGAACCACAGAGATCCCGAGGATAAGTCGCAGAAGGCAATAGGCCGTCGGCCGTCGGGAAAGGGGGGTTAGCGTGAATCTGGGTTAGGGCTTCCCCCCTCTGGGAACAGACCCCAGGGGTCAGAGACCCCGTCTCTTTGAAGCTGTCTCAAGGCTTAAATTCACTCTATCCCATGAGGGGTCTTCCTCATTGAGAGTGTAACCCGTCATGGGTAAATTGAAAACGTATATTTACTGACTCATGTCATATCTAGTCAGGAGAATTAAGCACATCCATAAATATAATCACTGGGTCGATAAAAAAAGGATGTCATCCCGTTCAAACCGTTACCCAGCAAAAAATGCAGGACTGATGCAACTCAGGATATGTCATGACTAGGACTGATATATTTGAATCTTCAACCGCCATCAAACCTCCCTATCTTGACTCACAACGTTCCTTTCCTGTGGTGTAAGACCCCCCACCCCAACATTGTTTTTTAGCAGCAAACTATGTTAGAGAAGACGGGTAACTTAAAATTAGGAGAAGAACGTCAATGGGGCCCCTAGAATTAGGTTTGGCAGGAATTGCCTCGGTGATGTTGACCAAAGCTGCGGAAAATACGGGTCAGATCGTGTCCAAGGAAATGTTAGAGATCGCCCTACCCCCGATGAAATCTGCTGCTGACCGTTTGTCGACCCATCTGCAAAATGGGGTCAGTCTGTTGGGGGAACGGCTGCAATCCCGCTTTGCCAACGCTGAAGACTCCCCCGAGAATCCCTTTGATAACCCCCAGTTGGTGGCCCAGATGGTACAGGAAGAGGTCCGAGATCCCCAACTCGCCACCGTGGTGGAGGAGGTAGAACGACAATTCCCGCCGATGAATATCAAGATTGACCAGCGTAAGCAACAGGGGATTGTCATTAACGAAGGAACCGCTAACTTCAACGAGACCATTCAGCAAACCTTTAGCTAGGAGGACAATGGGGGGCGATTATAAGCAACAGGGTATTAATCCCAATGATGGGGCACAGGTCACGATTTCCCAAATGGTGCAGAATTTTGGCGGTCCTGCCGCTGCATCACGGGATGCTAGTGAAGCCAAACTGCTGAATGCCGTCAAGAATGAGGTGGCGGGCCGGCTATCGCGATCGCTCTGTCATCAGGTTGATTTACAACTCCAGACGATGGAAGACCCCAGCCAGGTCATCACCCCCTGGTCTGTGGATGTAAAAGTGGGCAAGGCGCTTCCTGAGCATCTTGGTCATCAAACCCCTATCATTGATATTTTTGATCGTCCTGATGTGGCAGGACGCTTACTGATTCTTGGGGCCCCCGGTTCCGGGAAAACCACAGTCCTGCTGCAACTGGCCCAAACCCTCATTGAACGGGCCGAGGACACTCTCAACCATCCGGTTCCCGTCCTTCTGAACTTATCGGCTTGGAATGTGGGGTTTAAAGAGATTCGCAGCTGGCTGATTCTGGATCTAAAACTCAAATATGGCATCCGCCAAGACATTGCCCAAAAATGGCTCGATCGCGGCCGCATTATTCCCCTCCTCGATGGCTTAGATGAGTTGATGTCCCAGCGTCAGGAAAGCTGCATTCAGGCTCTCAATCAGTTTCTCCCGGATTGGAGTGGCATTCCTCTGGTGGTGTGCTGTCGTTTGGATGAATATCAACTCTACAACTCTCATTTAGGTTTAAATGGAGCTTTAGTCTTAAAACCTCTCAGTAACCCACAAATTAAACGCTACTTAGAACAAGCTCACTGTGGTTGGCTTTGGCAGGCGATTTGCCAAGATAGAGACAGTATAGACCCGGACAATGGCTTAGCGCGATCGCCCCTATTTCTCAATATCTTGGTCTTGGCGAGTGAGAACTTACCGCTAGAACTCTGGCAACCGTCCGTAAGTCCTGAAAGGCGACGGCGGGCATTATTTGAAGCCTATGTACAAACCCGACTGCAACGCCGCTACTTAGGAGGGGGCAATTTACCGGCCACTCGTCATGGTCAGAAACCCTATCACGATGATCCCCAGACGCTACGCTGGCTGGGGTGGTTAGCTTCCTGGTTAATGGAAGACCAGCAAACTGAGTTTTTTATTGAGAAATTACAGCCTTATAGCTTACAAAAAAAGCCTGAAAAACTAATCTACGGACTCGTATTAGGCGTTATTCTCGGTCTAGTTGTTGGGCTACTGTTTAGCCTGATTTATGGTTTAATTGAAGGGCTGATGAGTGGCATGATTGGGGGATTAGTCGTTGGCTTAATTGTGGGTTTGGTTGGGGGACTGATTCGAGAAATAAAAACTGTTGAGACGATTCATTTTTCTCGTAAATTAGCCTCAAAATACCTCTCTCAGGTGATTAGCAAAAGCCTTTTTCTGGGCTGGATGGTGGGATTGCTCGGGGGGATAACCGGAGGACTCATTGGTCAACGCTTTGGCGGCGTTTGGATTGGGGTTCTCGGGGGCATCATGGTGGGGCAGATTTTTGGAACAGTGGTCGGGATTATTGGGGGTTTAGCAGAAGCGTTTGTGGGGGGAGAAATTGATACGAAAACAGAGGATAATCAAGGGATTTATCGCTCCTTAACCAATGCCTTTATCTTTGGATGTATGTTTGTACCGGTTGGGTTCCTCATTCCTTTAGCATTGCACTATTTCAATGAGCCAATCACCTGGATGCAACTGATTCGGGAAGGGGTCGTGTTGGGGTTCTTATTTGGGGCCTTTGCGGGGGGGTTGAATAGTGTGATTTCTCATTGTGCCTTGCGGGTCACCCTTTGGCTCTTTGGCTACAGTCCTTGGAACTACAGTAAGTTTTTATGCTACTGCACGGAACGGGGGTTTCTACAACGGGTAGGAGGAGGCTATCGTTTTGTGCATGGATTGTTGCAAGACCATTTTGCTGAGCAATATGGCGTGAAAGATGCTAGGGGGTAGGGGCCCCCCTAAACCTAGAGGACACCTTACTCCTAAGATTCTGACGAGGGTTGTAGGGGCAATTCAATGATAAAGGTGCTACCTTCTCCCGGCGTTGAGTCACAGGTGAGGGTTCCCTGATGTCGCTCGACGATAATTTGATAGCTGATGGACAGGCCGAGACCAGTCCCTTTGCCGACGGGTTTGGTGGTGTAGAAGGGGTCGAAGATACGATCTTGGACGCTCTCGGGAATGCCACTGCCATTATCACTGATCTTAATCTGAAGGCGACCCTCTTCACGGATGGCCGTTTCTAGAGTGAGGCGGCCTTGAGTGGGATTGGCTTCTCGAATGGCATCTACGGCATTATTAATGAGGTTCATAAAGACCTGATTTAAGGCCCCGGCGTAACAGCTGACCTGGGGGACTGTGCCATAGTGAGAGACTAATTCAATTTCAGAGCAGTCCTCGCTTCCCTGCAGACGACTCGATAGAATCATGAGGGTACTCTCAAGACTCTCGTTGATATCAATGGTTTTTACGTCGGCTTCGTCAAGGCGAGAGAAGGTTCGCAACGATCGCACAATTTTCTGAATCCGCACGGCCCCGGTTTCAATGGAACTAAACAGATTCGGCATATCCTCTTGGAGATAGTTGAAGTCAATCTCGTCGATAAACTCTGTAATCTCGGGATGGGTTGCGATGCCATGCTGTTGATACAAGGCAATCAGTTTGAGCAGATCTTGACTGTATTCTTTGGCGTGAACAAGATTCCCAAAAATGAAACTCACCGGATTATTGATTTCATGGGCAACTCCAGCCACCAATTGTCCTAAACCGGACATTTTTTCAGCTTGAATCAGTTGGGTTTGGGTTTGTTTGAGTTGTTTCAGGGTGGTTTCAAGTTCTTGAGTTTTGGCGATCGCCTCCTGTTCAGACTGTCGCGATTGTTGGTAGAGGACGGCTTGCTGGATGGCGATGGCCAGGCGATCGCAGACCGCTTGCAGAAGTTCGATATCGCGATCGCGCCAAGCTTTAGCGGCCATTTCCTGACTACAGACTAATGTTCCCAGGTGTCCATTCCCGGCATTGATGGGAAACAAGACTAAGGACTGATAGCCTAAGACTTGGAGTTGGTCTCGTAATAGAGCATCTTCAAGCTGATCAGCCTGATCAACTCGGATAGCCGGTTGGGCCTGCAAAACCTCTGAGAGAATTTTAAAGAAACGGGCACCATGCTCTTTTTGATGACAGGGCAACCCATCCCGTTTCGCTTCAGTGGCAAAGCTATATTGACTCAGGGGCTTGTCTCCCGCATAGAGTAGGAAGTAACAACGATCAATATCGAGCAGTTCGTAGATAGCCTGCACTGTAGTCTCTAGGATGGTGTTGAGATCCAAAGATTTACGGATTTGTTGAGAAATGCTATTAATAAGTTTCTCTTTTTGTGCCAGGAGGCGGTACTTACGCTTCGAGGACTCCAGGGCGAACTCCACTAAACGCCGTTCCGTAATATCTGTGGACGTGCCGATTAGACGGGTAACTCGGCCATGACTGTCGAAGATGGGGGTTAAGGTCAGGTGTAAATACAAGGTGAGATCGTCTTTAGAGAAGCTTTCTTCGACGGTAATCTTATCTCCAGCCTTGAGACAGTTGTCATAATGCTGAGTGGTCCGAGAGCCTATGGCATCTCCGAATAACTCAACGGGGGTCTTACCCACCATGTTCGGACGGTAGATGCCAGTTACCTCTTCAGCGCGGGCATTCCAGTCTGAATAGCGCCATTGTCCATCCTCAGCATAATCGACCACAAAGACGATATTGCCTTGATTGTCATAAATGCTGCGTAGAAACTCCTCCTGTTGCCGTAAGCGTTCTTGAATGGCTTGAGTTTCCGTGACATCCCGGGCAATGGTGGAGAGATAGCCCTCATACTCTGGAGTGGGGGGATGGTAGATGATAATCTGAGAGACAGGGAATGGCTCTCCATTCGCTCGTTTCAGTTGCGTAGTCCCTTTCCAAAGCCCGTCTTTAATGGCAGAGGGAATGGCTTCAGCTGCCAAAAAGTCTACCATATCCGCAGGAATAAAGTCCTCAATCTTGTAATCATTGAGGTCACAATCAGGGCTGACTCCGACGATGTCGCGCCCTCCCCGGTTCACATAGGTGATATTTCCCTGGAGATCGGAACTGCTGATAAAATCGGGTGAGGCTTCAAGGATTGTAATGAGTCGCTCTCGTTCCGCTGCATTCTGTTTCTGGTCTGTGATGTCTCGGGCACTGGTGTACATGACTCCTTCATCGGGGAGACTCACAGTCCGCCAGGCCAGCCAGCGATAGTCTCCGTTGCGGGTACGATAGCGATTTTCAAACCAGGGGGTGTGATGTCCCGTGGCAATTTTTTGCGCTTCGAGTTGGGTTTGCTCGCGATCGTCGGGATGGACGAAGCTTAAAAAAGGCTGGGTCTTTAATTCTTCTAGGGAATAGCCCAAAGTGCTCACCCAGGCTGGATTGATGGCTTTGAAGTAGCCGTCAAAGCCAATAATCGCGAACAAGTCTAGGGCGCAGTTGAAGAAGCGATCGCGCTCGAGTTCTGCCTGTTTCTGCTGGCTGATGTCAACAATCATACCATCCCAGACAATATCTCCGTTAGGCCGTCGTTCCGGTTGGGCCGTAGCTGAGAGCCATTTCAGTTGTCCTGAATGGGTGTAATTGCGCCATTGATAGTTCCAGGTGGTCAGATTTTGAGCCGATTCGGCCACACTTTGGTTAAACTCCTCCACATCATCAGGATGAATTAAACTCCAGACTAAATCTGGATCGGCTACTAGGACTGCGGGGTCTAATTCATAGAGATCGTAACAACGGGGACTCATATAGGGGAAATAGTGTGAGCCGTCGGGCCGCAACAGGTATTGATAAATCACCCCTGGGATATTGCTGGTTAGTTTCTCAAATTGTAGTTTTTGCTGATAGAGTTCCCGTTGTGCTGTCAAATCGACGGTTAAGCCTTGTAGTTGGGTTCCTGTGGGACTCGGAAACTGCCAGATTTGACTGCGAACCCAACGCTGCTGACCATCGGGACGAGTCAGGGTATATTCCAAGGTTAGATCTGCTTGTTCAGCGTTCGCTGCCTGGGCACATAGATAGCGATCAATACGCTCTCTAACAAAGTTCTGATGTTTCGGGGCGATCATCTGTAACCAGAGTTCTGGGGGCTGATTTGACTGAGGGAGCGCTCGTCCATAGAGTCTTTCAGCTGCCGGATTGAAGCATAACAAGCGACCACTGGGCCAATCGACGAGCCAACTGGCTTCACTCATGCGATTAAACACGGGGTCCATCACCGGGGTTGAACCAGAACGCGGTGTGGGTTGGCTGGGTAGGGAGTGCTGTGTTTGTGAAGAGGTGAGGAAGGAGGTCATGAAAAATACCTATTTCTAAAGATGGGCCAGATGTGCTGCGAATATGACCAATATGAATCGAGTTACGTAGCGGGCTGTAATTGAACTTAATAAAAAGTTGATGGATATCGAGTGTTGATTTCCCATTAGCATGGGAGAATTCTGGGGTTATATCGTATAAAGTTTAATCATGTTTAGGCAGGATAAAGTTGTCAAAAGCGAAAAAAAATACTCGTTTGGCTTGAGTGAGTTTCCTCCCATCGTTAAGTAGATGTACGCAGTCCCTGTTTAGATCACTCAAGTTGCTCCACGGGTAAACTCCCCGAGTCTGCTGGGTTTGGTGAAACATCTCGACCTAGGGAGAGTCATCACTGTGTTTCCAGAGACTGTGAGCGGGTTCCAGCTTCTATGTGGAGTTTTCGCCGCTACCTTTTAAGGACAAACTAGAATTGTTAAAACAATATTAACATTTTTTGCTGGATCATGATGGATAAAGGCGTTAAATGGGCTACAACATTTCGATAGTTGAGAGATCCCATTATTATAAATAGCAAAGTTTTCCTTAAATCTTCCCTATCTAGGGGTAGAGATATGTTAAGCACGATAAGCAGGGGTGGGACTGTGATATCCAGGAGTGATGGCAGAATTGACCCGATTTGAGAAGATTCTGGGTCTGATTCCCTAAGACAGGGGATGGCCCGGGAGGATAATTTCTACGGTGGTGCCTTGATCGAGGCAACTGTCAAGATGAATCTCGCCACCGTGGCGTTGGACAATGGTCTGGGCGATCGCCAAGCCTAACCCAGAGCCTGAAAGGGGGCCGGAGTCCTGACGACGGGCGGGATCGACGCGATAGAAGCGTTCAAAGACATGGGGGAGGGCTTCTGGGGGAATACC
The DNA here is from genome assembly GCF_023983615.1 of Phormidium yuhuli AB48. GTDB lineage: Bacteria > Cyanobacteriota > Cyanobacteriia > Cyanobacteriales > Geitlerinemataceae > Sodalinema > Sodalinema yuhuli. The sequence continues at coordinate 737,903 of NZ_CP098611.1, read as the reverse complement.
GATTCCGGTATCGCTGATGTGGACCTGGAGGGTTCCTGGAACTTTACTGGCTTTCTGAGAGCGAGTGGGGAGATGATAGCCTAGGGTGACTTGGACTGCACCACCGTCGGGGGTATATCGTAGAGCATTCCCGAGTAAATTGAGGAAGAGGCGAAATAGCTGGTCCCAATCTCCTAGGACAGAAAAGGGATCATCGGCGTTGGGCCCCTCGCCACCGGATTTAGGGGGACTGAGTTCAGGGTCTAAAATTCTGAACTCTAGGTCAATTGAATGGGAGGTGGCGATCGCCAGTTGTTCTTCCACCACTTCCAACAAAAGGGCATCCAGAGGCACGGGTTGCGGGTCCCAGGGAACCATGCCACTATCTTGTCGAGTCAGAAATAGCAAATCATCCACCAACCGCCCCAGTCGTCGGGTGAGACGTTCGATATTTTCTAGGGTCCGGGAGCTGGCATTATCCCGCAAATCTGGGTCTGCTAGGGCCACTTGAACTTGGGTTTGAATGCTGGCGATGGGGCTGCGTAGCTCATGGGAGGCATCGGCGGTAAACTGTTTGAGATACTGATAGGACTCTCTCACCGGCTTCATGGCTAAGCCAGACAGCCACCAACCCATGGCCGCCACCGAGGCAATCATAACGGTAATGCCAAACCCCAAGTCTAAGGCTAAATCACGACTGGGGCGGGCAATTTCAAACCAGGGATGACTGACTCGTAAGTACCCCACGACTTGGCGATCGCGGCTAATGCGCTGGGCAATTTGTCTGAGGATGGGGCGACGATCAGGGGCGTTGGCGTCTTGTAAATAGACGGTTTGGGGAGTCCGAGTGGCGGTGATGGGAACGTTGAGGGGTTCTCTGAGGGTTGACCAGAGCAGTTCTCCGGTGGGGCTAAACCATTCGATATCAATGCGATCTTCTTCTAGGCTATCGGCATTCTCGCCAAAACTGGCCTCTAGATTTAGACGCAGTTGGGGAATGCCGTTCGCTTGCGGCTGTTCGTCGATGGTGAGCGATCGCTCTACCACTTCTAGGGAATGCTTCAGGGTATCATCGACGCGATCGATTAGGGTACTGCGTACATATAAGTAGACCGTTGTGGCAAACAGGAGCAATAACAGGGCGGTGATACTGGTGTACCACAACACCAGTCGCCGGCGCGTTGCCTGAAACATAGCCTGGTATTACTCAGAATCGGGTTTGCCGAAGTGATAACTACTATAGGCCCCGTTGGGATAGAGAAAGGTACAAACCACCGAAACCTCCGGGTTATAGCGGATGATCATCTCTTGCAGTTTGGTTTGTTTCCAATCGGAGAGCATCTCGTCAAGGCGACTCATGGGACGATATTTGAATTGCCAATCTTCTAGGCTGGAACTGTTCTCTTCGAGTTGACGTAACAAGACGACGGTTCCTTTCTCACCGCTGTCTTGATGACCGCGATCGGCGACTTCGACGATTTTGAGGGCGTTGGCTTCGATAACGGCGACTTGTTGTTCGGGAGTTTCGAGGATGTGGGGCATGATAAGGCAAGAGGCAAAAGAAACAACGTAGGGGCCGCCTGCGGCGTGCCCGACTAGGGGATTAGGGATTATTGTCTAGGAGGGGGGGATTCCAGGTTAAACCAATGAGTTCAGTGAGGTCGGTTTGGCGGATGCGATCGAGGTGGTCGATGTGCTGTTTTTCGGCGTAGAGTTGGTCTTGATAGTTGCGGGCCTGTTGGGGGTTGTCTTGGCAATCTGTGTCTTGCCATAACTGGAGGAGGCGACGATAGCGTTTCTGGCAAATGGTGCGCTCGATCGCCGCTGTGGCGGAACGGATGGCTAGGGCGGTTCGTTGCATTTCTAGTTCTGCGAGTTCGCTAGGCTGGAATAGGGGGATGACCTGTTGCAGCATAGTGAACTCGTCGGGATGCTGTTGTTGTAACTTCTGAAATAATACCCCAGCATCGTCTTGGGGGTGAGGGGCAAGGGATTCTAACTGTTGCCATAACCAGCGGTGGTGGGAGAGGCTGAAATAAATATCTCGGGTTTCTAGATCTTGGATGGCGGTGATGATGGCCGATCGCTCGTCGGGATGATGGAGATAGGCTTGCAAGAGTAGGGCTTCAGCCCGTTCGAGGAGGGCGCGATCGCTGTCGATGGGAAGCTGTAAGTCGGCGTCATCGTGGTGGTCTTCCATCGAGTTTTCTCCCTCGGGAGGGAGAGTCTCAGGGAGAGTCTCGGGGGAGGGGGGGCGATCGCCTGTTTTGGGACGCTGTTTGGCCTTGTCTCGGGCCCGGGAACGCCGTAACCGAGCCTGGAGGTTTTCTTCAAGGAGGGGAATTCGTCGGGAATCTCCTTGACAGAGGCGTTGGGCGCAGTGGTGAATATAGTGGGTACGACTGGTAGACTCGTGCAGTCGACTGAGGAGATCCACCAGTTGGCGCACAACCTGCTGATAGACATCGGCCTGGGCTAGATTGCGATCGCCGATAATCTGTTCGATTTGCCAATCAATCCAGAGGGGGGCCTGTTCAATGAGGTGGAGATAGTCCTCGGGAGAGGACGCTTTGAGAAATTCATCGGCATCTTTGCCCCCGGGAACTTGTAAAATTCGCAGTTGTACCATCCCCCGATAGGCGAGGTTGGCCACTTCTCCTATCGCCCGTTCAGCGGCTCGGGTTCCGGCTGCATCAGCGTCGAAATTAAAAAGGACTTGTTTGGACTCGCTATAGCGTAGTAGTTGTTTGACTTGGTTTTCGCTGAGGGCGGTTCCCAGGGAGGCTACGGTTTCGGAGATACCGGCCGCATGTAGGGCGATGGCATCGAAATAGCCCTCGACAACGATGGCGCGATCGACTTTAGAGATCGTTTGACGAGCTTTGTCAAGGGCGTAAAGGGTTTGCCCTTTATCGAACAGTTCTGTTTCTGGGGAGTTGAGATATTTCGGCTGTTCGTCTCCTAGACTACGGCCCCCAAAGCCGATGACTCGGCCGCGACTGTCATGAATGGGAATCATGATGCGGTTGCGGAAGCGATCGTAATGGCCATTGCCCCGTTGACGGGGGATAATTAAGCCCGCAGCCTCCACAAGTTCAACAGGATACTCTTTTTGCTGCACCAGATAACCGTAAAGGGTTTCCCATCCTTGTGGTGAATACCCCAATTCAAAGGATTGTAGGGTCGTCTCGCATAACCCTCGGTTTTCTTTTAGATACTGTAGGGCAGGTTCTCCCTGGGGCTGATGCAGCGCGTGTTGAAAGAAACGAGCGGCGAGGGCCAGAATTTCGTAGAGTTGTTCTCGCCGAGACAGGGTACGTTGAACGTCATCTTGTTTCTCGCGATCGAGAGTGCGAACCGGAACGTTATAGCGTTGAGCCAAGTCCAGAACCACATCGGTAAATGAGGCCTGTCCGATTTCCATCAGGAAACTAATGGCACTGCCTCCTTTCCCACAGCCAAAGCAGTAAAACATCTGCTTACTGGGGCTAACGGTAAAACTGGGGGTTTTTTCGTCATGAAAGGGACACAGACCGGCAAAGTCTTTGCCCTGTTTTTTTAACACCACATGTTCGGACACGACATCATAAATGTCCATCCGTTGCTTCACGTCGTCAATGGTATCAGGATGCAGCATGATTAACTCTTCCCTGGTGTCTCTTGCCCCCTTCCCCTCTGGCCGTCTCCCCTCAACTAAAAATAGCGCAGACAAAACGTCCACGCTAAACTTGGTAGCAAGTTATCAAATCGCTATCTTTTAATTATCAGAGATTTTCTTAAAGTGGCAACGGTCAACTGCAAGGGGTTCGGGATGACCGCCTACAGCGTAACCCATCACCGGTTAGTAGCGACCGCCGCCCCCACCGCGCCCAGAATAGCCTTGACGAGAACGATTATTTTCACGAGGCTTGGCTTTGTTCACCCGCAGTTGGCGACCCATCCATTCTGCACCGTTGAGAGCTTCAATAGCTCGTTCTTCTTCTTCATCAGAAGACATTTCGACAAACCCAAACCCACGAGAGCGACCGGTTTCGCGATCGACCGGGATTTGAGTCCTTTTGACTGTGCCATACTCACGAAAAACCTCTTCAAGGTCTTCTTGAACCGCGTCGTAGGACAGATTACCGATATAAATTGACATGGAGCAACTCCAGGAACCGAGAGAAGGAAAAGACACGTGTTCAGAAACGTCGGTTGATGCCCGTCACTACAATTGATGTCTCCACCCTGTTGACACGGCAATACAACGCTGCCATTGAACGAATGTCTAGGCACACTTTAGCATAGGTTCTGAAAATCTGGTAAGGTAATTTATTTTTTGTTATCTCTAAGGGAGAGTAATAACCTTAAAAGCTTATGGGGTAACGGTTTTGTCAATCTAGCTTAGGGTTCCAGGGTAAAGGGATGTAATACAATGATCCCATCGCATGGGCTAAATCCAGGGTGAAAATCGGCTAAACCCATTTGTCAACTGTTAGGAATCACGTCAGAACGATGCACAGCACTGCCGCACCATCCACACCACAAGGCTATCCCTCTGGCCAAGGTCCGATCCCTTCTCGTCCGGCTGTGGCGACGGCAAGTCCCACATTATCTGGATTCGATCGCTCCTCTGTGACCCTAGCTCTCGTGACTCTGAGTGCGGGAGTGTTGGCTCTGCTAGGTATTAGTTGGGCCTTGAGTCGTCCTTGTGTCTTGGGAGAATGTCAACGTTTGTTAACGGTTGAGGCCAACAATCGTGAGCTTTTAAACGAGTTAACGGAGTCTCCTTCAACGGAAACCTTGGTCAGTGCTCATGAGCAACTCCAGGGGGCCGAGGAGCAGTTGCAGGGGATTCCTCCCTGGTCTCGCTATCATCGTCGCAGCCGTGAGCTTTCTGAGAGTTTGCAGCGGCGATCGCAGCAGTTGCAGGCGGTGCGATCGCCCCTAGGCTTGGCCTATCAAGCCTCGTTATTGAGCCAGAATCCCCCTCATCGTCTTGAGGAATGGCAACGGATGGAAGCGCTCTGGATTGAGGCGATCGCGCAATTGGAAGCCATCGATCCTGAAAACCCGGCCTACACCCTAGCCCGTGGCAAACTGCGGGAGTATCGGCAGAATCTGGCGGCAGTTCAACAACGAGCTATCTTAGAGCGACGGGGGGCTGAACAAATTGAAGCGGCGCAACTGGCGGCGGAGATGGCCCGGACTCAGGAGAGCCAAGCGCGGGATGTGGAAACCTGGGAACGGGCCTATTCCAGTTGGCGCACTGCGATTACGGCTCTGATGCGGGTTCCAGCTCAAACAACGGCCCAACGGGATGCTCGTGAGTTATTTCAGAGTTATGGTCCCCACCTCAGTAGTGCTGAACAACGCCATCGTCGGGAACAAGTGGCTCGGCGTTTACATGAACAGGCCGTCACCCTAGCGGATGAGGCCAGAATCGCCCAAGATGCTCAGGAGTGGGATGGGGCCATTACCAAGTGGCGACAGGCCATCGGCTATGCCCAACAGATTCCTGAGAATACGGCTTACAGTGACCAAAGTCGCCCCTTGCTCCAAGCCTATACCAATGCCCTGATACAGGCGATCGCCAGTCAGGAAATCTCAGAAGCCATGAGCCGGGCCCAAGGGGACTTACGGCGGCTGTGTCAAGGGTCTCCCCAGATTTGTGAGTATCAAGTGACTCGCGATCGCCTCCAGGTCAAACTCCTACCCGATTATGTCTCCCGCATCCAGAACTTACATCGCCAAGCGAATCAGCAAAACAACGAAGCGGCGAAACAGCAAATTGATCAGCATGTCCGCCGCTTGATTGATGGCTTGGAACTGGTGAGTCTCAATACCGAAATTCGTTTAACGGTCTTAAACCCCGAGGGAGAAGAAATCGCTCGCTTTTCCGGTAGCTGAGGCCGTCCCTAGGTTCCAATCACTCCACCGTCGATCTTGGTGATGACCACCGTTGCCGAACGGGGGTAGAGATTGGGGGAGTGGTCAGGCCAACGAGACACCACAGAACCGGCGGCGAAGGCTTCGGCGGAGGTGGTTGCACCGGGATGTTGCACATTAATAAAGAGGGTACGTTGGTCTGGGGTGGACACCACTCCCGTGATTTCTTGACCGATGGGGCCCGTTAAGAAGCGGCGAATTTCCCCGGTATCTGGGTCAGCCGCTAGCATTTGGTTATTGCCGAACTGGGCGTGCTCCCCTTGATTCATGACGCTCTCGCTGATGTCCGTCTGAATCCAGAGACGGCGATGACCATCGAACCAGAGACCATCCGGACAAGCAAAGATATTCGTCTCTTCTAACGGTTCCCCTTTCAGGGTTTCACTATCCATCTCCGGACCGGCTAAGACAAACACATCCCACTCAAACTGCGTGGCGGTGGGACCATCTCCCCCCTCTCGCCAACGGATAATATGACCCCATGTATTCTCCGCGCGAGGGTTCGCGGCATCGACCTGGTCTTCAGTACGTCGAGTATTATTGGTGAGGGTAAAGTAGACTGCCCCCGTCTCGGGGTCTATTGCGCCCCATTCCGGACGATCCATTTTCGTCGCACCTAATACATCCGCCGCAGTACGGGTGTTGACTAAAACATCTGCCTGACTGGAAAAGCCATTCTCTGGGGTCAGGGGTCCTTCTCCAAAGACCAACGGAAGCCATTCCCCGCCCCCATCCTCATGGAAACGAGCCACATAGAGACGACCACGGTTGAGTAATTCCCCTGAGGCCGTCGCCGGATCGTAGGAGTCCGCTGAGACGTATTTGTAGATATACTCAAATCGAGCATCATCCCCGGAATAGCAGACCACCGGTTGACCGGGAACCGCCGGTTGGAACACTACCCCTTCATGGGCAAAACGACCTAAAGCGGTGCGTTTCTTGGGGGTATCATTGGGGTTAAATGGGTCCACTTCGACCACCCAACCAAACCCGTTAACTTCATTGCGATAATCCTCTTGGGGACTGTTCCCCAGACGGGAGACATCGAAACGCACATAGTCATCCCCTTGGCCTTGGGCCCGTTCCCAACCATAGCGAGACATCTCCCGTGAGACTCCATAGCGAGTTTGCTCACGGGGAAGACTGGCTTCCGGGTCACCATTGCGGAAATAGCGGGCCCAATTTTCCTCACAGAAGAGATAGGTATTCCAAGGAGTTACCCCATGAGCACAGTTGTTTAGGGTTCCCCGAGTTCCCGTTCCCTCGGGGCTATAGCGGGTTTTGAGGAACTCTGATCCCCGGACAGGCCCGGTGAATTCCATTGGGGTTAAGCCAGTGATGCGGCGATTATGGGAATCTCGCACCACCTCCCAGGTTCCAGTTTCCTGTTGGCGAATGCGGACGATGCTAATTCCATGAGCATTGATTTCTTTGAGAACCTGGTCTGCATCCCGGGTTCCATCGGCATTCATGGGAACGTCTCCTGCGTTGAGCGTCAGTCCCACCGCCGCCGTATGGAGAAAGCGGGGTTCGATGTACTCATGGTTTAAGACCAACAATCCATCCTGGGAACTTCCGAGATAGGGGGATTCTCCCTCAATGGGGAAGAAGTGCATCCCATCATGATGTTGGCCAATTTGCATTCCCTGGTCTTGACCGCTATTGCTGAGATCGTAACTGGGATAGGTTCCGGTGATGGGTTCCCCCCAGGGAATTAGGGTTTGTACCTGGTAACCCTCGGGAACCAAAATCCTATCGGCTTCGCTAACGGGAATTGGGCTAAATCCTAATTTTCCAGGGGCGGCGTTCGCGGGGGTTCCGGTGAAGAGGGAGCTGAGACTCGGCCGGGTCACCATCATGGCGATCGCTGCTGAGAGTCCTCCTCGCAGAACTTGGCGTCGCTTGAGACGACTGTTGAGAATGTTGCTAAAGGGGGGGTTTGGGGAGCGGTTACAGATGGGTTCATCGCCGTTGTCAACTCGGCGCTGCGGTGTTCTCGATAAGGGCACGGAAGGAGTCCTCGAATAATCGTAAGTTTAGTCTATCTGGGAACCTAACGGATAAAGGTTATGGAAAGACTAAGGAAATTTAAATAGTATTTAGAACTGGCACTCATGAGGAGGATGCAATGTGCGATCGCCAAGCTGATGTATCCATTGTTTTAGGTATGTCAATCCCTAACCTGTGATTATTTTATAGATGGGGGTATCCATGGTAGTGTTAAGTTTTGCACCGGTCGATGATTTTCTCTCAACTTGACAACCTGACAACCTGGCCAGGTTCTGCTCCTATGAGAAGACCTCTTGTGTTTCTCTTCCTCTACTGCGAACGATACGATTACGATGACCGATTATTCTGAGATTATTGAGACAGCGGCCCTACAGTTGCGAGAGGGGGAGGGGAAGCGTCCCCCGTCAGAGGTGTTGCGGGATGCTCTGTTAACGGCGGAAAAGCAAACTCGGAAAATTGCCACGGCACCGGAATTTGAGGCGTTGATGGGGGAGTGGCAACTGGGTTGGATTACGGGGACTCAACGCTCTCGTCAACAGGCGGGGGGACTCCTGGGGGCGGGCCGCTATCTGCCACGATTTCTGGGAATCCGCATTTATTATCAACCTCGGGATGAGGAGAGTTCTACTCGGCTTCCTTCTGGGGAGGGGGGACGAGTGGAAAATCAGGTGAAGGTGTTCGGGTTAACCTTGACGGTGACGGGCCCAGTCGCTTGGCAAAAGGGGGGGAGTACCCCAGAAGCAAAACGGGCAAACCGCCTTCTAGCCTTCGATTTTACCCGCTTGCAGGCGCAAATCTATGGAATCAACCTTTTTGATGGGTTTGTGCGGGGAGGGGCGCAACGAGAGGCGGTCTTTGATGAGACGGCGATCGCCCGACAGGCCTTTTTTAACTACTTCTATATTAGCCCAGGGGCGATCGCCGCCCGAGGACGAGGGGGTGGACTGGCTCTTTGGTATCGGGTGAAGTCCTAATTTGTTGTCATCCATCAGGCGACAACGGGCAACTGATACTGGGAAAAGATGTCTATGGCTTGGTTAATCTGCTCTGCTGTAGGTTCCGGTGTATCTTTTAATTGATAATCATAGCCCAACGCTTCCCACTTATATTCCCCCATCTTATGAAAGGGCAAAATCTCCAACCGTTCTACGTTCCTAAAGGTTGACAAAAATTGAGCGAGTCCTTCCATGTTTTTTGCCTGATTGGTTAACTCGGGAACTAAAACAAAACGAATCCAAGTGGGTTTATTTATTTTATCTAAATACTGAGCAAATTTTAAGGTCGGCTCAACGGAGACACAGGTGACGGCGCGATAGGTTTCGGGTTGATAGGATTTAATGTCTAATAGGACTAAATCGGTGTTGTCTAAGACGGGTTTGGCGACCTCAACGGGAATATAACCGGAGGTGTCTAGGGCAGTATGGATGCCCAAGGTTTGACATTGGCGGAAGATTTCTCGGACAAATTCGGGCTGCATTAAGGGTTCTCCCCCGGTCACGGTTACCCCACCCTGGGAAAACTCCATATAGGAGCGATATTTGACGACTTCTTCGAGAATTTCACTCACGGTGACTTCGCGACCGCCGCTTGAGTCTTGACAGTCGGGATTGTGACAGTACAGACAGCGTAGGGGACAGCCTTGGGTGAAGACGACAAAACGGATTCCTGGACCATCGACGGTTCCACAACTCTCAAAGGAGTGGATGCGACCTGAGATGGAGGATTGGGTGATGGGCATGGGGGGGAGAAGGGCAAGAGGGTCACCACAGAGGCACAGAGGACAGGTCGAAAAGGAGGGAGGAGGGAAGGGGCAAGAGGGGAAGACCCACCCCGCCCTTCGGGCACCCCTCCCTGGAGGGGAGGACCCACCCCGCCCTTCGGGCACCCCTCCCTGGAGGGGAGTTTGGGGGGCTAGATGCGACTGTGGAAGGTGCGATTAACCACGTCTAACTGTTGTTCGCGGGTTAGTTTGATGAAGTTGACGGCGTAACCGGAGACGCGAATCGTGAGTTGTGGGTATTTCTCGGGATGGTCCATGGCTTCGAGAAGGGTGTCTCGGTTCAGGACGTTGATGTTGATGTGGTGCCCTTCGTCGTTGAAGTAGCCATCTAAGAGTCCCACGAGGTTGCTGATACGATCGCCCTCCTGTTTGCCCAGGGCCTGAGGCACAATGGAGAAGGTGTAGGAAATCCCGTCTTGAGAATGCTCATAGGGGAGTTTCGCTACGGAGGCTAAGGCCGCGATCGCACCCTTGGTATCCCGGCCGTGCATGGGGTTGGCACCGGGGGCAAAGGGTTCGCCAGCTTTACGACCATCGGGAGTGTTGCCGGTTTTCTTACCATAGACCACGTTGGAGGTAATGGTGAGAATGGACTGGGTGGGAACGGAACCGCGATAGGTTTTGTGTTGGCGAATCTTGTTCATAAACTGCTTCACCACGGCGGCGGCCATCTCGTCGGCTTGGTCGTCATTGTTGCCGAACTTGGGATAATCTCCCTCAATCTCATAATCCACTACTAAGCCATACTCATCGCGAATGGCTTTGACGCGGGCATATTTAATGGCACAGAGGGCATCCGCTACGACCGATAACCCTGCCATCCCACAGGCCATGGTGCGATACACATCCCGGTCATGCAACGCAAATTCCACCCGTTCATAGGCGTATTTGTCGTGCATGAAGTGGATGATGTTGAGGGTGTTGACGTACAGGCGCGACAACCACTCCAGACAGCGATCGAACTTGGCGGCCACGTCGTCATAGTCGAGATACTCTCCCTGAACCGGAACCCAGTCGGGACCCACTTGCTCGCCACTCATCTCATCTTTACCGCCATTAATGGCATAGAGGAGAGCCTTGGCTAAGTTGGCCCGGGCGCCAAAGAACTGCATTTGCTTGCCAATCTTCATCGCGCTGACACAGCAAGCAATGCCATAATCGTCGCCATACTCAAGGCGCATTAGGTCATCGTTCTCATACTGGGTCGAACAGGTGTCAATGGAGACTTGGGCGCAGTAGCGTTTGAAGTTGTCCGGTAACCGTTTCGACCAGAGAATGGTTAAGTTGGGTTCCGGCGCGGGACCGAGGGTGTAGAGGGTGTTGAGGAAGCGGAAACTGTTTTTGGTCACCAGAGGACGACCATCTTCACCTACACCGCCCAGACATTCGGTGACCCAGGTGGGATCTCCTGAGAACAGTTGGTTGTAGGCGGGACCGCGCAGGAAACGCACCATCCGCAGTTTCATGACAAAATGGTCGATGATTTCCTGGGCCTGTTCTTCATTGAGACGACCGTTTTGCAGGTCCCGCTCGAAATAGATGTCCAGGAAGGTGGAGACCCGACCGAGGGACATGGCCGCGCCGTTTTGTTCTTTGACCGCCGCGAGATAGCCGAAATAGGTCCATTGGACGGCTTCTTGGGCTGTGGCGGCAGGTCGGCTGATGTCGCAGCCATAGCTGGCGGCCATGTCTTTGAGTTCTTGCAGCGATCGCATCTCTTCGGAGAGTTCTTCCCGCCGCTGGATGGTGTCCTCGTCCATCACATCCAGTTCTAGGGAGGCTTGCTGTTCTTGTTTGTCCAACAGCAGGCGATCGATTCCATACAAGGCCACCCGGCGATAGTCGCCGATAATCCGACCCCGACCATAGGCATCGGGTAAACCGGTAATCAGTCCTGAATGACGGGCGCGGCGGATTTCTGGGGTATAGGCATCAAAGACGCCGTCGTTGTGGGTTTTGCGGTATTTGGTGAAGGTTTCTTCGGTCTCGGGGTCGAGTTCGTAGCCATAGGCTTCTAGGGATTTCTTCACCACCCGGATACCGCCATAGGGCATAATCGCCCGTTTTAGGGGTTTGTCCGTTTGCAGGCCGACAATTTGTTCTAAACTTTGGTCGATATAGCCGGGCCCATAGGCGGTAATTCCTGAGGGAATCTTGGTTTCCGCGTCTAAAATGCCGTTCTCCCGTTCCTGGGCCATGAGGTCTTGAACGGACTTCCAGAGAGTCTTTGTGCGTTGGCTGGCACCACTAAGAAACTCAGCGTCCCCTTCATAGAGGCGGTAGTTTTTCTGGATGAAATCCCGGACATTGACTTCTTTTGTCCAGGTTCCTGACTTAAATCCATCCCAGGCTGGAGTTAGATCGTGACTCCCGGCGGCGTCTTGGCTTGAGTTGGTCAATTGAGTTTGTGTCGGTTTGGCGATGACCATACGTCTTTCCTTCCTCTGATAAGAGTTCTGTGCTGGACGTAAGAGCGGCTCACTTGTCTCACCTGCCACTCTGTCCACTTCTACGTCTAACAAAAAACTTATAGGATTTCTAGGGCAATGATGAAAAAGTTTAGATTTATTTTTGTTTCTCATCAGATGAGTTGGCTGAGTCGCTATTTAGATCATTCAATGAGATTTGGGGAAATAGGTAGCCCAGGATACCATTATTTATTGATGGCACTACTAGCAAAAAATTGCAAAAATTTCAACCCCAATCCCTCCCTAACTATCGGAGCTTCATGAGGACGGTTCGGAACGAGTTAAGTATTGTTGAATCATGGCAACGAGTTCTTGAAGTCGAACTGGCTTACTTAAATAGTCATTCGCACCAGCGTCCAAACAGCGATCGCGATCGCCCTCCATGGCCAAGGCCGTCAGAGCAATCATCGGGGTAGCGCTAAACTGAGGTATGGCCCGAATGCGTTGTATGGCCGCTAAGCCATCCATTCCCGGCATTTGAATATCCATCACAATGAGATCGGGAGAGAGAGCCAGCGTCTGATCAATCGCCTCGTAACCATTTCTAGCCAACTGCAAATGATAGCCTTTCGCGGTCAAATAACTAGATATGGCGATGATAGTCGCCTCTTGATCTTCCACCAACAAAATCAACGGCGACTCCGTGGATATCTGCTCAATTGAGTTAGAGGTTTCACTGGGATTAGAGGTGGAGGTATCGTCAAGTTCGACACTCACTTGATAGGGTAAATCTATCGTAAAACAACTGCCAACTCCTACCTCACTGGTGACTCCCACCTGTCCCCCATGTAACTCAACAATGCGTTTAGTTAACGCCAATCCTAAGCCTGTCCCTTCATATTGGCGATTGAGGGCGCCATCAATTTGTATAAAAGGCTGAAACAGTTTTTTGATATTTGTTGGCGTAATCCCAATTCCCGTATCGATAACGGAGAAGCGGAGATAGGGAGGGTCTTCAGCTTCGGAAACGGGAGTCGTCAATTTGACGTCTAGGGTAATGTGTCCCCCTTCCGGTGTAAATTTAACCGCATTGTTGAGCAAATTAATCAAGACTTGACGAATCCGTCGTTCATCGAGGACAATATCCGGCAGATTGCTGGGGATATCGACGGTCAATTGAATCTCTTTCTTAAGAGCTTGCCGTTTAACAAAGGTGACACTCGATTGACATAGGGGAGCGATCGCCGTGGGGAAATAGTCTAACTCCACCTGGCCCGACTCAATCTTAGCCACATCCAAAATGTCATTAATTAAGGCTAACAGATGAGAACCACTCCCATAGACGGTTTGTAACGCCTTGTGTTGTGGGGGAGTCACGGGGCCAAAGATATCCTCTTGTAATGCTTCCGTCATTCCTAGAATGGCGTTGAGAGGGGTGCGTAGTTCATGGCTCATATTGGCCAGAAACTCATCCTTGAGGCGCGTGGCGCGGATGAGTTCCTCATTGCGTTGAGTAAGCTGGTGTTGGGCCTGTTGACGTTCGCTGAGTTCCTGTTGCAACTGCTCAAATAGGTGGGATTGCTGAATGGCGATCGCCAACTGGAGTGAGAATTGCTGGGCCAAGTCAATATCCGACTGTTGCCAAGAGCGAGGGCCGTCACATTGATGAAGGCACAACAGTCCCCATAAGGTATCTTGACAGAGAATGGGCATCACTAAGTTAGCCCGGACCTGAAACTGAGATAAAAGCCGGATATCTGGATCTTTAACGGTACTGCTCTCAATATCCTCGGCGAGATTGTACTGTCCCTGAGTGTAAAGACGGGCATCGTTTTCCCCAAAATCATCATCTTGGAGATGAACGCCGAGTAAGGACGGAAAGCCATTAGCCAGGAACTCTGCTACAAACTCACCCTCATGGCGGCTAGAGTCAGAATTAAACTTAAAAATTGCCACCCGATTTGCATCGAGACAATTGCCAATTTCTCGACAAGCGGTGTCAAAAATGCTGGGTAAATCCAGGGATTGACTGATGCGTTGATTCGTCTCCCGCAAGACTCGTTCTCGTTGCGCTTGTTTCCGAAACTGAGTTTCACTGGCTTGCAAGGCGGCTTCAGCTTGGCGAATCTCGGTAATATCTAAATTCACCCCAATCATGCTGATGGGCTGACCCGCTTCATCCTGGACGACTAACCCAGAGGCTTTAAGATAGTGAAGGCTGCCATCGGGATGCAGGACACGAAATTCAGTGTTATAGTCCGCTTCCCCTAAAATGGCTTTCTGGAGGAGGTCTTCCGTGGCTTGGCGGTCGTCGGGATGAACGCTATGAGACCAAACTTCGTAAGCAACTACGGATTCTGGGTTCGACGACTCTGAGGAATTATCAACCCCATAGAGGGCATACATCTGCTCATCCCAAGTAATTCGATTTTGGCGAATATCCCAATCCCAAAAGCCGATGTTTCCAGAAGATAAGGCGATTTTGAGCCGTTGGGAGAGTTGGGAAATTTCTGCCTCGGCTTGTTGGCGTTTGGTCATATCCCGGGCAACCCAAATCACCCGGCGATCGCTCATGGGAGAAATACTCGCTTCAAAATAAATGCGGCGATGCTCCAGGTCAATTTGATACTCAAACGACACCGTTTTTCCCGTGGTTAGGGCTTCCAGAATTGGCAGTCGAGTGGGGGATTGGGCCTCGTCTTGAAAAAGAGATTTGAGGGTTTGATCGAGAATCTCCGTGGCTTGGGGTTCGAGGATTTGGTGGCGGGTGGGCATCACGCGAACGTCATTGCGATCGGGGGCAATCATTAAAACTAAATCCCCCATGGCTTCAAAGACACTGCGTAACTCGGTTTCGCTGGTGCGTAGTTTTTCTTCAAAGGCGGCGCGATCGCGAATATCCCGGAAGATCCCTTGCACAATATAGGTTTCCCCCACTTGAATCAGACTTCCTGAGATATCAACGGGAATTTCTGAACCATCGGCCTTGAGAATCCGGGTATCGAACACCCAAGGCTGTTTTTCCTGAAGAATCCGCTCAAAACAGTTGATAATACGGTCAAATTCCTCGGGGGGATGGAGTTGGCTAATATGTAGGGGCGATCGCTCGGGTCTCTCTCCGCTGAACTCCTCGCGGGAGTAGCCGAATAGCTCTTCGGCGGCGCGGTTGACTTCGAGGAGATAGCCTTCAGGGGTCGCCAGGAGAATAGCATCGGTTGCGCCTTCCATGAGAGCACGATAGCGGGCTTCCCGAGCTTGTAATTCGGCGGTGCGTTGCTCAACTCGGGTTTCCAGTTCAGTATTTAAAGAGGCTAGGGCGAGTTGAGCGATTTGGCGCTGCTGAATCTCGTTCTGGAGTTGTTCATGTTGGGTGGCCTGTTTAAGGGCGATCGCCAATTGAATTGAGAGGGCCTGCAAGAGGTCAATTTCCCCGGTTTGCCAATCTCGGGGCTGATCTCGGTGACTGGCAATCATCAACCCCCAGAGGCGATCATCGACGACAATCGGCACCATCAGCTTGGCGCGAATATCAAAGCTCAATAACAGTTCCTGATGGCACAGGGTCATGGACTCATTATAAATATCTCGCACCATCCGCACGCGACCTTGGCGATAGGGTTCGAGCCACTCGGGAGTCACACAGGGGTCATTGGCTTGACTGTGCAGCACGGAACGACCACCAGCAATAATGGATTCAGCGATGACTGAACCACTCAAATCATCTTCAAGTTGGTAAATAATCACGCGATCGCAGCTCAACAGCCGCCGCACTTCATCCACCGCCGTCTGGAGAGTGGTGGCCAAGTCCAGGGAATTGCGAATGCTGGTAGAAATATGCAGCAGCAGGCGATCGCGCTGGGCCTGAGATTGAAGCCTCTGGGTTGGTGCGGCGACCTCCTCTTGCCATTCCTGATTACGAGATTCCAGCAGCGCCAGTTTTTCGGCTTCTAAGCGGTTGACCTGCTGTTTGAGGGTTTCCGCCAAATTATAGAGTTCAATGGGGTTAAACGCCCGTAGAAGGCTCGTCTGGGTGACAAGTCCCACTAGGTTCCCCTGTTCTCCAGTAACCCCCACTCGCCGAATCCGCCGTTCCTCCATCTGTTGCTGGGCGGTCCAGAGGCTGTCATCGGCGTGAACCGTAAACAGGGGAGAACTCATCACCGCTTGGGCCCTGGTGTCCGTCAGACTCACACCGACGGCTTGAGCTTGCACAATATCCCCCTCGGTGAGGATGCCCAGCGGACGCTCTCTGGGGGCGTCAGGGGTCCCAGCCAACTCGGTAAGAATCACGCAACTGATGCGGTTTTGTGCTAAGACCTGAGCGATATCTAGGAGGGTGCGATCGCCCGGTGCGGTAATAACATGGCGGGTCATTACTTCCCCCACTAACCGCAACCGCATCAAATCCAGGGGACGGGTCAGTTTTTGTAGGCTTTCGTAGCTAATTAGACCGGTGAGGCGCTCGTGGTCATCGACAATGGGCAGATGGCGCAAACGACGCTGTTGTAAAAAGCTGAGAGTGTTAAAGATATCCGTTAACTCTGACGCTTTCAAGGTCACAACCGGCTGAGTCATGACCGAACGCACTCGCCGATGAGCAAAGGGTCGGTTTTGGGCGCTCAAACGAACAATATCCCGTTCCGTGAGAATCCCAACAATCTGATCGGTGTTCACCACAACCACAACGCAACTCGAAGACTCGGGGCGATCGCGGTGGCTGTCCCGGTCTGAGGCTTCTGAATCGGCCAAACCGCTCATGGCGGCGATCGCCTCGCTGACGGTCGCATCCGGGGAGATGACCCGAGGCTGCGGCAGAATCGCCGCTTTCAACTCAGGGGCCAGGGAATCGTCACTACCATAAGAACGAGACATAGGAAGGCGCAGTTCAGGAGAAATCTTGTTACAGCATAATGGAAAACCTTTGACGGAGGTTTAGGCGGGTCGGCTGGGGCTTGATGTCACGATTTATCACAATTTTGACCCAATTCCGTAAAACCCTAGCTATTTTTCCGACACATATACAGGGGCTGTCATCGGCGGCTGACCTGATCTCTTGATTAAGGTTAAGGTGTCTGTCCGGCTTTCCCGATGTGACAGTGTCCTGTAACCGCGTCCCTCTCTACATTATGTCTGGATACACAGCTACCACCTTCGCCCCGGTTCAAGGATTCATCGAAAAATCCCGTAAATTGCGGGATCTCTATGGTGCGTCTTTAATTCTCTCCTACCTCAGCCGACAAATTACCAACCTAGCGGACTCCTCGGTGATTTGTCCGGGAGACCCCAACCGGACAAAGGGACTCCCCAATCGCCTTTTAATCAAAGGGAGGGTATCTGAAGAGAGGATTCGTCAGGCCCTGTTGGAGGGCTGGGGTCGGGTTTTGAGGGAATGTCGAGGCTGGGTTGAGGAAAAACTTCCCGAGTATGACTATCATTGGCAGCGACAATGGACCCTTTGGCAAAACCACAGTTGGGAAATTTTTTGGGGTTGGGGAGATAGTATCTCTGGGGCGATGTATGACTTGGAACGGCGGAAGGTGGGACGGGATTGGAGTGCGGTGAATTGGATTGGGGAAAGTTCGAGTTTGTCGGGAACGGATGCGATCGCCTGGAATGAACTGGGTTCCCGTCAGCGCAATCCCAAGGAGTTACGCTACAGTCAGGAAAAAGATAAAATCGACCGCTTCTATCAGCAATTGGCGGCGGTTCTGGAAGGAAAAGCACCGGAGGAGACTCCAGAGGGTAAATTCTTGGATACTTCGGAACGGGTGAGTCTTCCTGAATTGGTGAAACGGTTGGTGACTCATCCTCAAATTGCCCGTCGGATTGGTGAGGACTTCCCACAACTCGATCGCAGTTTCTCCGATGTCATCCGCCGTCCTAACCCGGAATGGCAAACCCCTGGACGCTGGACGGGTTGGTTTATGGGAGATGGGGATAAAGTTGGGGACTATCTTAAACACTTGTCCGAGGGGGAAAATGCCGATGACCGGTTAAAAGATTTCAGCCAGGCTATGCGAGATTGGGGCAAACAATTTGAGCAAGAGTTTCCTAAATCTCTCGGTCGTGTCATCTATGCTGGGGGAGATGATTTCCTGGGAGTGGTGTACGACAGCCGGGCTGATTTAACGGGGGACACCTTACCTGAGGCGACCCAAACCTTGAAGGTTAATTCCTGGAATTGGTTGCAACATCTTCCAGAAAAATGGCAAGAACATGGTCAAAAGATTGGTCTGAGTGTTGGCTTTGTTTGGGCGGGTCATAGCGTTCCCCAACGGGATGTTTTACAGCATTGTCGGGAAGCGGAGAGGCGTTCCAAAAACCTGGGGCGCGATCGCCTCACGCTGCGGGTGGTCTTTAATAGCGGACAGTTTGTGCAATGGACTTGTCCTTGGCCCTATCTTTCGATTCTCGACTGTTATTGCGATCGCGAGGGTGGAGGAAATTGGGGACATCTGTATAACGATATGGCGCAACTCAAAGCACGACATGCGATCGCCCCCAGTCCCCGTTCAGACGACCTAGAGGATGACCCTTTAGAAGATGAATCTCCCGGCCCCGCTGATGCGGCGATCGCGATCGCCCTGGCTAACATTTATTTTAAGCCAACCTGCGCCCCCTTTACTCACCTCGAACCCGGAACAGTGGGCGATTACCTCTTCCGAGAACTCTTTGAAGCCAACCCACCCCCTCACGGGACTCAAAATCCCGTGCAGCAAGCCTTCATCAACTGGTTTGACGACCTAGTTTCCATCGGTTGGCATTTCCGTCGTTAAATTCAGCTAATAAAATTCAGCTCATTTCTCCCGCCACCCATTACGTATGTTTCGCTATCTCATCACCATTCAACCCCTGGGTTTCCTCTACGCCAGCGCCGGAGGATTCCTCTCCCCAGAAAACCTCGTTGGACGCGCTCAAAGCAAATTCCCCCCCGACGCCTACACCCTATCTGGACTCATCTTTAGCGCCAATAAATCCCAAAATTTTGCCAGTCAAGAAGAGTTGCGCGAAAATCTCTTTGTCGCCGGGCCATTTTGGGCCAACCTAGATGACCTTAACGCCTCCCAAGACTTTTACGTCCCGATTCCTTCCACAAAAATGATTGGCAAAGCCGAGGTCAACACTTGGGAATTACAGGAAGACGGCTGGCAACAGTCCAACCCCAATTCTGAGATGAAACCCGCTTTTAAATGGCAAAAACTATCCGCCTGGAACCAAGATTCCCAGACCCTATTACAACAAAAGGCCGTCGCCAAAGAACCTTGGGAATATCTCTCCATGCTTCATCCTAACCTAAAATCAAACGAACGCTCTGTGCGCGAGAAAGACGGCTTATTTCTGGAAAACGCCGTCCGACTCAAAGACCACGCCTGTCTTTTGTACCTCTCCACCGTTCCCCTAGACAAAGGATGGTATCGCTTTGGCGGCGAAAACCATCTCGTGGAAATCGAATCCCACGAACTCCAGGACCAGCATCCCCTCGTCTCGCTTCTACAACAACCCATCCGCTGCAGTTTCGCCCTCCTGACTCCAGGAGTTTGGGGGTCTAATCGCATCTCCCACCGCTACCCCCAACATCCCGACTTTCCCAAACCCCGATGGTTACTCACCGCCAAAGCCGTTCCCTTTCGCTTTCGCGCTGGGGGACGCAGCAAAGCCGATGGAAGCCGAGACACGGGACGCTTGGGACGGGGACGCTACGCCGTCAAAGCGGGCGCTGTTTATGTCTTGGATGACCCTCTCAACCAGACCTGGTGGGAAAGTCCCGAAGCCTGGTATCCCAAAGAAGGATATAGCCTAAAGCACATCGGCTGTGGTCTCAGCCTCCCCCTTGATGTCGCTGGTTTATAGCGGTTTCAGTCCTGATTGCACCTTTACCTCATTTACCCCGATGTATCAACAAGCCTACGGAATCATTGAAACTCTATCTCCCCTCCATGTCGGCGCCACCGCCGGGGAGGAAAGCGGTAATCTCAATTTGATTTTTCGTGACCCCTTCACGCAAACTGGGATTATCCCAGGGAGTTCCCTGCGCGGTCGCTTTCGGGCGGAAATGCGTTTTCGGGAGGACCAAGATGAACAGTACTGGTATGGACATGAAGCCGAACCGGGAGTCAGCGACAGTACCAGCGAATCTCGGGTGAAGTTTGAATATGCGTCCATCCTTTGGCTTCCGGTGTTTTGTCCCGGTCAACCGGTGGTTTGGGTCAGTTGTCCGCGCCTGTTGCAACGTTACAAACGCATTGCGGAGACTTCTAAAGAATTACCAGAAGAATTACCAGAACTGTACACAGCTTCTGAAAGCCTCAACGCGCCGCAGATTGACGGTCAGTACAAGCTATTTTTCAACTTCGGTTTCCTCAAACTCGGTCAGAAAGACAATTTACAGGCTTGGTTTCCTGATGGACAGGAACGTCCAGCAGTGATTGTGGCGGACAATGAAATTGGGATGATTCACGATATGGCTCTGTATCGTCAGAGTCGGGTTAAACTCTGTGATGAGGAGAAAAAGGTGGAGGGAGGTCAGTTTTTCAATACGGAAGCGTTACCCGAAAGTACGATTATGGTCTTTCCGGTGGCGTTACGGCGGGAGGAGGAGTTACGAAACTGGCCGCCGTTTGGGGACAACACCATCAATGAAGATGAGATGTATTTTGGGGGATTGGAGTCCATTGGCTTCGGTCACTGTCGGGTCAAGCTTTATCGCTAATTGACCCAAGCTTAATGCTGTTCACAGTTGAATCACTAGGGCTTAACATCATGGCTAACCAGAAAAATAAAAAGAACAAGAAGAAAATGTCTCAGGCGGACTCCACGACGAATCAGTCCCCGGAGGTTGGCTTTGAACGGTATTCCCTTGACCGCTATGCTCACGATTTGGTGTTTCAACGGAAAGAGTTGGAGAATGAAGTTCTCAATCAAGTGCATAAAATGCGGAGTACGGTCGCCTTTGGACTGGAACGGTTTTGGGGGGAACAGCATCGCTTGGATGGGGAAAAAGCCGCCTATTGGCGAGCCATGTGGCACACCTTAGCGACGATTCTTCAAGATGCAGGAATTGCTCTACCGAATGATGCCACGAATCTCTGGGAGTTCGACCCGGAACATCGCAAAATTGCTCTGGCTATCCTGACCCAACTTTGCGATTGCGCCATTTGGTGGACGCAACGCTATAAATCTTAAGGCGGCTCTGTCTTCTCAGAGGCGGACGAAGTCGGTCTGTCTCGATGTCCTGAAGTTCCAATGTTATCCTTTATCTTTGAGTCTCATTATGGATGCTGACCGAGTTCCCCTAGCCTTTCGCGCCCAAATTGAAGGACGCTGCCAACTTCAACGCATTAATCCCGACCTAAAAGGAGACGAGGCTGCCAATAATGAAGCCTATATCTGGGTAAAAGAGTGGTTGCGGGGCGCATTACAAGACCCTCCTGAGTTCCCGGAAGGGGTCAACACCAAGGAGTATCAAATCAGTTGGCGTTTTGTCAGCAATGGCGGCCAGGATGACAGCATGATTCGCCCGGTGATTAGTGGTACGGGTTGCCCGTTTTATCCCGGTTCAAGTATGAAAGGGGCCTTTCGGCGCGCCTGTAAGCAGGTGTTTCCCCAGCGCATTCTCCAGTATTGCGGTGGCGAGGTGGTGGTTGAGGGAACGAGACAGACTCAACCGGGGATTCTTCGCTTTCATGGGGCCTATCCGGTGAATGACTGGAAGAATAAAAGTGACCTTGTGGATGTTGTTCACCCCCAGCAACATTGGCAGGTGGAGGAACAGGGGGCCCACAGTGCCTTTTTTATGATGTCGCTGTTTCAGCCGACATTGCGATTCGGGATTTCCAGCCATCAACCCCTCTCTGAGAGGGAATGGGGGGAGATTTGGCAGGTTTGGGAAACGGCGTTGGGGTACGGGATTGGCTCTCGCGTCAGTGCGGGATATGGTCATCTGATAGACTCTACGGCCCCCCGGCTACTCAGTATCCGCCTAAAGGGAGAGGGACTGATATCTCGCCGAGTCAATGGTGATGGTGAATTTCGCCCTAATGTGTTCAAGGCGGCGTTACGAGGTCACACGTTGCGGCTACTGGGTGGCGTTACGACGGCGGAAATTGCTCAAACCATCACAAAACGCCTTTGGGGTGGGTTTGCGGGGCGTGACGGCTCTGTGATGGGGGAGTTGGGGGTTGCGTTTCGGTGCGATCGCAGCCAACTTGACGAGGGACCTCAATGGTTTACACTCCATGAGGGTCAGTTAGATATTCTACTGCTCAATGTCCGGGATGAGGAACGTCGCCAGCGGTTGAGAACCTTCGTGATTCGCCTTATTAAATTTTCGATGATGCTAGGAGGGTTTGGTAAGTCTTGGCGACGGGCCAGCCATCGCCGCTTCTTCTCTGATAAGGATTACCGACGAGATATTGGCTGTCACTGGGAGTTTTTAGGACGGGAACTGGGTTTGTATCAACCCTTCCGTAATCTCGATGATATTCGCCGCTACTTTGTCCGGGGGCTGTATCAACCGATGCAAGAGTGGGTCACGCAAGATGAGGGACAACGGCTCGATGTTCGTGGTGCCAATTGGCGCGAGGCTTGGCACCCTGACCGGGTTCAGGTTTGGGCCCGATTTGATGATGATAGGGAGGATGCGATTAGCACCGCCTTAGATTGGTTTCATCGGGATTATAAGTCCCATTGCAGCATTAAACAAACCCATTTAACGGGAAAACTGAACCAAATTGGGCGAATTTGGCAGCGGATGTCTCCTTGGTATATCAAACGAGATGGACGGTTAATCCGGCGGGGATTTATTGAGTTTGTGACGATTTTCCCGAACTTACAGGCGACTGGAAATAACTTGGAAATTCAACAGGAGTTTTTGCAATTCCTTGATGAACTCAGCGAGTTTGACCGGGTTTGGTAAGTGGTAAAATGTTATAGTGTAGCGATGATTTGGGTAAACACCATGACAAGGGAAAAAACTAGCCTCTTAATTGCCAACCTTGGCACCTCCGACCTCACGGTGCAACTTCCATCGAGTTCTGACTATTTACCGGTTGGATTTGCTCGGGATGAACCGAATTTAATGAAAACGGTTCAAGACCTCAGCGAGATTCGTCAGACTCGTTGGAATCAGCGTCAACAACTCATTTGTGAAAGCCTATGCTCGCAACTGGGAGTTTCCTTTGATACAAGGTATCGCTTTTCTGTTCGAGAACTGACGCAACATCTCTTGTCGGCTTATCAGGAAAACCCCGACTTTTGGAATCCTCGCCTTCGTCCGGGTCGTTTTTGGGGAATTGTCAAGACAGCGGTTGAACAGTTTAAGGTGGAGCGCATTTACTGTTTTGTGACTGACCAAACTCCACCTCATCGAGATGATACAATTTATTTGTTTGAAATCCTCAAGATATGGCTGGAAACCCAAATCCCAAACTGTCCTAAGATTGAGAAGGTGGTCATTCCTAAGGGGGTGGCGGCTGTTGACCAAGATGGTTTGTTTGATGTGTATTACCAGGTCTTAAATCGGGAGTGCGATCGCCATTGTACCACCCTCATCAGCATCAAAGGAGGAACGCCACAAATGCAAACGGCCTTGCGAGTTCAAGCGATTTCCTCTCAGATTGAAAGGCAAATTTACTTGGAACCGGAACTTCAGGCGAAACTCATTTTAGAGGGGGAACCCTCTCCTTGTCGCCGGGTTTCCTATTGGCGCTATCAACGCACCATGAAATATCAAACGGTGAAGCAACTGCTGCAACGATGGGATTTTGATGGGGCCCGAGTGGTGTTGTCGGATTGGAAAGAGACGTTAGCCACCCTGGAAAGTTCGCAAACTGAGAACGGTGAAGCGTTGAACGCCAGTCGGGAACTGGTGGATGTGAATGTTCGTGCGTTGGGAACGGCGGTGGCGTTGATGAATTTGGATACGCGGGGTGCGAAACGGGAACATGAGAACCGCTTAGATGCTATCTCTGAGTTGGCGAATCAGTACAGTTATCCGCAAAATTCTCTCTATCGTTTGCTCAATCTTCACACCCAATGTTGTCTGTTTTGGCAACTCGATCGCATGGCTGAGTTTTTAATCCGTGTTGGCTTGTTTTACGAGGAGACGATTCACGATTTATTCCGACAGCTTGACCCCAAAAATGGACATTTTTATTTTAATCGTGTTAACTATCCGGATGATTGGTATCTCAAAACAAATCAGGTTGTTAACTATCCGCAACTGGCTCATCGATTTTATCAGCTAGAGTGTGGGATGGGAAACTCGAGTTTGGTGCGAAAGGTCAAAGAACAACATTGTTTAGTGAAGGGGTCTTGGAAAAAGCCACTCCGGGGGTTATTTAAGTTACCCGGTCGGCCCACAAAACGCAATTTTTTACAGGCGTTGATTGAGGTTCAAGACAAGGTTATTCAAAAAAAGGCGGTTGGGGACATGATGGCGGCGATGCAAGCTTTGGATTATTGGTGTGTTAAACGCAATCAGATTATTCATGGTGCTAAGGGGATTTCTAAGTCTCGCTTACTGGAGGTTTTGCAAGAGGATCGTCAGCGGGAAGGCGATCAGTCGTCAATGAATGGGGATATCCAAGCGACAATTGGTGTGGCTTGTCAGCCGGATGAGATTTGCGATCGCATGACTCAAATTATCACCAGTGCTTTCGCGATCGTGAACTCAGCTTTACCGGAACCCCGCTTAGTCCCTTTACCGGAGGGAACTACCATCGCCAGTCCGTCTGAGCCGTTTTATCTCTATTCCGATATTCGGAAATGGGTTAGCGATCGCCTCGATGACGATGTACAATAATAGAGGATTTAAGTCGTTCAACAACGCCAGACTTGCCTAAGTTGCCTTCAGCGATCAACATGACTAGCTCGTAGGATTGCTCGTTCGTGAGTTCTAAAGCGTACTGGTTGAGTCGTAGAAACGTATCCATAACGGCAAAAGACGTTCGTTTGTTGCCATCAACAAATGGATGATTCATGATAAGATGGAACAGATAGGCAGCCGCCTGTTCTGAAATTGTAGGATGCAGTAATTTTTCAGAAAAACTCGCTTTAGGCTGTGCTAAGGCTGAATCGAGTAATCCTTCATCTCGTAAGCCATGACGACCACCAAACTTCTCAATTTGGCGGTCGTGAATTGCCAGAACTAGGGGTTTTTCTATAAACTGGGGAGTCAAGTCAGGAGTTAGCAAGACGACGATACACCTCTTCTCGTTCTTGTTCAGACTGTAAATAGGCTTTCCAGGCTGCGCTACTCTTCAGATTTTCGGTCTCAGTTTGACCCATTTGCGGTTCCAAGTGAACCGTGACGAACTCTAGGACTTTCGCTAACTCAGGTTCGGATAACTGCTCGATTTTCTCAAGTAATTTTTCTTTGACTGTCATGGTGATTGACCCCAATCCCTGATTTCATCCAACTTACCGTAAACTCGACTCAACTGGATAACAATTAAATAAAAATAAATAACCCAGTTTCAGCTTGAAACTGGGTTGACGGACGTCTAATCCTCGAGGCCTGGGTCGCCTTCCCGGTCATCGGGGCCGTTTTCGGGACTTTCTTGGGAATTTGGGTCGAGGTTGTCTGGGTCAGCGGCTTGGTCGTCTTGGTCTTCGTCGCTGTCAGGGAGTTGGCTGTCGCTTTCCTGTTGCTGCTGGTCGTCGTCATTATCCCGCTTGCGATCGCAGAATCGGTCAAGCCAGCCGCGAAAGGTGCGGTCATCCACCACTGACAGGACAGCCGAGCCGACGTTTTGCACTGTGCCGCTGACGTCGGGAGGCAAGCTAGTGACCACGGTGAATTGGCAAACCGCAATGGTCGCAAGCTTGAAGGTCAGTCCGTTGTTGAGTGGGTTAGCCATGACGGAGTCCTCATTGTTTTGCGAGCGGGGCCTGGGAGCGGTCCGGAGACCTCACTCTACCAAGCCAACAAAACAGTCCGTCTCGCTGAGGGAACTTCCTTTTTGGCTATCTCCAGTATGGCAAATACAATCCTAGTTTGTCAAGGGAACTGGAGGGATTTTATCTCCCTGAACTCTGAGAGTCCATCAATCGTGAAGTTCCGGGACATGATGGGATTCATAATTTTCAATTAAAATGCCAATGATTTCCATCAAAGAAGCCAGGGGATGCTGTTCATTTTCTCCAACTTCATCAATGAGTTGATCTAGCCAATCGACCAAGTATTGATACCTGGCTTCATCACGGGGAATCACTAACTGATTGGCTAGAGGTTGCCACAGGTTTTGAGTTTCATCAATGCTTAACAGGGTTACTTTTTCCATTTTCCTAGATTATACTCTGCGTGAGTGAGGACTGCCCGAATGTAAAGCTTTTGTCGATTATAATGAATTGCCGCGATTAGCCGGATTTTGTTGCCACCAATATTAAAAACCGTGAGTTTGTCAACTTGATCGGCACTGGGAAACCGACGACGCAGTTCAGCAAAAGACTTAAAGTTTTCTGCTTTCACTATTTTATACCAACGGGCTAATGCCTTTTCTGTTTCTGGGTACTTAGCCGCAAATTCATTGAGCCGCTTGCGTGTGATGACGTGCATCTTGAAGACAGAAATATTCTTTGGCCGGGCAGCCGCTTCTATTTGAGTGGGCTGTACCCCAGGTCAATGAGAAACGCTATATCTAATATAGGGTCTGCGGACAAGGTTTGTCGTCCCAAACGGCGGATTAAAAAACCGTTCGTCTTCCAACAGACTCCCCCAGCCGTCCTGGGAGACTGGGGGGTGCAGACATCTAGGTGGTTTGATCACTCCAACGACTCAGCCGTTCCACCCACTCATCGAGACAATCCCCCAGCAAGGGTTGACGCTCCCAAGCGGTACAGAACCCCAGCCAAGTGCGGGAACCGCCACTGCAACGGTGCAGCCAACGCCAAACAAACCCATCCACAAATCCTGGACGCAACACCGCTACGCCATCACAGACGAGAGGGACTTCGCAGTCCGTGGGACTGTGCAGGTAAGCTAGGCTGAGGTCGAGGTGAGCGTGGCTAAGGGCCAGTTCTAAGCGGTGATGGAGGAGCGATTCGCCGACGCGCAGGAGTTGACTGAGGGACATCAGCGGACGGGAACCGTTGAGTTGTAGGAGATAGGCGGTGAGGGATTCTCGTAAGGCGCGATCGTAGTAGGCGGTGGCGGTGGCGTAGTACCCCCGAACTAGGTCTAAGGTGTCAGCGTCGCCGAGGCTGTCGTGGAGAAGGGCCAAAATAGAACGAGTGGCGGCCAGGGTTGGTGTTCCCTTGAGGTGTTTGAGTAAGTCCATCGCCTCTTTGAGATGAGACTGCGCCAGCCATTGGGCCAGGTCAAGATAGTGACTGGGGGAGGCGTGACGCTGAACCGGGGAGATGGCGGGATTCCAGCGGCCACAGATGGCTCCCGTGCGATCGAGTTGCAGCAGGGGAATCCGCTGACGTTGGATTTCCCGTTGGCTACTGCGATGAAGTTGTGCGCCTTCAAAGCAGACGATTTGTTGGACGTTGGAAATGGGATAACGGCTGCTGATGAGATGGCGGTGGTGAAGGGTGAAGTGGGTGCGATCGCCCCTCAGGGTGATTTGGGGTCGGGTTAGATATAACGTTGTCATGGATGTCTATCGTCAGGGACAGCATCCATGGTCGCTAGGGTGATTTGAGTTCTGGTTTGAACGGTAGGGTGTGTTGCGGCTCAAACCCATTTAACGCTTAATAGCGAAAAATTTTTCGCCCCTACCGCAACGCACCATATCACTGGCTTAACGGCTAAGCCAACCCCATCTGGATAAACTTGGGTCGAATACCAGAAACCGGGTGTCTCTCAGACACTCGGTTTCTTGCGGCTGCAAGGTTGCCCTAATATTCGCATACCAGAAACCGGGTGTCTCTCAGACACTCGGTTTCTTACTCCATAACTGACTCCAACCGCCCACTCCAACTCAAACCAAAACTCAAATCAGCCGTTGCCAGCATCGAGGGGTCGCATTTTAACCCCAGATGAACATCGACCCACAACAACTTCGTATCGCCTGGCAACAGGTGAGGCGCGGCAGTCGTATGGCTGGCGTGGACGGCATGACCGTCGATTGGTTCGCCAGTCTCTATCGCGACCAACTGCAACAGCTACAGCAGCAACTCCACAACGACACCTATTTCCCCCAACCCGCCAAAGGCTTTTACCTGCGCAAACCCAGCGGCGGTCAACGACTACTGGGAATTTCAACAGTGCGCGACAGAATCGTGCAGCGATGCCTACTCCAAGACCTCTACTGTCCCCTCGAAGACCACTTCCTCGACTGTAGCTACGCCTATCGTCCCGGCCGGGGTATCAAACAGAGTGCCTGGCATTACTTTGAACTCTATCAAGAACGACCCACCTGGACCGTCAAAGCTGACATCGCCCAGTTTTTCGACCATCTCTGTCACGGCATCCTACGGGCCGCCCTCGACGGCCTCGACCTGGACTCCCCCAGCCGTGAAGCCGTCATGCAGCAAGTCGAAGCCGGGATTGTCATTCAGGGAACCCTCAGCCGTTCCAGTCAGGGGGTGGTTCAGGGCAATATCCTGTCGGGCGCTTTAGCCAATCTGTATCTTACCGAGTTCGATCGCCGCTGCATCACATCGGGCTATCGTCTAGTGCGCTACGGCGACGACCTCGTTCTCGCCTGCGATAGCCTCAGCCAAGCCGAGCGCGTCTTACAGCACATTCAAAATTGGCTCAAACAGCTCTATCTCAGCCTGCAACCCGACAAAACTCAAATTTTTGCCCCAGACCAGCCATTTAGCTTCCTCAGCTACCGCTTTGAGAACGCAATCCTAACCGAACCCCCACCCCCTCAACTCAAACGGGGTCTAGCTCGTCCCTACGGCGCAACCCCCAAACGTCGTCCCGTGCGGCCGCCCTCCCGCGCACCCCGCGCCTGTTCCCTGAAACCGCCTACCCCTCAGTGTTCCACTGCACCCCCTGCTCACTATTTCGCTGACCCGATGACGACTCTCTACGTTACCGACCAAGGGGCCTATCTCAAGGCCCGCCATTACCAATTCCAGGTCTTTCACCAGCATCAACTCCAAATGCAGGTTCCCGTCAACCGGGTGACCCACGTGGTTCTATTCGGCTGCTGCAACCTCTCCCACGGTGCCGTTCGTTTAGCCCTGTCACGGGGTATTTCCGTGACCTATCTCTCCAACCAGGGGCGCTATTTCGGACGACTCAACCGCCAGGGAAATGCCAAGGTCGAGTACCTGGCGCGTCAGGTGCAATGCGCCGCTGATGCTGACTTTGTCCGCACCCAGGCTGAGACCATTGTGCGGGCCAAACTGCACAACAGTCGTGTCTTGCTGCTGCGGCTGAACCGACGGCGACAAACCCCAGAAGCTATCACGGCTATTGACCAGTTGGCGACGCTGATGGACTATCTTCCCTTAGCGGATTCCGTAGAAGCGTTACTGGGGTATGAGGGGAAAGGCGCATCAGTATATTTTCGTGGCTTCGGGTCTTTGTTGAAGACGGAGTTTCAGTTTGCGAAACGTAGCAAGCGTCCGCCGCAAGACCCGGCTAATAGTCTGATGAGTTTGGGCTATACCCTGCTGAGCTACAACCTCTATGCCTTTGTTGAAGCCATTGGCTTGCACTCCCATTTCGGCAATCTGCACGTGACGTTGGACCATCGCCCTGGGTTGGTCTGCGATTTGATGGAGGAATTCCGATCGCCCCTGGTGGACTCCTTTGTGGCCTATCTCATCAATTCCTCGGTCCTGCAAGCGGATGACTTCACGCCGCCAGATGAGCGCGGTGGGGTCTATCTACATCCTGATGCGTTGCGCAAGTTCGTCAAGCATTGGGAGAACAAGCTGCAAACGGAGATGACCCATCTGACGACGGGATATCGCGTTACCTATCGTCGTTGTCTGGAACTTCAGGTTCGGGAGTATTTGGCCTGTTTGTTGGGAGATGTGGAGGCGTATCGTCCCATGTTGCGCCCGATTAAGTGATGGAAATGGGAGGTGGACTGATGGAACGGCTTTATTTGATTTGTTACGACATTGTGGCGGATTCCCGACGCAATCGGGTGGCGAAGTTGCTGTTGCGCTATGGGTTGCGGGTTCAGAAGTCGGTGTTTGAATGTGTGCTGACTCCCAAGCAACAGGAACAACTGTTGAGGGGGTTGGACCGCATTATTGCACCCCGAGAAGACCAGGTGCGTTTTTATGCCATTTCTGGTCGTTCTCGGGAAACGGCGCTCATTTTGGGGGTTCAACCGGATTGGTCGATTGATGATGATGTGTTTATTGTTTGAGGGGGGCGTTTTGGTGAAACAACCGAGAGAGATTGGCATCCGGGAACGTCGGTTGATTCGCGCTTACTGTGATTGTAGTTGGCGCATGAGTCCCCAGGCGTTCTATTTCAAGTGGTCGGTGACGCAGGAGGAGTTGGCTGATATTTGTCGGCGTTCTCAGTCGACGGTTCGCCGTTGGTTCAAGCAGGGACGGTATCATCGTCCGCCGACGGACAATGATTTGTTGCATTTGGCGTTGCTGGATTTTTTGCTGGAGGAGTTCGAGACGTTACCGCCGTCGGTGCGCGATCGCATTTGTCCGGAGTTGTCTAGGTCACGGTGACCTGTTTTTTGTTGGAGTCTCTTTTTATGCTGGTTTCCAGATTCATCCTTGGGTGAGTCATCGCTTCTGCGGAAGCGGAATGAATGGAAACCTCATTATTCGGCGATCGTTCTGATACCGATCTGCTGTCCCCGGTTCGGCTTGCAACTGGGGACTTTTCGTGTTTATATAATTTGAACTGATGGTTTACTTTCAAATGATAAGCATCCACGGGGGGCCGGCGATGGCTGAAACCCCTATTCTCTCGTGGAGTGCCACATATTTCTTGCTACATCTGGGTTTACGGGGAGTCGGACTCTCGACTATTGGGTCTAATTCTCAATTGTGCGGGGTCTTTCTTGACCCCCCCGGATCTATGGGGTTACAATCGGGGCGTGGAGCGGGTTCTATGAGCCTGCCCTCCCCGTTTCTTCGGAAACGGAATTAATGGAAACTTGTTTACTCTTATCATCTTGTTTTTTCTTCTTGTGTATGTTCTCCCCGTTTCTTCGGAAACGGAATTAATGGAAACGTCCTCGATCGCCTTGGGTAGGCGGCATACCGAAACTCCCCGTTTCTTCGGAAACGGAATTAATGGAAACACCCAGGGAACCCAAAAAGGCCCCTAAAAAACAAACTCCCCGTTTCTTCGGAAACGGAATTAATGGAAACGAGGTTTTCACCGATCTCTCTAAGGGAAGAACTATATCTCCCCGTTTCTTCGGAAACGGAATTAATGGAAACCAAACTGCTGATTCGCATTGCCGATGAAACTAGAGGCACCTCCCCGTTTCTTCGGAAACGGAATTAATGGAAACAAAAAGGCTGCTAAAAAACAGGCTGCTAAAAAAGAAACTCCCCGTTTCTTCGGAAACGGAATTAATGGAAACGGTCTATATACCTCCCTAGAGGCATCGCTTACCCCTCTCCCCGTTTCTTCGGAAACGGAATTAATGGAAACGGAGGTAAAAACCCCCCAAACCACGAGTGCGATAACTCCCCGTTTCTTCGGAAACGGAATTAATGGAAACGGAAATACGCATCTGGGAGGCTACCGCTATCACGGAAACCGCTCCCCGTTTCTTCGGAAACGGAATTAATGGAAACTGTTCCCCATGCCAAGAAACAGCAAACGAAAAACGAAAAACTCCCCGTTTCTTCGGAAACGGAATTAATGGAAACATTTATCTCTTCCACTCTCCTAGGGCTTTCACCCCAAAGCTCCCCGTTTCTTCGGAAACGGAATTAATGGAAACTGCTGGGCAGGAGGGCAGGGCATCAAGAGCGAGCCTAACTCCCCGTTTCTTCGGAAACGGAATTAATGGAAACTGCAGGAGGGGGAAGAAGCCAAGAGCGACCCTAAAAAACTCCCCGTTTCTTCGGAAACGGAATTAATGGAAACCATAGATGCGTTCGCACTCTCTTGGTGGAGCAAAAGGCTCCCCGTTTCTTCGGAAACGGAATTAATGGAAACGGAAAGCGGCGACCGCGTATTAGATCGAATCCCCGCTCCCCGTTTCTTCGGAAACGGAATTAATGGAAACATTACGGAGTAACAGTACCCTCCGTTTCCTTCCTGGGAAAAGCTCCCCGTTTCTTCGGAAACGGAATTAATGGAAACCCGATGATCACGTTTCGGACACGTGACCAATAAATGCTCCCCGTTTCTTCGGAAACGGAATTAATGGAAACTGTAGGGTGGCATTGTCGGAGGATCAAAACGGAGTTGCTCCCCGTTTCTTCGGAAACGGAATTAATGGAAACTCCTCCAGTCGCCGTTCCGCCTCTTCACGAGAGTTAAAGTCTCCCCGTTTCTTCGGAAACGGAATTAATGGAAACACGACGGTTCCCCAAGCCAAAAAGGCACAAACGAAAAAACTCCCCGTTTCTTCGGAAACGGAATTAATGGAAACATCATACCTAAACCAAGATTGCTACCGGGGTATAAAGTTCCTCCCCGTTTCTTCGGAAACGGAATTAATGGAAACTAATGTTGTTAGTCTTGTTTGCATTTGCTATACCTGCTGCTCCCCGTTTCTTCGGAAACGGAATTAATGGAAACGTAAAGCTCCCAGTCCGCTTCTTTTTTCTCAAAGAAAAACTCCCCGTTTCTTCGGAAACGGAATTAATGGAAACAGCATTATTTTCGGAGATGTCCGAAGCAATACTGACCTCCCCGTTTCTTCGGAAACGGAATTAATGGAAACAATGTGTTCCTCCCCACAGAAACTACTGTTGGCATGGCTCCCCGTTTCTTCGGAAACGGAATTAATGGAAACTCCAATTGCATAACGGTGGTTTGAATACCAAATTCGTTGGCTCCCCGTTTCTTCGGAAACGGAATTAATGGAAACCCCGGCATTTCCACCGGGCTCCTGTTTTTCCAGAGGTCCTGTCTCCCCGTTTCTTCGGAAACGGAATTAATGGAAACGTGAAGGAACACTCAATAGCAATGCCAAGAGGAGAAACTCCCCGTTTCTTCGGAAACGGAATTAATGGAAACAAAATTGAGAACAAAGCACAGGGTGGAAAACTGACTCCCCGTTTCTTCGGAAACGGAATTAATGGAAACAGCATTAAACAAGAATAAAAACGTGAATACCAAAAATGCTCCCCGTTTCTTCGGAAACGGAATTAATGGAAACGGAGACGACGTGTCGCATCGTCAACATTATTCCACTGCTCCCCGTTTCTTCGGAAACGGAATTAATGGAAACTGTTCTACCTGGCGGTGATACTCATCGATCACTTCATCAACACTCCCCGTTTCTTCGGAAACGGAATTAATGGAAACTCTAGGTAATTCAGGATTTCTCCTGGAGCACCCCTTTGACTCCCCGTTTCTTCGGAAACGGAATTAATGGAAACGGCAGTACGTTTCCCTGAGGGTGTAGCCTTGGGGACAACTCCCCGTTTCTTCGGAAACGGAATTAATGGAAACAGGAAAAACAAGAAAAACAAAACAACAGCAAAAAAAACTCCCCGTTTCTTCGGAAACGGAATTAATGGAAACACTGTTTCGCAACGGTTGTTGCACCGTTGGTTCCGAAATGCTCCCCGTTTCTTCGGAAACGGAATTAATGGAAACCACTCGGCCTGTGTTTCAAAGACCCGAGAGTTTCGTCTCCCCGTTTCTTCGGAAACGGAATTAATGGAAACAAGCCTCCCTTACTTGAAAGCAATCGAAGCCTTCTCTCCCCGTTTCTTCGGAAACGGAATTAATGGAAACTGATGCGCCACTGTGATGCTAATGAGTTACCCTGCACCGCTCCCCGTTTCTTCGGAAACGGAATTAATGGAAACCGATGCAGGTCTTCCAAATGATTTTCTGCATCTTCTTCTCCCCGTTTCTTCGGAAACGGAATTAATGGAAACGATCAGTTAGACTAGCACGTTGAGCTGCAGTGCAACCACTCCCCGTTTCTTCGGAAACGGAATTAATGGAAACTTGTCACTCCTTCCCATGCAGATGGGCCGTTATAAAACCTCCCCGTTTCTTCGGAAACGGAATTAATGGAAACTGGACTTGGTTGGGTACAGATACAGTGCAATTAAAAACTCCCCGTTTCTTCGGAAACGGAATTAATGGAAACATTATCTTTATTTTCTCTCCTATCTCGAGAAGTAGCTCCCCGTTTCTTCGGAAACGGAATTAATGGAAACAAAGTTGCCCGAATATGAAACTCAGCAGTCCAAGCAGGTCGCTCCCCGTTTCTTCGGAAACGGAATTAATGGAAACAAAAAGATCCATATAGAACCAAAAGAGCTTGCGACGACTCCCCGTTTCTTCGGAAACGGAATTAATGGAAACACACTTTGCCCAGACTGTTTATGATATCTAGCCCTCTCCCCGTTTCTTCGGAAACGGAATTAATGGAAACGCCCGATTTGGTGGAACCAAATCGGGCGTTTCCTATCTGCATAACTCCCACAATCCTGAAACTGTCCGAGGTGTTTCAACCCCAACTCATCTCTTACAAACCTCGTTCCCGAAGAATCCGCGCCTTCACCAAATCCGGCGTTTCCCGACAATCCAATAACCGATCCAACAACTCCGACGACACCCCACGCTCCTTCGCCACCGTCACCACCAACGCCGCTTGATTCGCCGCCGGAAGGGGTGACTCCCCATTCAAACAATCCTCAACCACCAACCGCCTGAGAAAATCCGGGTCATATTTCCCCAACCGCACCAATAGCCCCGTCATCACCGTGCGATCCACTTTCCGCTTAATATCCACCACCTGAAACAAACGCCGCGTCCGCACCTGTAACGGCAACACCCAGGAGGAGTCTTCCTGCATCGCCAAACGATTGAGAGCCAAAAACGCCGCACCGGCGACCGGATTCAGCAAAGCCGGTGTCTCCACCAGGCGATCAACCCTCTCCCAAACCGCCTCAGCCACCGCCAACTCCACCCGCTCACCCTGCTGCTGCGATCGATAAATCAGGGTTTCAAGCAACTGAAACAGCACCTGATAGACTTCCGGCCGCTCCTCATCGCGCACACAGCGAACCAACTCCAACACCTCCCCCTGAGTACCATAGCCCGCCCTCAGCCCCTCAACTGCCGCCCCCAGGAGATTCTGCCGCACCCCCACCAGGGGCGATGCCAATCCCGAGGCCAGGGACAACAGAGCCATTCCTCGTTCTTCTGCCACCGCCAACACCGCCCAGGATGCCGTCAGTGCCACCTCTCGGGATGGGTCTTCACAGGCGGCTAACAGACGCAGCAACGCCCCCTCATCCCCAGCTTCGGGTCCCTTCTCCGCCAAGGCGCGATCGCCCTTCACCCGCAACAGACGCGCCTCTTTCAACTCCAACTGCCCCAACCAGGGCCTCACCGCCTCCGGTACAATCTCCAGTTTCTTCAACACGCGCCTCAGCAACTTCTCCGGTAACGTCGGCAGCACTCCCATCAAGAGCTGTCCCCAGCGATCGCCCAAACTCGTGGTTTCCCCAACCAGGCGATCGCAAGCCGGGATCAACTCAAACGGGCGATCGCCCAAACGTGGCGCAATCCATGCCAGCAACAGCAGTTTAGCGCCCGCATTGCAGGCCGTCAGTTCCGCCAGAAGCCCCGCCACACTAGACAATCGGCTCACCTGAATCTCAGCGGCGCTCCACTGACGCATCGCCGCTGCCACAGCTTCCCCACCCCCAAACTCAATGGCATATTCCAACGCCAAAATTGCCCGTCGAGGATTGCCCCGTTCGGCAAACACCAACGCCAACAACGCCTGCAATCGTGCCGCATCCTCCACCGAAGACTTGCCCAGCGCCCCCGCCACAGACTCCATCCAGCGTTCCGGTAGCGGAGCCGCCAACAGGTCTCGCCAGCGACTCCCGAACGGCGTATCGCCCTGCTGCAACAGTGCCGGAAACGTCAAAACCAGCAGATGCAACGCCGCATCCCGTTCCTCGAAAGAATTGCTCGGCGGCTGTGCCGTCGCCATCACCACAAACGCCACCCGAGCGGCATCAGGGGTTTCAGGCAAGGCGTGCAGCTCCCAGATGCGACTGCGCCCGCTCGAACCCACCTCAACGTACCACCGCCGCAACACCGCCAGACTCCCATCGTCGAGGCGGCGATATCCCTGCTGACACGCGCCAATTGTGAACGCACTGAGGAACTGTCCGAACAGATTGAGGCGGGCGTTTTCGTTGTCGCCAAACCGAGCTTGAATCGCGGAAAACAGGCGATCAAGCTGTTCGCCATGCTGGTTTGGCAGCCTCAGCCACCAAAAACTGCAAAGTTCTACTGTTTTGTTGGCGAACGCTGTTTCCACGTTTTCCAAAACGCTCAATGCCAGTCGCCACGCTAATTCTGCCCGTTCGAGAGGCGCTGAGTTCGCCACCACCAGCAACGTCTCGCGATAGGTTCCATCCTGAGTGTTTGCCCAGTCGGACAACCCTGCCAAAACACTGCCAGTTTCCGGCTCGTTTCGGGCGATCGCCGCCAGGGCCAAAGCCCGAAATGACAGGAGTTCTGCCCGAGGCAGCAGGGTACTCAGGCGCTGAAACTCCTCAAAAGAGACCAGAACTAGCAATTGGCGAAAAATTGTCCAGAGATAGTAGGGCAAACGATCGCGCTCCGTCATGCGAGCGATCGCCGTTTGCTTTGCCACCTCGCCATCTGCCGTCTGCGTCAGCCAGCGGGCGATCGCTCAATCGTTCCCCCAACTCCTCCTCAAAGGTTTCCGCCGTCTCAATCAGGTCATCGCATCGCGCCAACGCCACCCACTCTTCAGGCTGGGCCTCGTCGAGGAGGCGATCGTACAGCATTCCCAGCAGGGTACTTTTACCATATCCGGCTGCACCCAAAATCGGAAGAATACGCCGTTTGCCTTGACGCAAACCCCGCCTAATCTCTTCCATACAGTGGTGTTCCAGGCTGTCCCGTCGAATCGGCTGCAACAGATAGGGATGTAACGCCGCTCTGGCTCGATTGGAGTTGCGTTGGACAGTTTCTAGGAGATGATGGGGTGAATCGGTTGGGGTCTGCTCATCGTTGAAAATATCTGACAGATCCACCTCATCGGGCATTTGCGCGATATCTTCCCACTCCAGGCCCAAGGCTTCGCAGATTTCCCCAAAAATACGGCGATCGACTGCAATCCCATTAAAAAAATGATTAACCGTTGAGTAGGCGATGTTGAGTTCCTTGGCAAAGGCGCGCTGACTGAGATTGCGACCTTGGAGTCGAGCCATGGCCGCCCGTCGTCCTGTGGCCGAGATGCTGAGCGATCGCTTGGACATACCCTTGGCAAGTTGATTGGCAAGTTGATTAGCAAGATTAGCTGTTGTCAATGTTGTACCACAGCCGGCCCTAGTCAACCCGTGACGAGTTATTCCCAAAAACTCAAATCACAACTCAAATCAGCCAGTGGAAGCTAGGAACTATCTGTCACTCCCGGCGATTCCGTCGCCGTTCACTATGACAATTCCACTCTATGTGGCTGAACAAGGAACCTATCTCAGCCTCAAACAGCAGCAGTTGCAAGTTTGGCAAGGAGACAACCTCCTCGTCTCACTTCCCCTACAACGCCTGAGCCATATTGTGGTGTTTGGTCGCTGCACCCTCTCCCATGCTGTCGTCAATCGAGTCTTGCAACAGCAGATTCCAGTGATGTTTCTCACCCAGTCCGGGCGCTATTGTGGGCGTTTGTCTGCCGAGGGACTCCCGGATATTGAACGCCTGGTGGCCCAGGTGGAGCGATCGCGCGATCGTCAGTTCGTCCTCACCCAAGCCCAGCAAATCGTCTCGGGAAAACTCCACAATTGCCGTGTTTTGCTGCAACGGTTGAACCGATCTCGTCGTGATGCTGAGATTCGCATTTGTATCGCGCAATTGAAGGATTGGCGCGATCGGGCTTTGGAATCCCCCAGCCTCGAAGGTTTGCTAGGTTGTGAAGGCCAGGGAACTCGCATCTATTTTCGAGGACTGGGACGTTGCCTTCAGCCACCGTTCACCTTCTCTCACCGCAGCCGCCGTCCCCCCACCGACCCCGTGAATGCACTTCTGAGTCTGGGCTACACACTTCTCTATCAAACCGTCTTTTCTCTGGTTCGTGCGGTGGGCCTACATCCCCACTTCGGTAATCTCCATGTTCCCAGTTCCCGCTACGCCAGTTTAGTCTCGGATTTGGTGGAGGAATTTCGCGCCCCCTTGGTGGATTCGGTGGTGGTATCTTTGCTGAATCGAGGGGGAGTGCAACCTGACGACTTTTTCCCGGCTGATGTACGCGGTGCGGTGTATCTCCGTCCGGCGGGGTTGAAGCGTTTTTTGAGCGCTTGGCAACAGCGGTTACAAACTTCGGTGACTCATCCCCAAGTGGGTGAGCCGATTTTGTATGTGCGGGCGATCGAGCTTCAGGTGTGGGATTATGTGGCTTGTTTGGTGGGGGAGCGATCGGTTTACTGTCCGTTTGTTTGGAAAGTTTGAGGGTTAGAATGAGGGGGGTATTGACGGAAGGGATGGCTTTCGCTGTGACATTAGCTAAGGTTATGGTTTATCCTCAATCGATAATCGTCCACGGGGGTCCGGCGATGGCTG
Organism: Phormidium yuhuli AB48; assembly: GCF_023983615.1. Classification (GTDB taxonomy): domain Bacteria; phylum Cyanobacteriota; class Cyanobacteriia; order Cyanobacteriales; family Geitlerinemataceae; genus Sodalinema; species Sodalinema yuhuli. The sequence goes on along the minus strand of NZ_CP098611.1, from coordinate 699,154 downwards.
AAACCCCTATTCTGTCGTGGAGTGCCACATAGTTCTTGCTACATCTGGGTTTACGGGGGGTTGGACAGTTGGCTATTGCATCTAATTCTCATTTGTGTTGGGTCTTTCTTGACCCCCCCGGATCGGTGGGGTTACAATCGGGGCGTGGAGCGGGTTCTATGAGCCTGCCCTCACCGCTTCTTCGGAAGCGGAATTAATGGAACAATTCCACTGAAGGAGTTGGAAAGGAGAGGTAACTGGACAATCTCACCGCTTCTTCGGAAGCGGAATTAATGGAACAAGGATGAAAATTAAAAAAGACAGAAGAAAAAGCAAACTCACCGCTTCTTCGGAAGCGGAATTAATGGAACCGAGGCGAAACTGAAAAGCAGAGCGGATCTGGGTTTCGAAAATCTCACCGCTTCTTCGGAAGCGGAATTAATGGAACCTCTTTTTCCCCGTTTTCCCCGTTAAGGGTTAGGACTTCTCACCGCTTCTTCGGAAGCGGAATTAATGGAACCAGCGATCCTCGCTATAAAATCGGAGGCGGACAAACCCTCACCGCTTCTTCGGAAGCGGAATTAATGGAACCTTCGCAGCCCCTACGGCCGAATTGCGACCGAATTGACGAGCTCACCGCTTCTTCGGAAGCGGAATTAATGGAACCATCTGCAAGGGAGCTAACCCCTTCAAACAACCCCTGGAAGGCTCACCGCTTCTTCGGAAGCGGAATTAATGGAAACCTGTTGTCACTGTGTAGAACCACTTATAGTAGCGGCTCACCGCTTCTTCGGAAGCGGAATTAATGGAAACTTGTAAAATTGTGCCATTGCGTATGCTTCGGCACGCTCACCGCTTCTTCGGAAGCGGAATTAATGGAAACTCGAACTACGGAGAGTCCGAGAACCCAGCAACCATTTTCTTCTCACCGCTTCTTCGGAAGCGGAATTAATGGAAACGCCTGGTCGTTTGCGACCAGGATTATTACTACAGCTCACCGCTTCTTCGGAAGCGGAATTAATGGAAACTTGTACATTACCTTATTAAGTAAACAGAGGAGTTTAGGGGTTCTCACCGCTTCTTCGGAAGCGGAATTAATGGAAACTTTGAAGAACCAATCGAAACATTAATTCCGACTACAAAACCTCACCGCTTCTTCGGAAGCGGAATTAATGGAAACGACTTGGTCTGGAATGGACCTTGCATATAGGTCACAATACTCACCGCTTCTTCGGAAGCGGAATTAATGGAAACAACCAGTTTTCCGCTTCATAAGCGGTTGAGAACTGACGACTCACCGCTTCTTCGGAAGCGGAATTAATGGAAACCCGAAATTGCTGGAGAATGTTGCGATGGACTCACTGGACACTCACCGCTTCTTCGGAAGCGGAATTAATGGAAACATGCTGCCATTCTGGGCGGAGGTGTTCGGGAGCGGATCCTCACCGCTTCTTCGGAAGCGGAATTAATGGAAACTTCTGACTTGGTCTGGAATGGCCCCTGTTTAGAGGTCTCACCGCTTCTTCGGAAGCGGAATTAATGGAAACGATGTTGAGAAGAAGGAAGAAAATGGAGAACCGAGAAAACTCACCGCTTCTTCGGAAGCGGAATTAATGGAAACGAGGGGATTAGTGTCGGCCACCCAGTTCACTAATCTCACCGCTTCTTCGGAAGCGGAATTAATGGAAACAGAGGGTGTCGCTACGATGCGACTGGCATTGGTTTTTCCTCACCGCTTCTTCGGAAGCGGAATTAATGGAAACGCCGAGAGAACCACCGGCGGCAGTTTGAGAAAGTGCTCACCGCTTCTTCGGAAGCGGAATTAATGGAAACTTTTGAAAGACAAACCAAGACCCCCAGTACACGAAGTCTCACCGCTTCTTCGGAAGCGGAATTAATGGAAACATTGTCGAATAGTTTTGCTCGACGGTCCGCTTCGCAAGCGCTCACCGCTTCTTCGGAAGCGGAATTAATGGAAACTTGCTTTGCCGGTGGTCTGCTAAGGTGCGACGGACACCGCTCACCGCTTCTTCGGAAGCGGAATTAATGGAAACAAAGGTTCGAAGAGGCACGAGTGGTTCAGTCACGGACACTCACCGCTTCTTCGGAAGCGAAATTAATGGAAACATGCCCCTTGTGGTCCTACGGACGCACCTGCAACTCTCACCGCTTCTTCGGAAGCGGAATTAATGGAAACCGAAGGGCATAAAAGTTGCCTTCTCCGGTTTCAGGGTCGACTCACCGCTTCTTCGGAAGCGGAATTAATGGAAACGGTTACTAAGAAAAGGCATCCCACCTGTCCGTTATGCCCTCACCGCTTCTTCGGAAGCGGAATTAATGGAAACACGTAGATTGTGATAACACCAGCGGTTCCACCCACTGCTCACTGCTTCTTCGGAAGCGGAATTAATGGAAACTCTCCGGCATGATCCGCCACGAGGCTCTCGATAGAAGCTCACCGCTTCTTCGGAAGCGGAATTAATGGAAACTGAAATTACGGATTGACAGTCTCTTCGGAGGAGACTTGCTCACCGCTTCTTCGGAAGCGGAATTAATGGAAACCATGGCACAGTGGTTGCGGGACGTGGCATTCGGTTGCTCCTCACCGCTTCTTCGGAAGCGGAATTAATGGAAACCTCGACCGCCTAGGACCTCTTCGCATTCCCAACGGCTCACCGCTTCTTCGGAAGCGGAATTAATGGAAACGTAGGGCCATAAGTCAGTTGCCCAGTACCGGTGCAGTCACTCACCGCTTCTTCGGAAGCGGAATTAATGGAAACACGAGTGCGATTCGTTCGCTGGCTAATACATAACCAGCGGGGAGAAACCAACCCAAAACCTTGGCTCCTAACTGACTCTTTGATGCAAGTGAAAGTCTTGCCCTGTAGGAGACACAGTGACTCCCAACCTGGCCACACCGACTGAACTCGGAATTTCAGTAGGGGCAAACGGCTCTTCGCCCCTACAATCTGGTGTTCCAGGCAACAAATCTCACTCGATATCCTGAACAGCCATCAAGACTCTGAGGGGTTGACTGATTGGCCCCAAAGTCAGAGACCGGGTTTCTTGGAGAAACTCGGTCTCTTAATGGGCGGGTTATTCTTTTGCGAATCAAGACTCTGAGGGGTTGACTGATTGGCCCCAAAGTCAGAGACCGGGTTTCTTGGAGAAACTCGGTCTCTTAATGGGCGGGTTATTCTTTGCCTTGAGGGCTTATGTGGGCTGGATTCCCGATTCACTCGCCCCTTGAAATTGGGCCATTAACCAAGCCCCCACCTGGGATTGATCCTGATGACGGCTGCGTTGTAGCGTTTCATTGAGGAGGGCAATGTCCAGTCCCGGAAAGATGAGGGAACTATCAATTCTCAGGCTCCCGCGATCGCTCATTTGATAGGCCAAAACTTGGGCACTTTCCACATCAACAATCCAATACTCGGCAACTCCCACGTCTTCATAGAGAACTCGCTTGACGGTGCGGTCATCAAGGAGGGATGATTTGGCAACTTCTACGACTAAATTGGGGACGGGATAGGTTTCGAGATGGATAATTCCCGTCCCACTGGGGATGGCGGTGGCTTGAGACCCCACATAATAGGCTAAATCCGGCTGAAATTCGACTTCTGCGGTTTTGCGGAAGGAACAGTTATCTAATTCTCGAAAGGGAATGCCTTTCAAAATGCTGTATAAGTTAACAGCGAGGGAAATGATACTTTGGTCGCTACCATGATCGAAGCTGATGGGGAGTTGCATATCGACTTGCATTCGTCCATGAGTATAATAGCCCTTGGACTTGACCTGGGAGGAGTTTTTTAACGCACGCAGGTACTCATCCCAGGTGGCCGGAACCCAGGTTTCATCGATACTCCGGATAGGATTTAGACTGAGGCTCATTATTCCGGCGTCAGTTTGAACATCCTTTAAGTTTAGCTAGGGTTTTCAGGGATGGCAAGGGGGAAGAAGGCAAAGGGAAACTATCATTGAGTAGATTGACTCACTCTCCTAACTGAGATGCACTCCATTGAACGCCGTTCGCTCCTACAATCTGGTGTTCCAACAAATCCCACTCGATATCCTGAACAGCCATCAAGACTCTGAGGGGTTGACTGATTATCCCCCAAGGCCAGAGACCGGGTTTCTTGGAGAAACTCGGTCTCTTAATGGGCGGGTTCTCGTTACTCAGTTCAATTAGAGTTGTTCTGGGTCGATTCCCAATTCCTCTAGCTTAGCCCTCAGTTTGACATTGATTTGATGCTCACGTTCCGCCGCTTCTTCCGGTGTGGGAACCAGAGTTCCCTCAGGAGTAAAAAAGCGCAAACGCTCCTCATGCACCCCTAAATAGAACCCCAACTGCTGACTCCACAGCCATCCCGACTCATTCGGTTCCAAAGGATGATAGAGACCATCCAGTAAATGAAACCCCTGAAACTCTAAACTCTGAGGGTCGAACCAAAAATAATCGGGGGTTCTAAAAATATCCTGATAAATCTGTTTCTTGAGTCCGCGATCGCCCTTGGCGGTGCTGTCCGATAAAAGTTCAATAATCAAATTGGGATATTTCCCATTCTCCTCCCAAACCACCCAACTACGGCGAGGCTGGTTGGACGTATCACAGACCACAAAAAAATCCGGACCTCGGAACAATTCCGGTTTCAACTGACGGGAACTATAGTACACCGTGAGATTCCCCGCACAGAAATAATCCTGACGGTCTCTCCAAACCCAGTTAAGACAACTCATCAGAAGCAGGAGTTGTTGAAGATGTAGAGAACTTTCCCAAGGAGGCTCGTTACTGGGGAGGTCACCGGGAGGAAACACAATTTCCTCAGCCGAAACGGTATCAGTAGCCGTCTGCGACAAATCAGAAACAGAAGCAGACATGACAGTGAGGGAAAAATGAACTGCTCTGAGTCTAACATAGCCCCCCCTCACCCCTCACCAACCCCGTCCCTCCCAGGTGAGTGGAGATAGCCCCAACTCACCCGAGAGTGACCCGAACCTTAGCCCAGTAACTCCGTAGCCCGTTTAGCCAAATTCTCCGAGGTAATGCCGTTAATCGCCATCACCGCCGCTGCACTAGCTGCGGTTTCACCCCGTTTCCAGGCAAACACATCCCGAGGGCTATTACTGCGTAACATCACCGGTTCTAACATGGCACTAGACCCCCCTGTGACCGCCAACAGGGCATCCCCGTCAAACATTTGGGCAAAACTGGCATCATCCACAAAACCGCCATCCTTCTGACTCGACATCTCCCAAGCCACATCGGAGGAACGATAGAGACGGCGGGGACTGACCACCGCCACAATTTTGCTGCCAATGCCTTGCTCTTGCAACTGTTGGGCCGCCTCAACCACCGGCAACAAGACCATATCCCCCAACACCGCAAAGACCACGGTTTTCTTGCCGGGGGTCTCTTGCAAGACCACCGCCCCATCCTGCAACGCCTGATGGGTTTGGGCGAACGTGGTGCGAATCGGGAGGGGGGACTTACTGGCGGTAATGGTAATCCCTTTATTCTTCTGTGCCAACGCCCACTCATAACAGGCTTGAATACTATTGGCATCCACCGGGAACAGGGGGAAGACATTGCCATTGCGCATCATGGCGGCAAAATAGTTTTCAATCTCAGGCCGTTGGTGGGTCCAGCCATTACGTCCCTGTTCCAACGCCCCCGCTGTAAACAGGGTAATCGTGGCTGGGGTGGGACGGCGCAATTCTGCCATGGCTTGGGTCACGGTTTGCCAAATGGGGAGACCGTTGACCACAAAGGACTCATAGGAACACCACAGGGTCCGTCCGCCAAATAGGGCTTGTCCGGCGGCTAAACCGGCACAAGCATCTTCACTCAGAGGTTCATAGACTTGACCCCCTGGCTTTTGAAAGTAGGTGTCGTCGGGGGTGGGGTGAATGATGTTGAGGGCAATGTTGATATTGTTAATCCCCGAGGCGGCATTTCCGTCGGCGTTGGTGACGACGAAATCCGGGTCCTGTTTGCCCACATAGCCCACCAGTTCTCCCATGGCCGTGGTGGCCACCTGTTTCTCGCCGCCGACGGGAAACTCATTCAGAGGCAGGGTTCCTAAATCCGGTACGTCCCGTTCAAATTCAGTGACGACGGTTTTGGAGGCGGGACCCCCAGCCGCCCGTTCGTAGTTGGTCCGCACTAATTGCCAGGCGTCCGGGGTCAGGGCCCGGGCTTGTAGGGCGTTGGCGATATAGTCTTTTTCGACGGTATCTCCGGGATAGAGGTTATGGGATTGGGCCCCCCGTTTGTGAACGCCGGCCCCTTTCAGTTGTTTGACAATCAACACCGTTAGGGTTCCGTTGAGGGCGGATTGGGCGGCCGTCTGGACCGCTTGCAGGAGGGCTTGGGTGAACTCTAGGCGTTTTTCTAGGGAGAATTGAGTGCTGTCGACGTAATCTCCGGGCTGGTTGGCGTCGTCGTAGTCTTTGGCGTCGATGAGGATAATCTCTTGGAAGCCGTTTCCAGACCAATAGTCCCGCATTTCGCTGTTGGTTTTGGTGGAGACCATGCTGTGGTGTTCTTGGCTATAGCCGTTCCAAACCAAAATCGGTAGAAAGTTGGTGACGTTGGGGTAGGCGGTGTTGAAGTGACCGAAGCTACTCATGACGTAGGGTTCGCCGATACCGCCGTCGCCGATGGTGACGGGGAAGAGTACGCCGGGGTTGAGTTTGGCCCCGGCCATGGCGAAGTGTTGCCCTTGGCCCAGGGGTCCGGCGGGGTTGAGGAGGCCGGGGATTTGTCCGGAGAGGTGACCCAGGAGTCCGTGGGTTTCCCGGAAGCGATCGCGCAATTGTTGGACGGTGCTGATGCCCATGTCTTCCAGGGAGCGATCGAGGAAGACGTTACTGTAAAATCCGGGGGCGTGGTGTCCCACTTCGGTGATGATGTTTTTGTAGCCCAACATGACCAGGGCCGCGATCGCATCGGAAATACTGGCAAAGCCGCCGGGATGTCCTGAGGCTTTACTGGAGGTGATTTGTAGGGTTAAATAGCGCAGGGCATCGGCGGCCAGCAGGGTTTGATAGACGGCGGCTTTATCGCTGAGGTCACGAATCGCTGTTGCGCCCTCGGCCAGGGCCGGCTGGCTAGCGTAGGTCTCCCAGCCGGGAAGACTGTCGGCAAAAAATTGAATACCTTGACAAAATTCTGGTGCTGTGGTAGGAGCGGAGGGAGTGGCTGCGGTCATAGGGAAATGCTTATTTCTAAAATTCGGCAATCTTAAAGCATATTTTACCGGCTTTGGTAACTTTAACAACAGAAACGTTGTTAAAGTTCGGAGCCAGAGAGATGGAAAGTCCCCTGAGTGGCAAGACATCCCCGGGCCGTGAGCAGGAGATTCATGATGAGAGGCTAGGCTGTCTGGGGGGGATTCAGGCTTGAAGCTGGGGGGGTCTGAGGTCATCGGTGTAGCCACTCCAGCAGAACAGCGCGACATTGGAGACAGGTCAGTTCCTTTAATAAGGTCGCGATACCGGTTTCAGTGCCAGGATAGGTTAGTAGGTCTGGGGAAAGTTCTTCAGGGGAGACCTCAAGTTCAGCGACAAAGCCAAATAGCCGTTGATTGGAAAAGGAGCTATTAATGGGCCAACCCTGGTCATTGAGGGGGGTGAGGTCTAGGATTTGCTCAGGATTCAGGCTCAACTCCCGCATCAGAATCTCCCGGGCCGCCGCTTCAGGAGGGTGATGGGGGGGGATGCGTCCACCGGGGAAGTCTAGGGTGGCTTGGGCGATACCGGGGCGATAACTGGGGGGAGGAAGCAGGAACTGGCCTTGGGCCTGGGTGAGAATGATGGCGGAGTCGGCTTTTTCCACTCGCCAGTAGTCTAGAGTGCGATCGCGATCGTCTCGCAACCGTTCGCCAATCAGGGTGAACCAGGGCGATCGCATCTCCAAAATTTGCTCCAGTTTAGTCCAAAATTGAGCCACCGCGATTCCCTCCGCCTCCTTAAACAAACACAAACAGCGTCACCAGAATTTGCAAACTCAAGAGAAGCGGCCAATACAACAACTTGGGCAAAAGGTTATTGTTGTATTTCAACAGAGCATTGTTCGAGCCTTTAGCAACCATAATGGCATTAAAAACAACCACCAAAATCATGGCATACAACACAAAGTAGAAGTACTCAATGTAAATAATGCCGCCAGTTGCCAACTGACTCCGGAGATTGATTTGGTCCAAAATCAAGATAAAGGAAAAGCCTCCAGAGGCACCAATGACTCCCGAAGCACTAAATCCCAGTTGATTATCATCTTTTTTGTAGCGGATGAGATATTGAATACCAAATAGCAGACCTGACACAACAATGACCCGGAGCATTTTAGTAATTATCACCGTCAACAGGTCTCGCTCTAAATCCACTTCAAAATAGAGTTCTGGAAAATCTTTAATCTGGGTTTCTCCCCTGAAACCAAAATTGACGTTATAGCTGTTAAAGCGGTAGCGGAAGAAACTCTGTCTAATATTCCAACCGGGAAGAACCATATTGGGGGGAACCTCTAAACCCGGCAAAAAGACCGGAGTCATCAAGTCATAGGATTCTAAATCTGGCGTTAGAATCACATTCGAGGCAAAATCTTCAGGCCAAATCCGCAACCAAGCCCGTTGATTGTCGAAGGGATATTTAGTATAATCAAATGGTTGGCGGAGAGTAGCCTGAAAATACCAACCAATCAACTCCCCATTGGGTAAGTCTTCACGGTAGGCTTCCTGACTGCTAAAGGCAATGGCTTCGGGCAAAACAAACCCTCGTGACACCCCGTCATGTAGTTCATCATCATACCGTTTCCAAATATATCCGGTGACGAAGAAATCATTAGCACTTTTGAACTCCATTGACTGAAGAAATACCCCAGTTGGCAACAAGATTGGCTCAGATAGTCCTTGTGCAAGATTTCGTTGACGTTGACGCTCTAAGAATTGCAGGAGACTACTCTCCGTAACTAATGGGCGTGTTATCTCCTGATCGATTGCAGCCTCCTCCATCTCCAACAGCCAGATTACCAGAAGTCCCAAAGCGAGAACTCCCGACACAGACCTTGAGAGTAGCCAAAGTCGTGATATGTCATCACGACGGGGAGGTAACGCCACCACCAGGGCAAAGACAACTCCCAACATGACCAGAAGGTTCAAGAAGATTAACTTCTTCGTTAAACTGACCGTATCACTCAAGATATCATCACGAAACAGAACCACCCCAACCGACCAATTGGTTGTAGGAATCCCTTGATAAACCATCCAAGACGGGGTCTCTCCACCCCGTTGTTCAACCCCTGATTCTCCAGCCACCATTCGCTGAGCAATTTCCTCAAGGTCTGAATCATCAAACTGCTGCGCCAAGTCAAAAATGGAGCGTTGTTGTTGCACAAAATGGATGATAGGGTGGTAAATCAACTGACCCGAAGACGTGATGACAATTGGATAGCCAGTTGTGCCTAAATCCAAGGATTGGAAAAGTCGGCTTAACTGGTCTAGATCATAATTGGCATAAACAATTCCACTCGGGTCAGGAGCATTCTCGGCGGGTAATATAAAAGGAGCACTATATTCAAGAACAATCGAGTTAATGATGGCACTCATGTAAGGCTCACTCCATTGTGCCCCTTCCAATAACGGCTGACGATAGGAATCTCGCTCCAGGTAATCCGCAAACTCCTCTACATCAAATCGCTCAAACTGTTCCACTCCATCGATTACGAGTCGCTTAAAGTTAGGATGAAATAGCTCCCGCTCCTCACTAAAAGCAAAGGGTTCGTAGGCCGCCGCCATCGCTGAGAAGCTCGGGTTAGCCAGGAGGATTTCTTCAAGACGGGCTTCGATATCAGCGTTGTCCAAAGCGCCTGAACTCAGTTCCTCAGCCAACCCTTCAACCGTGGTTTCAAGATGTTCGAGTTCTGCATTGAGTTCTCGCACGGCCTTATCAAGGTTCTCTTGAGCTGAAGTGAGGGCGGTATTAATGGTTCCGTAGCGTTCACGCCAATAGGAAACAGCGGTAATTCCAGCTCCCAAAAAACTCGCAAGGCTCAGTACCAAACACCCCCGAACCAACCAGTCGACTTTAGTGAAAGTAGGGGTAACGAGACGATTGTAAACCCTGATGGTCATGAGTTAAAACCGGGCTAATATCTCCCGGAGTTAAGGGCAGAAGGGATAGATGCAGTAATCAGACAAGGTTATAACCGTTAAAAACTAGCCAATGAGAACATCCCAGCCACAGGTTCCATGACCTGAGCTGGGATGGGAGAAGTCTATCAACGGGGGCGATCAACGGTCAATAGCCATCACGTGGCTCGCGGAGAAATGGGTTCCCCCGGAGGTGCTTTGAGATTTTGTAGCTTGGGATCGTTAATCTCCGGTGGTGGGGGAGCCGTCACATGAGCTTTCCCAGAAGAACGGGAAGAGCGGGGGGGTTGAGAGGTGATTGGAGCTGGCGTTGGCCCAACCTCATCACCAAAGTCATCCCCAAAGGGATCACGGGTGATCGAGTCATCATAGCGAGGGAGGGTGCTGGGTTCATTGACACTTGCTCTCCGTTGAGCGGGAACCGGGGGCTGGGGGCGAGGAGGAGGAGGGGGGGGGAGTGGTCGACTCCGTCCGAGTTCCTGAGCCATTTCAGAGAACTGACTGCTGGCCTCAGCACTCCTTTGACCCTGTTGTTGCTGAGCTTCTTCTAGGACGGCTGTGATAGCCGAAACATCTTCTTGAATCAGATGTTCAACCCGGTCTGCAAAACTGCGATAGGCGCTACTATGACAAGACGAGTCACGATAGGGGCCACTCAGTTGGAAATACTGCCAACCCTCGGTTTTCAGCATTTCTGCGGTTTTACGATATTGAGTCCAGCGTTCCCCATAGTGGAAAAACTCTTCCACTGAGGCACTAATAGCGACCACCTGCGCCAAACTAAAGGTTCCCCAAAAAATCACATCTTTGGCTGGACCATCTCGTACATTCAGACTGACCATAGCGGGGATGACGACACCGCCGATAATCGTGATTAGACGGAGTCGGAAATGCTTTTTCTGGGACTCTCCCGACTTTTTCTCCAACCACATGAGTTGGTCCAGCCAGCGAGATTTGACAAATTCTTTCTGGAGGTCCGAGATTTCGAGCTGGTCAATGAGACCGCCGAACTGTTCCTTCAGGTAGTCGTTATAGGTTTTCTTTTTCTTTGCCATTACTGTTGTCTGGAGATGAAACAACTGTGACCTCACCGACTCCGGTTGATGTTAGGGACAGAATCCCCAAACATCGGCCAGGCTGAGGGCTGACTTGGCTGTTCCAGCCCAGGGGGAGAACAGGATTCACTGAATAGGGGCATCTCGATGACGACGTTGACATCACATCGACTGATCTGGCTCAGGAGCGATGACTCACTAAGCGGTCAGAGACTGATACCCTCAACAGCAGTATATGGGAATTTTTATCCAGAAACCAAGCCAATTTGTAAAATGTTGTCCCTTATGTTGAGGGAAGGCTTCCTCGAGTTGTGAAATGAGTTTCCAGAGCGCTTTGAACTGGGGTCAAGTCATCACTCAAGACTAAGCGGTGCAAGTAGCCTGAGGCTAAAAGGGGTTGGGCCCGAGGGTCGCTCTTTTCTCCCCGCAGGGCAGCGGCTAGCAAATCGGCAGTGCGGCCACTGCCTTCAAAGACCCAGGTTAGCCGTTGTTCGGCAACGCTACAATGAACATCCTGCCAAGTAATCTCTCCGCCATTGCTGACGAGGGTTCCATGGGGCGCTTCTTCAGCAAACTCCGTGGCCAGTTTCGCCAGCCAAGGACTTTCCATCCCCCAGTCATCACCGGGGACTAGGACAAAATGACTATGGTGGGGTTCAAGTTCAGCGGCCTCATCTGAGGGGGGGGGACTCCCATCGGGGAGGATGACCGTACCGATCGCACAAACTCCAATTAGAGGAAATGTGCCGGCGATTTGATGTCGGGCCCGTCCCATGAGCTGCATGACCCCACAATCCGTTCCCCCATCAATGACTGTAGCGTTGAGTCGTTGAGCTAGGGGAGCAATAATCTCAGTAAAGACCCGTTGTAAGCGACTTAAAGCCGCCACCTCCATTTTGCTGGCCCCGCCAACAATCACGAGAACTGGACGACCCGTTGGTAAACCCAGATGATAGGGAAGTTGGGGTAACTCCGACCATTGGTTAATTTGACTACCTGTGGCACAGTGTTGGTTCTTAAAGGAAAAATGGATTAATTTCACGGCTAAACCGTTAAAAAGCAAGGAAGATTAAGACAGATTGCGGTGCGATCGCCGCCGGCTCCAGTGTAGCCTCCTTATTTACCCATTGTCCTCTATGAGACCCAGTCGCGCTCAAAATTCAGAAACCCTAGTCCTGAGAGACTTTGTTAACATAAATTAATAATTAGGGGAGGTGGCGATCGCCCATCTCCTCTGCACCATGGATACCCAAGGAAGGCTGTTTTGCAAGTTTTTCAAGCCCTCAACCCCGAACAACGACGGAATCTCAGCCTCCTATTCATCGGAGGTCTCTTTTTCTGGGCCAGTATGGCCTCCCTATTACCCACCCTACCCCTCTATGTGCAGGATTTAGGGGGAACCCAAGCTCAAATCGGGTGGGTGATGGGGTCTTTTGCCATTGGCCTACTCATCTCTCGTCCCACACTAGGCCGTTGGGCCGATCGCCGCAGTCGAGTGTCCGTGCTGCGGGTGGGGACAACGGTGGTGGCCATCGCCCCCCTCGGTTATCTCATCGCCGACTCGATTCCTCAACTGATGCTACTACGGACGTTCCATGGCATTAGTATCGCCGCCTTCACCACCGCCTACAGCGCCTTAGTCGCCGACATCTCCCCCCCAGAAAAACGGGGAGAACTCATCGGCTACATGAGTTTAGTCACCCCCATGGGCCTGGCCATTGGTCCAGCCATCGGTGGCTTTGTGCAACAGGGACTCGGCTACACCCCCCTCTTTCTCATGACCGCCGGACTGGGGCTATTGAGTGGTCTCTGTTCCACATTCCTCAATAACACCCCCTCCCCCCATCAATCCCAGGCCACGAACCTGCCCACCTCAGAACGGTTCTGGGTCATGTTAGCCAGTCCCCGCATCCAAATCCCCGCCACCCTGATGTTCATCGTGGGTTTAATTTTCGGGACTATCACCACCTTCGTGCCCCTCCATATCCAAGACAGCGGGGTGAACTTTAACCCCGGCTTCTTCTACACCATGGCCGCCATCTCCAGCTTTACCATGCGGCTGCTTACCGGTCGGGCCTCCGATCGCTGGGGCCGAGGCCTCTTCATCAGTGGGGCCCTAATCTGCTATTTTCTGGCCATGCTCCTATTGTGGCAAGCAGACCGTCCAGGAATGTTTGCCCTCGCTGGACTCATTGAAGGCATGGCCGCTGGAACCATGTTGCCCACCACCATCGCCCTGATGACCGATCGCTCCCAAAGTCAAGAACGAGGACGAGTCTTCGCCCTCTGTGTTGGAGGGTTTGACCTAGGAATTGCCATCGCCGGCCCTCTCCTGGGAACCTTTGCCGAGACCCTCGGCTATGCCCAACTGTTTGCCATTGCCGCCAGCCTCTCGGCCATCGCCTTCCTCTTGTTCATCACCCGCAATAGTAAAGACCTCTCCCACTCCTTCCGCTTTGCCCTCGGCCGAGAACGAGATATCTATGCCTTGGATCGCCTCGGCTAAAGAAAAGTCTCCCCTCGCGGCTTGACTAAAACACCGTTGTATGATAAAAACGAGCGCCCGCCAACAAGTTCGCATTCTCATTCTGGGACGATTCCTATCCCAAATTGGCACGGGGTTCACCCTTTTCTACGCCCCCATTTTCTTCGTTAACCAGGTGGGCATCTCCACCACCCTGGTCGGGATAGCCCTGGGGGCAGCTTCCATCGCCGGGATCATCGGGCGGGTTCTCAGCGGTTCTCTGTGTGACTCCCCCCGCTTTGGGCGCAAACGAACTCTACTCCTATCCGCCGTATCCTCCGGCTTAGGCTCCTTCCTCCTGGCTACTACCCAAGACTTCAGCACCCTGCTCATCGGCAGTTTACTCAATGGCTTTGGCCTCGGTTTATATTGGCCTGCCGCAGAAACCATTGTCGCCGATCTCACCCAACCGGAAGAACGACGAGAAACCTATGCTCTCAATCGACTAGCCGATAGTCTGGGTTTAGAATTTGGCATTGTCCTAGGAGGGGCTTGGGTTGAATGGACTCAAGAGTATCGGTTGCTGTTTATTATCGATGGTGTCTCCTATGTGGTCTTTTTCCTTGTGTTGGGACTGGCCCTCAAAGAAACCATTGCCCCAGGATTAGAGCGAGAGAATCCTCTGAAGAACTGGTTGCGGGCCTTGAGCGATCGCACCCTACTGATTTACGCCGCCGCCAATATTCTCTTTACCACCTATATCTCCCAAAACCATACTGCCCTTCCCGTTTACCTGAGTAACTTCATTCCCGGGGCCGAGGGCAATGGCTTTCCGGCCCGGATTGTCAGCGGGCTATTTGCCTGGCATATTGCCGTCTCCGTCCTGTTGCAACTGCCCATGGCCCGTTGGTTAAACCGCTTTAACCATGCCCGGGCCCTGATGATTTCTGCCTGTATCTGGGCTCTAAGTTTTATCAGTGTTTGGGTGATTGGCAACAGTAGCCGTCCTCTGATTTGGTCAATTGTTGCCTTAGGGGTAATGGCGATCGCCACCATTTCCTATACCCCCTCCGCCTCCGCCCTCGTCGTGGAACTCGCCCCTGAACAGATGCGGGGAGTGTATCTCTCCATTAACTCCCTCTGCTGGGCCATCGGCTACGCCATCGGTCCCCCCTTAGGGGGCATTGCCCTCGATGGGTCCCAGCAACTGGCTAACAACTTCTGGCTATTGTTAGCCGGGAGTTTAATCCTGATCATCTGGATTCTCCAACGCCTAGAACAGCGTCTCATCGCTCAAGGCCAATTGTATACTTACCCCATTCCGGATGAGTCCCACTTGTAACGCAGCGGCGCACCTCAAAATACAAACTACTATGAGGACGATGGGGGCGGCCCTGCAACACCATCCCCGCCTCTTGGGGAGTGCGATTGCCCTTACTGACATTACAGCGTACACAGGCGGTCACCAAATTCTCCCAACTTTCTCCCCCACCGCGCGAGCGAGGCAACACATGGTCTAATGTCAACTCATCGCCACTGTAGTTACAATACTGGCAGGTATGGGCATCTCGATAAAAAATATTGCGACGAGTCAGGGGAATCTCCTTATACGGAACTCGCACGTAATAACGGAGTCGAATAACAGTAGGGAGCGGACAGCCCGGATAAACGAACTTTCCGTTATGTTCCAGACGTTCCGCCTTCCCCTTAAACACCAGAATAACCGCCCGCTGCCAGCTTGTAATATTCAGCGGTTCATAGGATGCATTCAAGACAAGAACCTTGGCCATTGACCTTTTGCTGAAGCCGTGAAATGCCAGCAAGTCCGTTTTCCAAAGAGTAGCATATTCATCCCGGAATCGGCGTTGTCAGCCTTGAACCTCTAGGTTTGGACATCATTGGCCCGACGACGCGGCGGACAGGGGCATCTACCATTACCAGCCCAGTCCCCAACCTTCCCAGCTGACTCAGCTCAACGCGAGCTGTTGCTGGGGATGGCGGGGTCTGTCATTGATGTTTTTAGACGTACTTTCCCGGTAATGGTTAGCTCAGTTCCCCCCCCAGATTCCATGACAGATTCCCTTGTACAATGGTTAGCTCAACAACTTCAGACGAATACTCGTGCCAGTCCCAAACATTGCCAAACCGTCGCCAGTCGCATTGCAGAAGAGGTGACCCGCACCTGTGAGCAAAGCCAACGGATTCAACGTTCCGGGGATGTCCTGGGTTGGGGCTATCATTTAGCGCAACATCGCCTAGAGCAGATTCTGCAATATTATCGGCGTGGCTCAGAAGGGGGACGCTTGGAGTTACATAGCACCCTTAGCGCCATTGTCTATCGCTATGTCAATCCCCCCAATGTTCAGTCGAGTTACGGGGCCCGGCTACAACTGATTGAAGATTTTTTGCAAACCTTTTATCTAGAAACCCTTAACGCCCTACGCCGTGAAGCTCAACTCCCCCCAACCCACTCACCGCGATCGCTCCTGGAACTCGCCGAATATCTGGCCTTCACTGAACGCTATGGCAAACGGCGGATACATCTCAATCGCGGCCGTAGTCAACAGCTCATCATTTTGCGGGCCCAAACCTTTGCCCAACAGCAACCCCTAGATCTTTCCGTGGATTTACAACAGGCCAGTGATGGCAAGCCTAATGAGGGGGGGAGTAGCTCAGGAGATGCGTCCTTATCTCAGGTGCGCGATCGCATTGTCGACCGGGCTCAAGATCCCACCGATGACCTACTACGCCGGCGTATCATCGAAGAACTGATCACCTATCTCGACGAGAACAATCAAAGTGCTTGTGCTGACTACTTTGTCCTGCGTCTCCAAGACCTGCCCACTTCAGACATTGAAGCTATCCTAGGATTAAATCCCCGGGAACGGGACTATCTACAACAACGGTTTAAGTACCATCTCATCCGTTTTTCCCTCTCTCACCGTTGGCAGCTAGTCCATGAATGGCTCGACGCGGATCTCGACCATAATTTAGGGATGACGAGTGCTCAATGGGAGAGCTTTCTCAGGGAATGTAACGCCCCAGAGCGAGATTTACTCGACGCGAAACGTCGGGGGGACTCAGACGAGCAGATTATCCAACAGCTCGGACTGAGCCCAGCACAACTCCAGCGGCGCTGGTTCAGCCTCCTCAAGCGAGCCTGGGACTATCGCAATGATTAATTCCCCTGATGCAATGGGGCCGAAATTGGTCAAACTATTCCTATGCAGATTCTTCGCAGTACTCCAGCCATAGCTAAAAGCTTGGCTGGTGGTGTAGCCAAGTGCGACCGAGGATAGGAACCTACAAAATATCTGCTACAACTATAGATATGCTAAACATGACGTGGGAATTTAAGCTAGAGCCAACTGCGGAGCAGGTTTCAGAGATTGAACACATTCTTGATGTGTGCCGCAATGTCTGGAATTTTGCGCGGCGGGAAGGTAAAGACTGGCTGGATTCTCGTAAGTCTCCGGTGAATGCCTGTTCGATTCGGCAGGAGTTCATCTTGCCAGCAGATACACCATTTCCTAACTACCACGTTCAGGCTAAGCGGCTAACTGCCGCCAAGATTGATTTTCCCAGGCTCAAGACGGTCAACGCTCAGGTTCTTCAGCAGGTTCTCCGACTGCACCGCAAGCTGAAATCGCTGCAACGCCGATTAAAGAACAAGCAGAAGGGGTCAGCCAACTGGCTGAAGCTCCAGAAGAAAATTTCGAGAGTCCATCAACGCATTGCCGACACACGAAAAGACTGGCATTTTAAACTGGCCCATCATCTCTGTGATAGTGCTGGGATGATATTTGTCGAAGACCTGGACGAACGCATTATGGCCAAGGGAATGCTGGGTAAACACACCCTGGACGCTGGGCTGGGTCAGTTCACCAACCCAATCCTGCCTTGGGTGTGTTTCAAGGGGGATGTGTTTTACGGCAAAGTTGATGCACGAGGCACGTCTCAGGAATGCCCCGATTGTGGGGCAGAGGTCAACAAAGACCTCTCAACCCGAATCCATCATTGCCACAACTGCGGGTCCATCAAACCCCGTGATGTGGCGGCGGCTCAAGTGATCTGTACCCGTGGGCAACGGGGAATCGAAAATGCCTGTGAAGGGGATGCGGCGGGGGCTGGGGTCACTCAGTCTAGCTGGCACCTGTTGAAGCAGGAAATCTTTGGGGCGACCCAGGGAATCTCCCGGCATACCCGCTCTCGGTTGCTGGGAGAGGATGTCAAAAGACCTCGCCATTAGGAACGGGGCGTATCAACGTCCGGAGAAGGGAAGTTCACGAATGAATAATGATAGGAACTCACTCAGCCCAGAAGAGGAACGTTTAGCACAACGGTTCCTTGCCTGGCTCTTGCAAGAGGTGATCCCTAATGATGACCCGAATCCCGGAGCCGGTGTCGAATCCCACCGCTCTTTGTCTCAGACCCGGGATCATGACCCTAGCTCTATAACAGACGAATCCATCATGCAGACTCGCTTTCAGGCGCTTTTGAAACGCCGAATTCAACAAGAAATTCAAAACAATCCTCCCCTGTTCCCCTGGGAAACCACGGAGGTTTGGGAATATGCCAATGATCCCATCGACGAGGAAGCCGATTCAAGAGTTCCCACCAATGTTTGGTTGCCGCAACTCGCTCAGCTACGGCTCCCTATTGCTATCTCGGAAGCCACCTTGGCTCAATTATTGGTCCGCTGTCAACAGGTCTTGCGTACCTCCCTACGCCAAGGAGAACGCCTTGTGGCTGCGGTGGAAGGACTCTTCCCGGAACGGACGGAAGAGCTCAACATCTGGACTGAACGAGTCTTACTCTGGTCTACCAGTCGCAGTGGGGAAACTTTAATTGAACCTTCAGAAGGAGAATTTCCAAGGAGTTATGAGGGGGCCACTCCTACCCAGCAGATGCTCTTGTCATTACTGGCGGCGAAGGAAATTGTTGAGTCCTTATCGTTGAATGTCTCGGCCAGTCACCCCAGCGATCGCCGTCAATGGCTCACCGCTCAAGGACTTCTGCAATTGGACGCTGAGTATCGTTGTCATGGGGAACTGCCCCAATTACGAGTCTGCTGTCAGATTCCTGATGGGGGTAGAGTCCAGTTACGGGGTGAAGGGGCGATCGCGACCGGCCAACGGTCTACCCCCGGTAGCGTCACGGTTGAACTGGCCGACATCCAGCCTCAGCAGACCTATACTCTGGAGATTCATCTTGATGCCTCGGAACAGTCGCCGTTGGTGTTTGCCATCTGCCCAACATCCTAACCGTCTATCCCCCAACCTAACCAGGGAACAAATGATAGATGATGTCTTCTGGGGGGCCCAGTTCCCCCAGGGAGATTTTATCGTCGCAGCCAGCCGTTAAAGGTGAAGCGACTGGCCTCAAACTCATGGGAGGGACAGCGAACGGGCATCACTTCGTGTTGACAGCGGCTGTTGAATAAGACCAAACGGTTGTTCTCAGGGGTGATGGTTTTAAAGCGTTTGCGATCGAGCAGGCGTCCATCATGGGGATCGGTTGGGTATAAGCGCAGTTCTCCCCCGGAAAACTGGGCCGGTTGGGAATGCACATAATAGACATAGGTGAGTTCCCGGGTAATGGTTTCGGGACTGCCGGAGTCGTTATGGACTTTGTAATAGCAGCCATCGCCATGGACGGTGAGCTGCATTTCTACTTGAGTCACCGAGAAGGGAGAATGGTTGAGGGGATGCCAAATCTGAGGTAGGGCAACGAGAATTTTACGTTTGAGTTGGTGGTAAAACTGGGGAAAGTAAGTGGCGTAGAGGATGGAGGACTGACGATAGTTGTCGGCTTTACTGGTGGTGCTGGAAGGCACAAAATCCTCTTGTTGCCCTAGGGCAATGGCCAAGGCGTTCTGATTCTCCTCTGGGGATAAGAAGTCATCGAAACAGACCACCTCATCGAGACAACTCGTTTCTAGGGGCTGACTGACCTCCGGAGTCTCCTTGACGAGGTGGCCTATGGAGTTCAGGGGTGACCACTCGGCCGCTTCTGGAGATTGTTGGGCCAAGGCTAAGATGTCTAAAGCCAGTCTGCCCCGCTCTAAAGCTGTTAACCCCTCATCCTCAAGCAAATCCTCTAGGGTGGTGAGGGATTGTGCGACCAAATGATGAAACCGCTGATTGAGACGACCCACTCCCGAGGGGGTGGGTTGAGGGGGATGGTCAGGAGGAACAGCGGTCATAGTAGGGCAGACGCTCTCGATGGGCAACAGTTTCAGTCTTCCCCATGACTCATGAGGATTTCGTTACTACTGTAGAGCCTTTCGCAGATAGGAGGTAGGGCGGGGGGGATGGATTAATCACGGGCAAAACCTTACCAAAATGTCCGGTTCGAGTGAAGGGGAGAGGACTTTGGGGGAATTGGGGCAGGCTGAGTCTAGATAGAAATGGATGTAGATGCACCGGAAGCAGGATCATAGATGGGTGTGAGTGTTAGAGACTAGGACGGGATGAACTGTGGTCACGCCGGCGTAAGCGGGTCAGGGTTGTTGCCAATCCCACGAGGGCTAAAATTCCTACGGGTTCCGGGACTTCCCGAGATTCGGGAGTTGGGACTGGGGTGGGTAGGGGAGTGGGAACCACTGTGGGGAATGGGGTCGGTTCAGGCTCAGGGTTTGAGGGCTCTGAGACCACAATCTCATCAGAGGTTTCTCCCCGTAATTTACTGCTCCCTTGACGGTCTTCCCCAACACTCATCAGGCGGACACCAAACAGACTCTCGGTAAATAGGTCTAAAGAGAGAGCTTGGCTATCATGTTGGAGGATGAAGGAGGTGCCTTGAATGTCATAGCGGCTGATCCCCTGTTGACCAATGTTTAAGCCAATGGTGTAGTTAGGGGCGTTGCGTCCTCCACCATTGAGGTTATTCCCACCACCAAAGCCAAAATTGGTTGTTCCTCCGCTATCGATTTTAAAGTCGTTAGAACCGATGCTGTAAAAGTTAGCAGCATCAATGTCTGCAAAGGGGTTACTTGCGGCTGTTGCGCTTAGTCCACTTAAGAGAGATTTATCGTTAATATTCAGGAACAGTCCTCGCAGGTCTGCCATATTAACGCCGGTGTCGACTTTGAAGTCAAACTGAATCGTGCCACCGAGGTCTGTTAGCCAGTAGTCAACTTTGGTGTCATCCTCTTCGTAGTTATACAGAGACCCGCTTAGGGTAAATCCCTGAGCCGGAGAGGCGGCGATCACCATCAGTGAAGGAATGATAAAATTGAGCCCTACTGTCAAGTATTTGTTCATGTTTGTCCTAAATTGCGTTTAACCAACACCACTCCTACGTCTAGTATAATTCACCTTTCTATCGGCTTTTGCTAAGTTTTGGCAAAGTTTGAAGGCTATTATTATGAAGTTTGTGTAAACTTGGCATTTTAGGGGTTACGTCATATCCCTGAAATCCTGGCTGGAACTGACTTTCAAGAGTCTAAACTATAATTACCTCCCTAAAAGTGATCTCAGTCACTCGGGCAAATGTCAGTGCAAATACGGGTGAGTTCGCTGTTATTTGTGAGTCAAGTCACGATCCTATTCCGTACATTTAGTGAAGTCGCAAAGTGAGGGCGGCTTATGGCACAGTAGAGGATAGATCCCCGGCTCATGACGAAAACTGGGGCAATACTGTTCCATAGCTCACCCAAGAACCCCTATGTCTGCTTCAAATTCCCCAAGTTGGACTTCTTCTTTACCGTTGCTGGGACGAGTTTGGGAGGCTTGGCGATCGCTCCCTCCTCCTATCCCGGAAGATTCAGTAACCTTACGGGTATTGGTGCAATTACTGGTGATTGTGGGGATGGTGGCCACGGATGTGGCGGCGGGAACTCAAATTAGCCTTTGGGCGGTTCCGTTGAGTATCATGGGCGCTAGCTGGAGTTGGTTCCGTCGGCGAGAACGGAATGTGCTGCTGAAGTTCGCGTTGGCGATCGCCCTGATTGGGACGTTAGTGGTCTTTCTCAGTAATCTCGTCACCACCCTCAATGATACTCGGGTGATTCTAGGGGAACTACTAATTCAGGTGCAAGTCCTCCATACCTTCGATTTACCCCGACGCAAGGATTTAGGCTATTCGATGGTCATCGCCTTGATTCTGATTGGGGTGGCGGGAACCATTAGCCAAACCATGGCCTTTGCGCCGTTCCTGGTGCTATTTCTGCTGCTGGCGATTCCCACCTTAATCTATGATTATCGGGCCCGTTTGGGCTTGAGCGATCGCCCCTCGGACGGTTCCCAAGCGTCAGTGGTGAAGACGGTACGCCAGTCGTTTCCCTGGAAGGCCAGCCTCACCCTGGCCCTACTGGTGCTGAGTTTAGGATTAGTCTTATTTACGGTCATCCCTCGGGTTCCGGGATATCAGTTACGCTCGTTCCCCGTCAGCAGTACCATTGACTTTCGCGGCGACTTCGATGGTCGTAATATCGTCAGTCCCCAGGCCCAAGCCGATGGAAGCCAGTTTAATGGGGAAGGAGAGGGAACCGCTGAAGGTCCCGGAGAGGTGGATGAAACCTTTTATGCGGGGTTTGCTGAGAGTATGAACCAAAACCTGCGGGGTTCGATGACGCCTCAGGTGGTGATGCGGGTGCGATCGCAGGCCCCGGGATTTTGGCGAGTCATGGCGTTTGATGAGTACACCGGCCAGGGTTGGCGTGTCTCCAGAAATGACAATGTACGGGAGGTTCGCCGTTCTCCCTGGAGTTTCCGCTTTGACTTACCCTTTATGGGACCGCGTAGTTACACCCAGGAGGTGATTCAAACCTACAGCATCGTCGCTGACTTCCCAGGACTGATTCCCGTTCTCGACCAACCCCGTTATCTCTATTTTCCCACAGAGGATGTGGCGATCGGTCCAGAAGGGTCTTTGCGTTCGCCGGTTCCTTTATCGGATGGCTTGACCTATAGTGTGGTTTCTCATGTCTCCTTGCGCGATCGCACTCGTCTAGGAGAAGCCGCCACCACCTATCCCCAAAGCATCGCCGACGTCTATTTACAAGTTCCCGAGGAGATTGAGGAGCGATTACGGGACTATAGCCAATCGGTGTTAGCCAACGCTCCCAATCCTCTAAACAACCCCTATGAGATATCTCTATATCTAGCTCAATATCTCAAACAGAACTATAATGTCCCCCAAGACCCCTTTGGTTTACCATTTCTCGATGAGGGGGAAGATTTAGCCCTAAACTTCCTCTTTCGCTGTGAAGAGGCCGCCAATCCAGCCGCTTGTACCCCAGGAGGCTATCCTGACCATTTTTCCACGGTCTTCACCCTCTTATTACGCTCTCTGGGGATTCCCGCACGTCTGGCCACAGGATTCGACCCCGGGAACTTCAACCCCTTTACCGGCTTGTATGAGGTCAAGAATACTGATGCGTTCGCCTTAACGGAGGTGTATTTCCCCAGTCATGGTTGGTTCGCCTTTGACCCCATTCCCGGCCATGAGGTGATTCCTCCCTCTGTGAGTGAGTATGAACCCTTTGGGGTATTACGACAGTTTTGGGATTGGATTGCGGGTTGGCTTCCCTCTCCGGTGACGGGGTTTATTAACGGTCTGTTCGTGATGTTGGGCCGGGGGATTGATTGGTTCTTGGAGCGATTTTCTCGCGGCTGGTTCGGGATTTTGACCGGGTTGTTGACTCTAGTGCTGTTTGGTTTTGCGGGATGGTTAAGTTGGCAAGGGTGGCGAGAGTGGAAACGTCGTCGCTGGCTGTCGAAGTTGGCGGCGATGGAGCGGTTATATCAGCAGATGTTGCAACAGTTGGCGGCGGATGGCTGTGGGAAACATCCCGCTGATACCCCCTTGGAGTTTGCGCGTCAGGTGGGCGATCGGTATCCGGCTGAGGTGTGTATCATAGTCTCTCGTATTTGTCAAGCCTATGTGGGTTGGCGTTATGGGAAGGAGTCAGTTCCAGTTGAGGAGTTACGGCAGCAATGGCAGAGGGTGCAGCGTCGAGACTGGCGGCGTAAGTTGGCGACGTTAGGGAGACGTTAGAGGAGGAGGGGGTTCACCACGTAGGGGCAATCCGCAAGTGGCGTGCCCGAGGACACGGAGGATAGAGGGGTAGGCGGCTGTGGCACGGTGGCGTCAAAGGTTTCACCAGTTCTCACTGAAGCGGCTAAATCTTATTTATCGTTCCCACGCTCGGCGTGGGCAACGCCATCCCCAGACGCTCTGCGTCGCGTGATGGTCGCGCGATGACTGGACGCAGAGCGTCCCGGCGGCATTCCCACGCAGAGCGTGGGAACGATGCGAACGAGGCGAACGAGGCGATTTCAACGCAATCCCCAGACACTCTGCATCGCCACTAATGCCAAGGGTCGATCGCAATCAGACCCTCACTTCCCAGATAATTGCGAGCACTAGAATAACGCCAATATTCCGGGCGATCGACATAGCCCCGCTTCACCGGATTATTGTGAATATACTCCAGCTTTTCACGCATCATCTCATCACTCAAAATCAGTTCGGCATGGGAGCCTTCCTGCCAAACCTGATGATCGCGATCGCGCTTGTGAGCTTTTTTAGCAAAGGCAAATCGCTTCAGTAGGGTTTGGGCATTGTGCTGCTGTAGCAAATCGATGAGGCTGCGAGCCGTAAACGACTTAAAACGGGCAACGCAGCGATCCAGTCGGGGAGCGTGACCAATAAAATGAAGGTGGTTTTCCAGCACAACATAGCCATACAGCCGGAAACCATCCGTCCGGCGTAGATGCTCCCAGCTACCCAAGACGATCGCGACGGCTTCGGGGCGGGTGAAGATCGGCAGCCACTCGACGACGGTGCAGGTCAGAAAGTGCGGGCGATCGGGTTCGGTAATGACGTAGCGGCTGCGACTCATAGGTTATGGTGTCGTTTCGGGTGGTGGCGACGCAGAGCGTCTGGGGATTGCGTTACCCACGCGGAGCGTGGGAACGATGCGTTACAGCCAATCATGATATCGCCCTGGGTAAAATGGTGTGTAGATCCAGCAGCGGAGGCGTTCCCCCCATGAAACCATCGAAGATGGGTGATTTTTTTATCAAAAGTTTTAAAAAGTCCAATAGGGATTTGTGCAAGCAACTGTTATACGTCTA
Source organism: Phormidium yuhuli AB48 (assembly GCF_023983615.1). Taxonomy (GTDB): domain Bacteria; phylum Cyanobacteriota; class Cyanobacteriia; order Cyanobacteriales; family Geitlerinemataceae; genus Sodalinema; species Sodalinema yuhuli. The sequence continues at coordinate 674,427 of NZ_CP098611.1, read as the reverse complement.
AGTCCACCATCCTTCATCAATGGGGTTTGTCAGCGGTGCGTTGCGGCCCGGTTAATATTCTCGTGAAAACCCGTGATTTATCGATGCCGCAACACACCCTACGGGATTTTTGCATCGTTCCCACGCTCCGCGTGGACAACGCAATCCCCAGACGTGCATCGTTCCCACGCTCCGCGTGGGCAACGCAATCCCCAGACGCTCTGCGTCGCGTCATCACTGGACGCAGAGCGTCCCTACGGCATTCCCACGCCGAGCGTGGGAACGATACGAATGGGAATCGCCGTAACGCACCGCCTCCACATTTCCACCACCACGGTTATTTATAACATCATCATCGCATCATCCAAATACCACAAACACCCAGCCAGTAGGGTGCATTACGGCGGAAAGAAATGTTCGTACACCACACCAGAAAATGGAAATCGCCGTAACGTACCGCGATTAATGTCGCCCCCCGCACCATAACGCCCCCCAATTCATCCCCACATCCATCGGTGCGTTATGGCGAAACCAACCCAATCCGGCGAAACCCAAACCATCACCCTCGCCACAACACACCCAACCGTTCCCCATGCGGTGGGGCTTTTTTGTGCGTCTTGTTTCGTGGCGATCGATCGGTTTTGTATAGTAGACTCAAGATTGATTGAAGTTTGTAGAACCTGCATGAATCGCTACGATCGCACAGTAGCCGCACAATTTCGACAGCGACTAGAAAAACTCACGCCCGTTTCCGATCTGCGTGTGTTCGGTTCGCGGGCGCGGGGCAACGCAACGCCAGAATCAGATTTAGATATCTTCATTCAGCTTCCGACCCTGGAAGCAGAGCTATACAGTCAGATTATCGACCTGGCTTGGGATGTGGGATTTGAAGCCGATCAGGTGATTTCAGTGTTTATTGTGACCGATGGTGACGTGCAGGACGGAGCGATTGGTGCGAGTTCGATCGTGGCAAACATCGTGAATGAAGGAATTCCCCTGTGAGCGATCGCCAGCTATCACAATTGATTGCCTTGCGCGTGCAACAGGCACAGCAGGCACTACGCTCAGCCGCGATCTTGCTCGATAGTAACGACATTCAAGGCTCAGTTAATCGCTCCTACTACGCGATGTTCTACGTACTCTCAGCACTGCTCGAAACTCGCAAACTCGCGACCTCGAAGCATAGCGGTGCAATCGGTCTGTTTGATCGAGAATTCGTCAAAACAGGGGACTTTGATAAAGCACTGTCGCGACGCTTACATCGTGCTTTTGAATTCAGGCAAGCGAGCGACTACAGCCCGACAGTAACGGTCAGCTACGAACAAGCATCAGAACTACAGCAAGATGCCATTGAATTTGTTGAGGCTCTACAGCATTATCTCGATACGAAGTAAGTGGTAGGGTGAGTTAGGCGGCAAAAAAACGGGCTTTCTCGTGATCGTTGAAACCCCGCCGTAACGCACCGCGATCAAAGTCCACCATCCTTCATCAATGGGGTTTGTCAGTGGTGCGTTGCGGCCCGGTTAATAGTCTCGTGAAAACCCGTGATTTATCGATGCCGCAACACACCCTACGGGATTTTTGCATCGTTCCCACGTCGTTGCATCGTTCCCACGCTCCGCGTGGGCAACGCCATCCCCAGACGCTCTGCGTCGCGTGATCACTGGACGCCGAGCGTCCCTACGGCATTCCCACGCCGAGCGTGGGAACGATACGAGCGATACGAATGGAAATCGCCGTAACGCACCGGGATTAATGTCGCCCCCCGCACCATAACGCAGGCAGGCTTTACACTAGAAGAGAGTCCAGCACTAGATTCAGCACTCCGAAAGCTCGTTCGCGATTACGAAGCGGTGTTCGATCGCGCAGACGAATACGGCACATACTACCGCGTCACTGGCAATCTGGAAGGCTTGAACGGTCTTCGTCTCGCCGTTGTTACAATTTGGATCGAGCGAACCGTTAATAACTCATTTCAATTTGTCACGCTGTTTCCATCGAAGGACAAATCATGATGACACCAGATTTATATACAGATGTTGCCCTGAATCGAGACATACCAGAAGCTGGACTACGTTGTGGTACAGTTGCCGCGTTTATCGATCGCGTTCCCCATCCCCAAGGCGGCGAAGATGGTGCAATCTTAGAAGTATTTAGCGTCACTGGCGACACGTTAGCCGTCGTCACCGTCCCACTATCGAGTATCGAAGCCCTACGGGACGATGACCTGTTCTCCATACAGCGCCTCACGGTGCGCTAATCCAGGAACGAGAAGTCTGTCACGCCACTACCTGCCCCAATTAGGGGAATAAATGCCTTTTTGAAACGGGCGTTTTTGATCGCCCGTCACCTGTGTAAAAAAATAGGTTGCCCCCTGACAATATTCTCGCCAATATTCTGCCCTTGTAATCAGTCGAAAATTGCGATCGTAACACGAGACCAGAACATCCGAATTGCAACGATCGCGATTACGACCCCTCAAAACGCACCCGACGGTATAGCTGCGCTACAGCTAACTGCACCGGCAAATGTTCCAGATTCACCACCGCATCCAGGCCGCGCAACTCCTCCAAATGCCAACGCCCGTCATCCGTCTTCCAGTAATGCTCGATCGCGGGACGCTCTTGCTCAACCAAAAGATACTCCTGAAAACTAGGAACCGTCCGGTAGGCCGCAAACGTATCGCCGCGATCATAACTCGACGTTGACGGCGACAACACCTCTGCAATTAAAGTCGGATTCACAATTTCATCACGGCGATCGCCATTCACGATCGGCTCACCCGTCACCACCATCAAATCTGGGTACGTTGCCTGGTTCCGTTCAGGAATCCATAGACGCATATCGCTATTAAACGCCTCGTAGTCTGCGTTATCCAACATGCTCTCAAACAATACATACAGCGCCATCAGCAAGTGGCTGTGATTCACCGAACCTCCGGGCATTTCAATCAGATCTCCATTGCGATATTCGTGGCGAACCTGGGCGATCGCCTCCTGTTCGCGATATTCATCAAGTGTGAGCTTCGCCGTAGTTGTAACCATAGACCTAGCGGAAAATCATCAAGAGAGCCGGGTGCTTCATTGTTCAATGCACCCCAGCGATCACTATACTAACCGTCCCCTCTAAAACGGTCGCAATTGATGTCACTCAGCCTAAAGAACCCGATCGCGAGGATAAGTTTCTCTTCTATCGTTCGATTGCGAATTTTTGCGAGTACATCTTGGTGCGGCAGACAATTCCGAGTATCGATCGCTAGATCCTAAGCGCCAATTGGTGTACCGCGCTGTTCCAAATTAGCCCGAATTTCTCCAAATACTCGCACATCTTCATCTATTAGTATCCAGTAAATACCTCATGCGCTTTACTCACACCAATCATCATGCTGTGGTAAACTAGGTTGGTTGCGATCGCTCATAAAATCATCTGAAATAGCCCCAAAGCTCATCCACCACGCATCCCAATCAAATCGCTCTTGCTCCCGAAGTTGACGCACCCAATGTAAAACATCCGCCACCTTTTGTTCGGGTAGCTGCCTAATCTCGTCCAAAAGCTGCTCGCGCAATGTCATGACTCTTCTCCTAGATAAATTAGTCGGCGTGTGTTATGGCAATAATAAACCGTCCTACCCCACCAGAAATTTGATCTCGTAGTGGCTGCCAAATCGATCGCATTTATAGAGTTCCGCATCGGCTTCGCGCCTTTCCCAATCATTGGCCCCGTTGCGGCTGCGCCGAACAGGTCTTACCCTTTTATAAGGTGGGGCCGGTTTGGGTCTCCAACACCCACTCATCCCCGCACAACATCAGCGACAGCCTCTCCACGACAGCCAAACCCCATCAATCACCCAGGAGTTGGAAATGCGCCAAACCCTACAACTGAATCTCCCCAACAGCGTCAAATTCCACGTCACCGCCGAACAGTTCGCCACCCTCGCCACCCACAACCGCGACCTACGCCTAGAACGCACCGCCACCGGAGAACTCATTGTGAACCCACCCACCGGCTGGGAAACCGGCAAACGCAATATCAGCATCAGCGGTCAGCTCTATCGCTGGTACGAAGACAACGATTACCCCGGAGAAGTTTTCGACTCCTCCAGCGGATTCACCTTACCTGATGGTGCCATCTTATCTCCCGACACCTCCTGGGTCAGCTCGGAGCGTTGGAACGCCCTCACCGATACCCAGCGCGACACCTTCCCCCACATTTGCCCTGACTTCGTGGTAGAACTCCGTTCCCAATCCGACGCCCTCAAGGTCATACAGGCTAAAATGCAGGAATACCTTGCCAACGGAACGCGACTTGGTTGGCTCATCGACCCGAAACGCCAGATTGTAGAAATCTATCGCGCCAGCGGAGAACCCGAAGTGTTGTCTCGTCCAGCCAACTTGTCCGGCGAAGATGTCCTTCCGGGATTCGTCCTCAAGCTCGATCGCATTTGGAAATAGGAGGGCGAACAGCCGTTCGCCCGGGCGCGCCACTTGCGGTACGCCCCTACATGGTATTAAAACTTTAACCAACAAAACAGCCTCTCCACGACAGCCAAACCCCATCCATCACCCAGGAGTTGGAAATGCGCCAAACCCTACAACTCAATCTCCCCAACAGCGTCAAATTCCACGTCACCGCCGAACAGTTCGCCACCCTCGCCACCCATAATCAAGACCTACGCCTAGAACGCACCGCTACCGGAGAACTCATTGTGAACCCACCCACCGGCTGGGAAACCGGCGAACGCAATATCAGCATCAGCGGTCAGCTCTATCGCTGGTATGAAGACAACAACTACCCCGGTAAAGTTTTCGACTCCTCCAGCGGATTCACCTTACCTGATGGTGCCATCTTATCTCCCGACACCTCCTGGGTCAGCTCGGAGCGTTGGAACGCCCTCACCGATACCCAGCGCGATACCTTCCCCCACATTTGCCCTGACTTCGTGGTAGAACTCCGTTCCCAATCCGACGCCCTCAAGGTCATACAGGCTAAAATGCAGGAATACCTTGCCAACGGAACGCGACTCGGTTGGCTCATCGACCCGAAACGCCAGATTGTAGAAATCTATCGCGCCAGCGGAGAACCCGAAGTGTTGTCTCGTCCAGCCAACTTGTCCGGCGAAGATGTCCTTCCGGGATTCGTCCTCAAGCTCGATCGCATTTGGAAATAGGAGGGCGAACAGCCGTTCGCCCGGGCGCGCCACTTGCGGTACGCCCCTACATGGTATTAAAATTTCAACCAACTAAACAGCCTCTCCACCGTCACCGTCACCCCTTCTACCCACTCAGGCATTGGAAGAACCGCCTCCAACTGTTCAAACACCTCGATTTCTTGCTTCGGACGATACACAAACACCGTTTTTTCCGCCGGGTCAATTAGCCAGCCCATGGTAGTGCCGTGTTTCAGGCAATGGAGAAGATTTTTGGTGACGCGGGTGTGACTTTGCTCCGGTGAGAGGATTTCGATCGCCCAATCCGGCGCCAGGGGGATCAGGTTGGCAATTTCACCATCTCCATCAAGGGGAATGCGCTCCCAAGTCAGCACCACCACATCCGGGACCAGGGCGCGATCGCCAAATACACAGCGCAACTCCGGAAATGCACAACCCAATTGCCCCGGTTTAATCGCCAAATTTAGCGTAGTAACGAGGGCACTTTGCAGTTGACTATGTTTTCCCTGGGGTATGGGTTTTTGAACAATTCGCCCATCAATCCATTCCTGGGCGGGTTTGGTTTCCGGTAGGGCGAGAAAGTCAGCGAGGGTCAGTTTTTTGGTCGCAGGCATAGGTTGAGATGAGCCGCAATAATAACGATTCTAGCAAGGTCGCCGGGTGTGTTGGGCTGTCGAAGACCGGGTTCAATCAATTTTGGGTTTAACATTAGGATTAGTTATTGTATATATAGCGTTTATTTTGATATTTAAATCATTGACAGTTTTTACAAAAGTTCATACATGGCTAATTATTAGGAATTATTTTCATTTAAGAACGAAGTTGACACAGGTGCAGCCATTTGTTAAAAATTAGGTATATCAGCTATTGTGTTCTACTTGTATTTAATTTTAGGAAACGGGCGATCGCCCCGAGGGGATGTTCTCTCGCTGCTGGGGAGGGAAAGGGCGGCGAGGATGAGCGCAACGTCTGATAGGGAAAGGGATTGCCCGATTTCTATCGTCAGAAGTCCGAGGATTCCTCCCCTGACCCCTGTGCCGGGGTCGGCTCAAGGAAGTCCGGCCCAAGGCAGCCAAAGTTACCCCCCAAATCAACGTCTTTTTTATGACGGAATGTAACGCTGCTTGACATATTGTATTTTTTGTGGTAATTAAATTTGCTTCCCGAATCGGTGCGTTCCGGTAGGGGCGAAAAATCCCCTCCTGGGAGGGGTAGGGGTGGGTTATGCCCCTACGACTGGCAAAAACCAAGACTTGAAGGAAGCCGGGACGCAGCCGGACGCTAGTCGCAAGCCCTGGAGCCTAATCAGCCTGCCAACGTTCCAAATACTGCCAAGCGGAATAAGCTAAAGTAATCACTCCCGTCATAATCGCCTCCTCATCAATATCAAACTGAGGATGATGTAGGGCATAATTGCGTTGATTAGCATGGCCCACCCCGAGACGAAACATCGTTCCCGGGGCATGATCTAAATAGACCGAAAAATCTTCCGCCCCCAGGGAAGGTTCCATCAACACTTGCATCCCCGTCTCCCCCCAAGCCTGACGAACTGTCGATTCAACAATCTGAGTTAAGGCCGTGTCATTAAACACAGAAGGGACCAAACGGCGATAGTTCATTTCATACTTAGCCCCGTAGGTGTGACAAACTCCAGCGACAATGTTCTCAATCCAGTCCGGGAGTTCGCGGTGGGTTTCCGGGTGGAGCGATCGCACCGTTCCCAGAAGCTGGACCGAGTCGGCGATCGCATTGGGGGCCCGTCCTCCCTGAATCTTGCCAATGGTCAACACCACCGGCCGCAAGGGATTATGGGTACGGGAAATAGCCTGCTGCAAGGTAGTAATCACCTGGGCCGCAATCCAAATGGCATCAATAGCTTCATAGGGACGGGCCCCATGACCGGACTCCCCAGTAATAATCAATTCCAAGTCATCCGCCGCCGCCGTCAAGGCCCCATATCGTACCCCCACAATGGGGCTAGGAATGCTGGGAAACACATGAACCCCAAAAATAGCATCTACCTCCTCCATCGCCCCGTCAGCGACCATCCAGTGAGCGCCCTGGGCGATTTCTTCGGCAGGTTGGAATAGGAATCGCACCGCTCCTGGCAACTCATCCATAAACCGAGAGAGGACCATGGCGGTTCCTAATCCCAGAGTGGTATGGACATCATGGCCGCAGGCGTGCATGACTCCGGGATTACGGGAGGCGAAGGGGAGGCCGGTTCGTTCTTCGATGGGGAGGGCATCCATATCCGTGCGAATGGCAACCCGAGGCTGTTGGCGGTCTCCGAGTTCGCCAATCACGCCGGTTTTACCCACCCCCTCCCGGACTTGTACGCCGCAGGAGGAGAGAACACCAGCCACATAGGCGGCGGTTTGGTATTCATGGCCACTCAATTCAGGATGGCTGTGGATGTGACGACGGATTTCAATCAGCCGAGGGGCAATCTCTTTAACAAGGCTTTGGATGCGATCGAGCATCGTGAGGTTCGTAACTCCGAAAGGTCTTCTCCCTCTAGTGTCGCTTAGGAGAGAGGACAAAGGGAATATCGAGTTGTTCTCTCTCCTGGTGAATGGACGGCGGAGACGCCAATGATTGCTTTCTTGGTCATCCCTTTCTGAACCAACCGGTCGAGAGATTAAGCATTGGGTGCGATCGCCCCTTCAAAGTCCTCTAGGGAGGAGAGGGTGACGGCTTGAATCAATAAGGTTTTCAGGTAGGTAGCGTCATCGATGGCATTGATGCGATCGCTCAGGGAACTGGGAACCGTTCCAAAGCGAGTTTCCAAGATATCCAGGATATCTTCACGTCCCCTGGTTAACACTCCGGCTTCTTGAGCGAAACGCTCTAGGGGGGTGATATAAGGCATTTTTTCCTCCTCCTCAAAGGCGGCGATTTCGGTGTTAAACGATGATTCCAACTCTTCCGGGAGGGTCATGATCCAGTTCACCAGTCGGAAGAGTTCCAGAATGTCTTGACGGCTATAGCCCCGGCGGTAGAGGCTTTTAGTCACCTCCAGCTTCCATTGTAGTCGTTGGTTGGGCTGCTGTCGGGTGGCTTGGGTTTTCAAATGGGCCATCACCATCACCGCAAAGGGGTTCACATCCTCTTGTAGCTGGTCCCACTGGTCTTGATACTGTAAGAGTTTGACGCTGGGAAACTCGAACGAGATTTTGCTGTCCCAGAGTTCATAGCCGAAGTTCTTCGGGGACCAGTTGGGTCGATCATCGGCTAGAATCACTAGGGTTGCCACCGGTAGCTTGTAGCGGTCGAAGATGCGATAGTTGTAGACGAACACTCGTTGGTTGAAGAGCGCTTCGTATTGACTTTGCACTTCGAGATGGATGAGGACGAGGGCCTCCTGGCTGTCTTGACGCCAAACTTTCACTAACTTATCGACCAGTCGTTTTCCCAATTCCGCATCTCGGACAATTTGCTGAAACTCTTGGTCAAGAAACTCATATCCCCGGGACCAGTCGATGTCCTCATAGGCTTGGGGAAAGAAAAAAGCCATGAAGTCGGGGAAATAGACTTCTAAGGCTTCTTTCCAGGGGCTGTCATAATCGTTTGTTTCCGATGGACTCATGGCTTGATGTGATGTTGCACCTGTTCTAATGATAGTCCTAAAGCTTCGGCGATTTGGGCTGGGGTTAGGTGAAAACTGGTCAGTTTGGCGATCGCCCGTCGTTGGTTGTCTGTTAGTTCTCGATTGTCAAGAGGGAGGTCAGATTGTCTTGAGTCAGGTTTGGATGCTGATGATTTGGCTTGAAAATCTGGATTTCCATAGAGATGTAATACCATTTTTCAAAAATTGTGCCATAGATGTCCGTAGGGGCGAACCCTTGTGGCGCGCCCTCTCCTCGGTGTTGTATGTCTGGCAAGGATTTCAAAAAATGGTATAAATTACCAATTCCAAAAACCTAGATTTAGTTGCCCTCATCCCGGTAAAATAGGAGTAATTAACACTCATCGCCACTCAATTCGAGATGGCTGTAGATGTGACGACAGATTTCAATCAGCCGAGGAGCAATCTCGTTAACAAGGCTTTGGATGCGATCGAGCATCGTGAGGTTCGTTTCTGCGAAAGGTCTTCTCTCTCTAGTGTCGCTTAGGAGACAGGACAAGGCGAATATCGAGTTGTTCTCTCTCCTCGTCAATGGATACCCCTAAACTCAAACTGCGTAGAGATTGCAGAACCTCCAAAAAGGGATCAGGGGGGGGTTCTTCTTCGGCTAAGGGAAGGGTTGTATCAAAAGGTTCCACATCGAACAGTCCCACATCGACCGGAAGCCAAATATCTCTGAGTGCCGTAACGATCGCCCCTAAATTATAGTAGGCTGAACTGGCTCGGTCAGGGGGGAACGGGGCGATCGCCGTCTGGAAGTTATAACTGTCCAATAGGGAAATCCGAGGTTGGGGATAGAGGCGATTCACTGAAGCCATCCCGGTGGTTATCAGCAAGGTCTCCGGCGTAACCCAACCGTAGGCCAACTGACTCATCATCTCCCCCTCTAACCCCAAGGGCAAATTCCAACTGACAAAGGACTGATCCCCAATCGTCTCCTGGGAGATGTCGAGCAAGCCATCGGTGAGATTGAGAATCCAACTATCAAGGGATTCTAACATCCGTTCCGCCGCCGGGCGATCGCTCGTTTCCAGATAGAGACCCACCTCAAAGGGGAGAAACGGAAAAAACGCATCCTGATTTCCACCGATGGGAGGATAGATAAATACGGCAAATTCTCCATCCATCCATTGAAACAAGTCCGCTAGTTCCAAACCTAACGCCTGACGAACCTCCCCGCGAACCTCATCCAAACCTGAGGCGATTTCAGGAATTTCCTCAACGATAGAAACCAGATTTAAGAGAGACTGGCCGAGGTAAAGGCCATTGGCGGACATATAGGCTTCCCCCGGAAGTCGCGAGAGAATACGATTGGGGTTTTGCAAACGGGCCGCAATCTCCAGTTGGGGGTCTTGGTAGTAGCTACGAAATTGGAACCGTCCACCGGCCTCATCGGCCCAAACCAGGGCGTTAAAGCTAGTGTAAGCTTCGGCGTAGAGGTCTCCAATCGGGGAGATTCCAGACGCAAAAGGCAAAACAAAGGGAACGTCGGGGGGGTTGTCTTCTAGGGTTTGACTGAGATTGGCAAGTTGTTGGAAATCTCCATAGACGGCCAGGACGGCGGTGGGGAATTCGGGATGTTGGAGAAGTTTCTGAAATTCGGGATTGTCCGTCAGAGAAGCGGTTGTTGGGGAAAGGTCCAGATAGGCTTTAATCTCGTCGAGACGACGGGCGACAATAACCGTATCGTCCGGGAGGCGGGCGATCGCCAAACTTGGTTTAGAGAACGCAACAGCATCCCTCTCCTCAGTTGGGGTCATCGGCCCCTCAATGAATCCCTGGGCCCTCAGTTGACCGGGTAGTTTTGAGAGTGGTCTTGACAGGGAATCTGGTAGAAGTTGCCTGGAATCCTCCCATTTTACGGGTTCTATCTCCTCTGGGGAATCATGCCAAATGTCGGGTAACTCTGGAGGGTCGAACACATCAAACAAGATTTCCACTTCGGGGTAGGCCCGAATCTCAACTCCCTGATAGGTTTCCCGAGTTGGGGAGTTCTCATAGTCGGCGTCTAAGAGGCTGAGATAGGTTTCAAAGGCCGATTCATCGGCCAAGGGAATTAAGGTGACTGTCGCCACCTCGCCCGGGGTCTCCAAATCCCGGTCTACCTCTGGGGGTAGAGGAATAACCGCTGTGACCCCCCATCCTTGGGCCCAAGGGTTCACCAACTCGTTTTCTTCTGAGGCGACAACGGTTAAAAAGGGTAAGAAGGGGGGATTACCGAAGGTTTGCGAAATCCCCTCAAACCCTTGGAAGCGTTCAAATTTTTGCCAAGCCTCTTGACCGTTCATTAATAACACCGCAGCGGTGTTGGCCGGGAGACGTTGCAGCATCTCCGGAGGGGCGATCGCTCTTTCGGTCATCTCCTGAGTTCGGGCGGCTGGGGGGGATAGGCCCAAAAGTGTCGAGAGGAGAACAGTCAGGGTCAGGTAACGCTTTACCATTCGGGGGAGTCCTTTAAGCCGGGAAAGAGCGTTTGATGGGTCGAGAGTCGTCTTAAGTTTGGCACAGGGGAGCCAGAATGTCACTTGAGGTAAGGCCTTTTTTCCTCGTCCTCAGTCGATTAGAGGACGTTTCATGTTCTGATCTCAGACCTCCGCCACATCCGCCCGCCAACGATAATAGGCCGCACAGGCCCCTTCCGAGGACACCATGGGGGCCCCCAGAGGATGGTCTGGGGTGCAACGGGTGCCGAAGGCGGGACAGTCATGGGGTTTGCGGAATCCTTGCAGAATCTCGCCGCTGATGCACTCCGTCTCCGTTGCATCTGGGGAGATGTCACTGGAAAAGCCGAAACGGCGATCGCCATCAAATTGGCCATATTCCTCCCGTACCCCCAAGCCACTGGCGGGAATTTCCCCTAAGCCACGCCAGTGACGGGGAATCACCTCAAACACCTCCTGAATCAGCGTTTGGGCGGTGGGATTTCCTTGTCGTTGCACCGAGCGGCTATATTGGTTTTCAACTTTGGCCACTCCCGCTTCGAGTTGCTTGAGACAGAGATAAATCCCCTGCAAGACATCCACCGGTTCAAAGCCAGTGACAACGATGGGGACTTGATAGGTCTCGACTAAGGGTTCATATTGGGTATAACCCATAACGGTGCAAACATGACCGGCGGCCAGAAATCCCTGAACGAGACAGTTCGGTGAACTCAAAATCGCCTCCATAGCGGGAGGGACGAGAACATGGGAGACTAATAGGGAGAAATTGTTAAGCTGTTGTTGCTTGGCTTGGTAAACGGCCATGGCGGTGGCGGGGGCGGTGGTTTCAAAGCCGACGGCGAAGAAGACCACCTGTTTCTGGGGGTTGTCGCGGGCGATCGCCAACCCATCGAGAGGCGAGTAGACGGTTCGCACATCGCCGCCAGTGGCTTTGACACTGAGAAGGTCGCGATCACTCCCCGGAACCCGTAACATATCCCCAAATGAACATAAAATAACATCCTCACGACGGGCTAAATCCAGGGCTTTGTCGATGCGTTCGATGGGGGTGACACAGACGGGACAGCCGGGACCATGAACTAGGGTGACGCCATCGGGAAGTAGGCGATCAATCCCATATTTGACGATCGCATGGGTTTGTCCGCCACAAATCTCCATAATCGTCCAAGGTTGCGTCACGAGGTCGGCGATCGCCTCAGTATATTGCTGCGATAAACTCGCATCCCGATATTCACTGACAAACTTAATCATTATCACCCTCTCCGTTAGATAAGTTGAAGGACAAATCTTTATTAAAGCTTAATATTTTTGCCTGTTCTTAGCCTTGACAGCTCTTCAAAAATCTTCTAAAGACATCTGACCACGGCCGACAGGGAATCTGCTTTTCAGGTTAATCTAAAAACTCTCCCAGGAGAAGAAATTGTAAATTTTATGAACAAGACTTTAAGATGCCGGTTAAATTTTTTATAGTTATAGGTAGAGACAGGGAAGCCCCCAATGCACGAAGTCAGTATCATGGCCCAAACCCTGGAAATCGCCCTCAATGAGGCGAATCGACAGGGTGCAAATCAGATTCACCGCTTAACCGTTCGCGTCGGAACCCTCTCGGGAGTCGTTCCCGATGCCCTTCGGTTTGCCTTTGATGTTGTAGCCAAAGATACCATTGCCGAACAAGCTAACTTTGAGATTGAACCCGTCGCCGCCCGTTGTTACTGTCAAACCTGTAACCAAGACTTTTATCCCGAGGATATTATTTTCGTCTGTCCCCATTGTGGAACCCTAAGTTCCCAGGTTCTCAATGGGAAAGAACTGGAATTGTCATCATTGGAGATATCCTAATCATGTGTCAAGATTGCGGTTGTGCCGTTACCCCAGCTAATGTTCGTATGACATCAGAAAATCATTCCCATCCTCATCCCCATCACCACCACACCCATCACGACTATTCCCATCCTCATCCCCATCACCATGACCATTCCCATCACGACCATTCTCATCCTCATCCCCATCACGACCATTCCCATCAACAGATTAACCTCCATCAAGCGATTCTCTCCAAAAATGATCGCCTAGCGGAACGAAATCGCGGCTTTTTTGCGGCCAAAAACCTCTTTGTTCTCAATATCCTTTCCTCACCCGGTTCTGGGAAAACCGCCCTCCTTGAACGCACCTTAATGGACTTGAGCGATCGCCTTCCCGCCGCCGTCATCGTCGGAGACTTAGAAACCGACAACGACGCCCAACGATTGCGACGCAGTGGACAACAGGCGATTCAAATCATGACCGAAAGCCTCTGTCACCTCGAAGCCGAAGCCATCGCCCAAGCCACCCAGAAACTGGATTTAACCGACATAAAACTCCTAATTATCGAGAATGTGGGCAATCTCGTCTGTCCCGCCGCCTATGATTTAGGAGAAACGCAACGGGTAGTTCTCTTATCGACAACAGAAGGAGAAGATAAACCCCTAAAATATCCCACGGTGTTTAAATCCGCCGATGTGGTAATTTTGAATAAAATCGATATCGCTGAAGTGGTGGGATTCGACCGCGATCGCGCCCTGGAGAATATCCGCAAAATCGCCCCCCAAGCCCAAATTCTGGAAGTTTCCGCCCGGACTGGGGAAGGAATGGCTCAATGGTATGAGTATTTACAAGGGCAAGTAACGGGTAAACCGGGAATGGTAAACCGGGAAACGCTAACGGTTGGCTAGGATGATGTCTCGCCTCCACCTAGACATTCAAGGAATTGTCCAAGGGGTGGGCTTTCGCCCTTTCGTCTATCAACTCGCCACCGCCTTAAGCTTAGGAGGTTGGGTAACCAATACCGCTGACGGAGTCGTCATCGAAATCGAGGGCGATCGCCCCCAACTCGAACAATTCTGTCAGCGTCTGCTGGCTGAACTCCCTCCCCACGCCCAAATCCATCACCTCCATCGCCAAAAGATATCCCCCCAGGGCCAAACCCACTTCCAGATTCAGGCCTCCCAATCCCATCCCCAACGCAAAACCGCCCTAATTCTCCCCGATTTAGCCACCTGTTCCCACTGCATCGAAGAACTCTTCAACCCCAACAATCGCCGCTACCGCTATCCCTTCATTAACTGCACCCACTGCGGCCCCCGCTATAGCATTATCGAAACCCTGCCCTACGATCGCCCCCTCACCACCATGGCCGGGTTCCCCCTTTGCCACACCTGTCACCAAGAATACGACAATCCCGGCGATCGCCGTTTCCACGCCCAACCCAACGCCTGCGACGTATGCGGCCCCCAACTTGAGTTTCATCCCCCCACCAACCTCCCCCCCCTAGACGCCGCCCAAACCCGACTCCGTCAGGGACAAATCCTAGCCCTGAAAGGCTTAGGCGGCGTTCAACTCCTCGTCAACGCCCAAAACGAGGGGGCGGTTCAACGATTGCGTCAGCGGAAATATCGCCCCAGTAAACCCTTTGCGGTGATGTACCCCCATCTCGACGCCGTTCGTCAAGACTGTTTCCTCAGCGACAAGGAAGCCGAACTCTTACAATCCCCCGCCGCCCCCATCGTCTTATTGCAGCAAAAACAGCCTCACCTGGCCCCTTCCGTCGCCCCCAACAATCCCGATTTAGGGGTAATGCTTCCCTACACGCCCCTCCATCATCTCCTGTTGCGAGAATTCGCCGCCCCCCTCATCGCCACCAGTGGGAACCTCTCCGGGGAACCGATTTGTATTGATAATCAGGAAACCCTGGAACGTCTGGGAAACATCGCCGATGGCTTTTTGCTGCATAATCGCCCCATCGCCCGCCCGGTGGATGACTCGGTGGTACGGGTGATGGCTAAGACTCCCGTGATGTTGCGACGGGCCCGGGGATACGCCCCCAGAACCCTCTCGATTCCTGGATTATCTCAATCGGTGTTGGCGGTGGGCGGGTATTTTAAGAATACTGTGGCGATCGCCTTTGAGGAGAAGGTGTTTGTCAGTCAACATATTGGTGATTTAGACAATCCCGCCAGCCGCCAGGCGTTTGACTACACCTTGGCCAAACTCTCCAGTATTTACGACTTTGAACCTGAGGTGATTGTCTGTGATGCCCATCCTGATTATCCCTCAACTCAGTTCGCCCAACATCTGGCCCAAGATAAACAAATTCCCTTAATCCGGGTTCAACATCATCAGGCCCATATCCTCTCGGTGATGGCGGAACATGGATTACAGGCCCCGGTGTTGGGGATTGCTTGGGATGGAACCGGCTATGGGATGGATGGAACCATTTGGGGTGGGGAACTGTTGCAGATTGATTCCTCTGAGAGGGGATTTCAGCGGTTAGCCCATTGTCGCAGTTTTCCTCTCCTGGGGGGCGATCGCGCGGCTAAGGAACCGCGACGGGCGGCGTTGGGGCTAATCTGGGATGTCTTCGGGGAGGAGATGTTTGAGAATCCTAGTCTAACCTCCCTGCCACCGTTTCAGGCCTTTTCTCCCTCGGAATTGACGCTGGTTCAGACGGCGTTCCGTCGTGGGATTAATACACCCCGCAGTAGTAGTGTGGGGCGGTTGTTTGATGCGATCGCCTCTCTGTTAGGGCTTCAGCAGCGTCTGACTTTTGAAGGGGAAGCGGCCATGGCCTTGGAATTTGCCGCTAGAACCGTGGAGACGGCTGAATTTTACCCAATTTCCCTCTCTGGGGGAGTTTGGGATTGGCAAGAGATGCTGTTGGGGATTTTGGGCGATCGCACCTCAGGAGAGTCGATTCCCTATATCGCCGCCAAATTTCACAACAGTCTGATTGAGGCGATCGCCCAGATGCTGCATAGCTATCATCATTCCTCCCTTCCCGTGGTATTAACGGGGGGGTGTTTCCAGAATCAGCGTCTTCTGGAGGGGGCGATCGCCCGCCTGCAAGTGATGGGAATCCAAGCCTACATCAACCAACAGTTCCCAGCCAACGACGGCGGCCTCAGCCTCGGACAAGTCTATCGACTCTGCCAATCCTGAGCCAATTCTCCGGTTTGCCGTTCGCTGCCAGCCATCTTACCATAAAAACTATAATTTGTCAGTTTTTTTGAGCTAAAAACGTTATGAAATCCCCAAAAAACTGGGGCGATCGTAAAAAGTTTTTAAATCCTGACCCTCTTTCCCGAAAATTCTTCTACCATAGCCCATAAGACTGTAACAACGAGGTCATCCCAATCCCCAAACCCCGCCTCATACTTGTTACAATTCTTGTCATTCTTTCGCATTTATACAACTTATGTGTTTAGCCGTCCCCGGACAAGTCTTAGAAATTGAGGGAAGCGACCCTCTAACTAAAAGTGGCAAAGTGAGTTTTGGCGGAGTCGTCAAAACCGTGAGTCTCGCCTATGTTCCTGAAGTGGAGGTTGGCGATTACGTGGTCGTTCATGTCGGATTTGCCCTCAGCAAAGTGGATGAAGCCGCTGCCCAGCAAACCTTAGCTGATTTACAACAGATTGCAAAATTGAGTTAACAAACGTAAATACCTCTCGCAATTTTCCTATAAATATCCCATACTAAATGAAGGAGAATAACGTTAAATAAAGCAATTTTTGGGAGGATTTTTGTTTCAGGAAAATTTCAATTAACCCGCCATTAACCTTGTTCTTTAAAACAACTCCCTGATTGTTTTAAAGCTGTTAAATGTTGTGAAGAATAACGGGCCACCGTCCCGACGCTGCCATTACCTCCCCGGCCGTGCGATCGCGAAGCGTGCAGGAACTGCAATCGCTCCCTTAAGCCAAACCCGCACCCACTCCCCCGAACCGCCGCTCACCAAGGATTAAGAGCATGAACACTAGCACCTACGCCACCCTAGACGGAAACGAAGCCGTTGCCCGGGTTGCCTACAAACTCAACGAAGTCATCGCCATCTACCCCATCACCCCCGCCTCTCCCATGGGAGAATGGGCCGACGCTTGGATGTCAGACGGGCAACCGAACCTATGGGGAACCGTCCCCTCCGTCATCGAAATGCAGAGCGAAGGGGGGGCAGCCGGGGCCGTCCATGGGTCCCTACAAACGGGGTCCCTGACCACCACCTTCACCGCCTCCCAGGGCTTGCTGTTGATGATTCCCAACCTCTACAAAATCGCCGGGGAACTCACCAGCGCCGTCCTCCATGTCGCCGCCCGGTCCCTGGCCGCCCAGGCCCTATCCATCTTCGGCGACCATAGCGACGTCATGGCCGCCCGAGGAACCGGCTTTGCCCTTCTCTGTTCCGCCTCCGTCCAAGAAGCCCAAGACCTAGCCCTCGTCGCCCATACCGCCAGCCTCGAATCCCGAGTTCCCTTCATCCACTTCTTCGACGGCTTCCGCACCTCCCACGAAATCCAAAAAATTTCCACCCTCGACGACGCTGTCATTCGCGATCTCATCGATGACGACTGGGTCTATGCCCATCGTAGCCGAGGACTGACCCCCGATCGCCCCGTCCTGCGAGGAACCGCCCAGAACCCCGACGTCTTCTTCCAAGCCCGAGAAAGCGTCAACCCCTTCTACAGCGCCTGTCCCGACATGGTACAGCGGGCCATGGACAAACTGGCACAACATACCGGCCGCCAGTACCAACTCTACGAATATCACGGCGCCCCCGATGCCGATCGCGTCATCGTCCTCATGGGGTCCGGCTGTGAAACCGCCCAAGAAACCGTCGACTACCTCAGCGCCCAAGGAGACAACGTAGGAGTCCTCAAAGTGCGACTCTATCGCCCCTGGGACATCGAAAAACTCCTCGCCGCCTTCCCCAAAACCGTCAAGAAAATCGCCGTCCTCGATCGCACCAAAGAACCCGGCGCCGGCGGCGAACCCCTCTATCTCGACGTCGTTTCCGCCTTCAGCGAAGCCTGGGAAGGAACAATGCCCAAAATCGTCGGCGGACGCTATGGCCTCTCCTCCAAAGAATTCAACCCCCCCATGGTGAAAGCCGTCTTCGACAACCTCAGTCAAGACAAACCCAAAAACCACTTCACCATCGGCATCCACGACGACCTCACTCAAACCTCCCTCCCCTACGACGACTCCTTCAGTACCGAACCCGATGAAGTCTCCCGTTCCATCTTCTACGGCTTAGGGTCCGATGGAACCGTCGGCGCCAACAAAAACTCCATCAAAATCATCGGTTCAGCCACCGATAACTACGCCCAGGGCTACTTCGTCTATGACTCCAAGAAATCCGGGGCCGTCACCGTCTCTCACCTGCGCTTTGGTCCCGAGGCCATTCGGTCCACCTACCTAATCAACCAGGCCAACTTCGTCGGCTGTCACCAATGGACCTTCCTCGAAAAACTGAACGTCCTCAAAGCCGCCGCCCCCGGGGCCACCTTCCTCCTCAATAGTCCCTATAGTCCCGAAGAGGTTTGGGACCGCCTCCCCCTAGAAATTCAAGAACAGATTGTCCGCAAAAACCTGAAATTCTACGTCATAAACGCCCTACAAGTGGCGCGGGACAATGGCATGGGGGGACGCATCAATACCGTGATGCAAACCTGCTTCTTTGCCCTCTCCGGTGTCTTACCTCCGGACCAGGCGATCGCAGAAATCAAAAAAGCCATCGAGAAAACCTATGGCAAAAAAGGACAAGCCGTTGTCCAGATGAACCTCAACGCCGTTGATGCGACCTTGGACCATCTCTATGAGGTCAATGTCCAGGAAGCGACGTCCACCGTACGCATGAGTCCGACCATTCCCGAAGCCGCGCCGGAGTTTGTCCGCAGCGTCGAAGGGAAAATGTTGGCCCGGGAAGGGGATGACCTACCCGTGAGTGCCCTCCCCTGTGATGGAACCTATCCCACCGCAACCGCAAAATGGGAAAAACGCAACGTCGCCCAAGAAATCCCCGTCTGGGACCCCGATGTCTGTGTGCAATGTGGCAAATGCGTCATGGTTTGCCCTCATGGAGTGATTCGTGGCAAGGCTTACCCAGAAGGAGAATTAGCCAATGCCCCTAGCCGCTTTAAGTTCTCCGACGTGCGGGATAAAGACCCCAATTTCCAAGGAGGCAAATTTACCATCCAGGTGGCCCCAGAAGACTGTACCGGTTGTGGGATTTGTGTCGATGTCTGTCCGGCGAAGAACAAATCCATGCCTTCCAAGAAAGCCATCAATATGGAAGCGCAACCGCCGCTACGGGAACAGGAACGGGAGAATTGGGACTTCTTTCTCAATCTTCCCAATCCCGATCGTCGCAATCTGCATCTCGATCGCATCCGTCAGCAACAATGGCAAGAACCCCTGTTTGAGTTTTCCGGGGCCTGTGCCGGTTGTGGGGAAACCCCCTATCTGAAACTGGTCTCGCAACTGTTCGGCGATCGCACCGTCATCGCCAACGCCACCGGCTGTTCCTCCATCTACGGCGGCAACCTCCCCACCACCCCTTGGTCTCAAAACGCCGAAGGACGGGGGCCAGCCTGGTCCAACAGTCTCTTTGAAGACAACGCCGAATTTGGCTTAGGCTTCCGCATGTCCCTCAACAAACACATGGGATTTGCCCAAGAGTTGCTGCAAAAACTCTCCGGGGAACTGGGGGACAATCTCGTCCAACAGCTTCTCAACAATCCCCAGAAATCCGAAGCCGACATTTGGGACCAACGGGAAGCGGTGGCTGGCTTGAAACAACAGCTAGAGTCCCTGAACAGTCCTGACGCCAAACAACTGCGTAGCCTCGCCGACTACCTAGTGAAAAAAGATGTCTGGATTATTGGTGGGGATGGCTGGGCCTATGACATCGGCTTTGGCGGATTGGACCATGTCATCGCCAGTGGGCAAAATGTCAACATCCTGGTCATGGATACAGAGGTCTATTCCAACACCGGCGGACAATCCTCAAAAGCGACTCCTCGCGGCGCAGTGGCCAAGTTTGCCGCTGGTGGGAAACCGGCACCCAAGAAAGACTTGGGCTTAATTGCCATGACCTACGGCAATGTCTATGTGGCGTCTGTGGCCATGGGGGCGCGGGATGAACATACCCTGAAGGCCTTTATCGAAGCCGAGGCGTATGAGGGTCCGTCCTTGATTATCGCCTACAGCCATTGCATCGCCCATGGCATTAACATGACCACCGCCATGAGTCATCAGAAGGCGTTAGTCGAAAGTGGTCGCTGGTTGCTGTATCGCTATAACCCTGAGTTGAAAGAGATGGGTCAGAATCCCTTGCAAGTGGATTCGCGATCGCCCAAGAAAGGGGTCGAAGCCTCCATGTACGCCGAAAACCGCTTCAAGATGCTGACCAAAACCAAACCCCAGGACGCAAAACGGTTGCTGAAAGAAGCCCAAGGCGATGTGGATACTCGTTGGGCCATGTATGAGTACCTGGCCAACCGTCCCATCAGCGGTTAATCCATTTCCTAGGGGATAGCCACTGAGTTATCCCCTACTATCCCCCTAGTTTGACGCGAATATCATGGAACTCACCACACAGTATCTCGGACTCACCCTCAAATCCCCCCTGATTCCCTCGGCGGCGGCTCCTTTAACAGAAGACATCGACAATGTCAAGCGTTTAGAAGATGCCGGGGCAGCGGCGATCGTGCTACATTCCTTATTCGAGGAACAACTGCTGAAAGAGAAATTCGAGTTACACCACCACCTCGAATATGGAACCGAGAGTTTCGCCGAAGCCCTCACCTACTTTCCCGAAGCCGAAGAATACCACGTCGGTCCCCAACTGTATCTCGACCATATCCAGCAAGCCAAAGCCAGCGTGGACGTTCCCATCATCGCCAGTTTAAACGGCTTTTCCCCCGGTGGCTGGGTCGAATATGCCCAACAAATCCAACAAGCCGGGGCTGACGCTTTGGAACTGAACATCTACTATGTGCCTACGGACTTAGACCTGAGTGGGGCTGACGTGGAAGAGAACTATCTCAACATCTTGCGGGATGTCAAAGGAGAGGTCAGCATTCCCGTAGCCGTCAAATTGAGTCCCTTTTTCAGCAACATGGCCAACATGGCCAAGCGGCTATCGGAGGCTGGGGCTGATGGGTTAGTGTTATTCAACCGTTTCTACCAGCCAGACATTGACTTAGAGGAGTTAGAAGTATCTCCCCATGTCCTGTTGAGTACCCCCCAGGACCAGCGGTTACCGATGCGTTGGATTGCCCTATTGTACGGTCGCATTGACTCCGATTTAGCCGCCACCGGAGGGATTCAACATGGGACTGATGCCATCAAGTTACTGATGGCTGGGGCGAAAGTGACGCAGGTTTGTTCAGCCTTACTCCGTCATGGCATTCCCCATCTACGGAATATCGAACATCAAATTTTGCATTGGATGGAGGAGCATGAGTACGAGTCCGTGCAACAGATGCAGGGTAGCATGAGTCAATTGCATTGTCCTGACAAGTCAGCTTACGAGCGGGCGCAATATATGAAGGCGGTGTCTTCCTATGAGTATGAACCGGAACGGGTGATGTCTTAAGACGTCCCACCTTGCCCTGGGGGCAAGCCCCCTGCGGGGGGACCCACCCCGCCCTTCGGGCACCCCTCCCTGGAGGGGAGAATCCAGTCCTAGCTCCGACTGTGCAGGAGACAATCCAGTCCTAGCCCCGACCTTGCAGAGGAGAAGCTCTAATTCCCCTCCAGGGAGGGGTGCCCGCAGGGTGGGGTGGGTCCTCCCCGCAGGGGGCTGCCCAAAGGGCAGGGTGAGTCCTCAACGTTAGTCCCCTCCCCTAACCCCTCAGCCCTAACCATACAGGCAAAACAAAAAACGAATAAAACCCCAAAAACCGCCAAACCGAATCAGACTTAAATCCCGAAAAATACAACTAAACCATAACACTTTGGCGTAGAAAAATGAAGCCAAACATCCTGCCCTACAATCCAAAACTAAAAGAAATAGCACAGCAGTTGCGAAAGAACATGACCACACCCGAAATCAGGTTGTGGAATCACCTAAAACGCCGCCAGATGCAAGGCTTCGACTTCGACAGACAACGCCCCATCGATGAATATATCGTTGATTTTTACTGCAAACAATTGATGTTAGCCATTGAAATTGATGGGTCATCCCATGACAGTGAAGAAGCACAAGAACAAGATAGATATCGACAAGCACGTTTAGAAGCCTTGGGAGTTAGATTTTTGCGCTTTACAAACTGGCAAGTCATGCACGAGACCGACGGAGTATTGAGAGCAATTCGCCAGTGGATTCGTGACAATTCATCCACACCCTAACCCCTCAACTATAAAGCTATCAGAGTAGAGCCAAACACCTTCCCCTAATCCCTAGGACAGACTGAGTTCTCGCCTCCAGGGAGATGACCTAACTCCATAGCCTCCCCTGCCCCCGGGAAAGCCGGGGTGGCTGGGTTTACTGTTCCTTCTGCGGTCAAAAGACGCGACCGGAGATTCCCCTGACCCTGTCGGACTGGATGAGTCACCTCATCGCCCGTCTGAGTCCCGACGGGTTCAGTAACGGCGCAGACTCTGAGAACTACTTTCTTTTTGATGAGCGCGATAGGTCGACTCTTGCTGAAGCTGCTGTCGTCCATTGCGGATGATGCGCATCATATCACTGAGTTGTTGCTCAATATTCTGAAGCACCTTATCTGCATATTCATCGGCGCCAGTCTCAATGGTACTGGCTTCGGCTAAGGCTTGCGCATGGATTTGCTCAAGTTCCTGTTTCGCCTGACGTTGAAGTTGCTCGATCTCCGCGATCGCCTGTTCCCGGGCCACCTCACAATCGGCCCGAACCTGTTGACGCATCCGATCGGCTTCTACTTTAGCCTGACGCACTAATCCCATTTCATCGAGGATATTAGCCGCCTGCTGTTCAGCGGCTTCGACGATGTCCTGTCCGTACTGTTCGGCTTGACGGAAAATCTCATCTTTCTGACGGACGACTTCTTCCGCTTCTTGAAAGGCGGTGGGAAGATTGATCCGAATCGCATCAAGAAGATCCAGGAGCGGTTCCTCGTCAATGAGGGTACGTCCTGTAAAGGGAATGCGGGGACTATCGAGGATAACCTCCTCGATACGATTTAGGGCTTGCTGGATATTCACACTTCCTCCACCCGTTTGTTCTGGCCGATCGCCCTCTACAGGCGCGGTCGGTTCGGGTTGGGGTTGGCGGTTTTCGGGTTGGGAATCGATCCCGGCTGGGTCCTGACGTAACATCGATAAATCTCTGTGGCTACAGGTGGAGGTACAAAGCGATCAACAGAGCCGCCAAAACGCGCAACCTCTTTAACAAGGCTACTGCTGAGGAAGCTATATTCATTGCTGGTGGCGAGAAACACGGTCTCGATGGAATCCGAGAGAGTTTTATTGGTGTGAGCCATTTGCAACTCCATCTCGAAATCAGACAACACCCTCAATCCGCGAAGCAGGACACTTGCCCCTTTAAGTTTAGCGTAGTTTACCGTCAGACCATCAAAGCGATCAACCTCAATATTTTTGAGATGGTCGGTACTTTGCTGGATTAACTGGATACGCTCGTCAACCTCGAACAGGGGACTCTTGTTAGGATTCGTTACCACAGCAACCACCACTTTGTCAAATAGACGCACACCCCGCTCGATAATGTCGAGGTGACCGAGAGTGATGGGATCAAAGCTGCCAGGATAGATGGCGACGACGCGGTGAGAATCGCTCGGCATAATGTCGAAATGCGACTTAGTGGCTATTGTACAAGCTGATTTCTGGAAACGGTGAAATGTCTTAGGAGGATTTGGGGGAGGATGGGGTCAATTGACGCTGAAGGTCGGCGGGGGCGATCGCCCCTTGTTCGGTAATAATGGCGGTAATTAAGTTGGCTGGGGTAACGTCGAAGGCCGGGTTATAAAATTCAGCCCCTTTGGGAACGACACGAGTCTCTCCGATTTGATAAATTTCTTCAGCATCCCGCTCTTCAATGGGAATTTGGCTCCCGTCATTGAGGCTTAGGTCAATGGTCGATTTCGGTGCGGCTACGAAGAAGGGGAGATTATGGGCTTTGGCAACTAAGGCTAGGCTATAGGTGCCAATCTTATTAGCGGTGTCTCCGTTGGCGGCGATGCGATCGGCTCCCACCACGACCGCGTCAATCATACCCTGCTGCATACAATGGGCAGCCATGCTGTCGGTAATGACGGTGACGGGGATTCCATCATAGAGACATTCCCAGGTTGTGAGTTTGGCACCTTGAAGGCGGGGGCGGGTTTCATCAGCGTAGAGTCGTTCTAATCGTCCGGCGAGATAGGCGGAACGGACGACTCCAAGAGCGGTTCCATAGCCGGCTGTGGCTAAGGCTCCTGCATTGCAATGGGTCAACAGCCGTACTTTTTCTGGCTGTTGCGGTAGGGCCTCTAAGCCATGTTTTCCAATGGCCCGACAGGTTTCGAGGTCTTCAGCATTGATACGTTGAGCGGTTTCTAGGAGGGTTTGGCGAACTTGCTCCACCGTTCCGGGAGTGGTGCGGGCGACTTTGAGCATCCGTTCAATGGCCCAGAAGAGGTTGACGGCGGTGGGCCGGGTCTCTCGCAGCATTTGACCAATGGCTTCGAGGCGTTCTAGGAAGGCGGTGCGATCGCGGGTGTCGATTTCCCGGGCCCCGAGATACATTCCATAGGCGGCGGCGATACCAATGGCGGGCGCACCCCGAACAATCATGGTTTTAATAGCCATGGCCATGTCATCACTACGGCGAATCTCGACTTGGGTTAACTCCCGTGGGAGTCGGGTTTGGTCAATCAGGGCGACGCGATCGTCACGCCAGACAACGGGATATAGCATCGTCGCAACGGGGCCTCAATAGGGTAAGGGTAGGTACGCACCCCCAATATATAGGAAAAAGGTTGGCGATTCGAGTCTGGGGGGATGCAACGAATAACGACCGGAGACCTGGGTTTACAAAAATTATCAAACTGCAATTTTAATTAACGCTCAGATTCAGATTTGAGGCCGCCTTAACAGAACTGTTGTGGGCGTGGTTTTTACTGTAGCCTTTTCTGAGTGGGCATTTCAGGCGTTTTTGCACTGGATATTTTAGAGGGGCGATCGCTTAGAAGATGTTTAAGAAATATTAAAAGCTTCTCCCTTTCCGTAAAACACTTGAAATCAAGGTGACAGAGTCATGACTGAGTTTTTAGTCTTCACTAAAACGGTGGTTTGCATCAAACTTCATTTTGTCAAAGTAATGGACATAATCCCAAAAAATCGCCAGATTAAAACCGTCAATATTTTTGAAAATCTGGATTCTCGCTTGCAAAAATATTGACCTAAACTTTGACTAGCCGTTAACTTATTCTTGATTTTTTGTCCCCTTAGAGCATCTATCACTATGGTTCTGTTTCACTTCACCTCTTGGCTTAAACAGCGTCTTCAGCAAGAACGCGAGCCAGCTCAATCTCTCGAAGACCTGACACAGACCTTTATCCTGGAACCCATTTATACCCCCAGTGGTCTGGTTGATGCGGGGGAAGATGATGCGATCGCCATCACGGATAGTAGTTTTGATGAGATAGATATTCCGGACGTAGATGAGTCTGAAACGGACTCTTATGTGATGGATGATGACCCGGATGAGTCCCTAGGAGAGTCTGATAACAGCAGCGGTGATGAAACGTCAGACTCAGACGACTCGGAAAATCCCGTTGATGTAGATAATGAAGACATTAAAGACGAAGATATTGGCGAGGAAATTCCCTTCTCAGAAGAGGAGGGCGACGATGATTTAGATGAAGTTGATGAGGAGCCTTCCAGTCAAATTGACCCGTCTGAGGAGGAGGAGATAGCTGATGAGCCAGACTCCGAGGACGAGATAGCCGATGAGTTGGAAGATTCTGAGGAGTCCGACTCTGAGGAGGATGAGATAACCGATGAGTTGGAAGATTCTGAGGAGTCCGACTCTGAGGAGGAGGAGATAACCGATGAATTAGAAGATTCCGATGAATCCGACTCTGAGGAGGACGAGAGTGAGGAGGAGGATGAGGATGACAGCGACAATCCTCTCGCTTTTGAATTTCCCGCCTTCAACAGTGGTATCTTCCGGGTGGGAGACAGCGGTGAAGTGGGGGTAGACTTCCTCTTTGATGGAGGAGCCTATCAAGGGGAAGTGGCCTTCTTCAGTCTGGCGGGATTTGATGAACTAGAGTTTGACAGTATCGAAGACTTCATTGCTGAAGCCGCACAACGAGCCGCCAGTGGGAGTGAACAGGGTCATATCGTCATTCGTGTAGCCGACGAAGGCGCACGCTTTACCGGGTCTTTGTTTGGGGAACCCGATTGGAATACCGGTGTCTATCAAGGGGTGAAAACCTTTAACATGACCCCGGGTGATGAGTTCGGGGTCATGTTGGTTCCCAATGGTCGGGTTTCGGAAGTGTTGGATAATCCCAGCATTGGCGGTGCGAAACGGCCCCTGTTCTCCCTGGCTACGGCCAATCCAGAAGATGGATTCCATCTGGGTCAAATTGCTGACTTGACGGGAGACGGGAATACCTTTGTCTTTGAAGACCAACGCTTTGAACGCAGCGATCGCGACTATGATGATGTCATCTTCCAGATTCGGGGTGCTGTAGGGGATGCAGTTCATGTGGAGAATGTGATTAACCCTGATTTGGATTGGCGACAGGACGACTTAGGGAAAGCCTTACTCGCTTATGCCAAACCCTACATTACTCCCCGAGAGCAACTGAACTTAGCAGATTTGGTGGCGCAAGGATGGGATGACCTTGATCTCGATTATGATTTCGATCCTGAGAGTCTCGTCTCGGAAAGTCCTACCCCAGACTTAGAAGAGATTGAAGATGGGGAGTTAACGGTAGATTCTCAGGAGACTGAGGTAGAAGAGACCGAGATTAAGGATGACGATGGACAGGATGATTCTCAGGAGTCTGCGTCAGAGTCTTCTTCCTCTAATCATGAATCGTCTGGTGAGTGGTCTCCCACCTCGGATGTGACGACAACTGCGGACTCGACTGTCACCACGCCCGATACGGCTGATCCGTCAGCTGACACAACGGATACTGGGACGGATGGCTCAGAGGTCATGGAAGACCTGTCCGATGATGAGATAACCTCTGAAGAGGATATGGGTGATGAATTGACAGAGGAGTTCATTGGCGACCCACTTCCAGAAGAACCCGTGGCTTCAGATCTTCCCTCAGAACTCTCTGAGATGGAGATCACCATCGTACCGGAGCGGTTTGAGTTTGCTCAAGAGGCTCAGCCACTGGTGGGGATTATTGATACAGGATTTGCGGCGAATAACCCCGACCTGAATTATGAGAATATCACCTTGGGATATGACTGGGTGGATGGTGATAATAATCCGCTCTTAGCTGAGGGTGAGGGGAATGAGCATGGAACCCATATTTTGGGACTTATCGCGGCGCAACAGGACAATGACATTGGCATTGATGGGATTAACCCGGATGCACCAATTTGGTTAGGTCGCGCGGTGGGGTCGGGTCAATGGGCGAATTCTTTAGTTGAGTTTGTCGATGCGGCGGTGGAGTCGGGACAACCGAATGCAGTGGTCAATTTGAGTATGGATTTGACTCAAATTGATGCGGATGGGAATGTTAGTACCCGCTATGAACTGACTCCTCAGGAATGGTCTGCGATTGAATATGCTCGCCAGAATAATGTCTTGCTGGTGGTGGCGGCGGGGAATGATGCTGGTTGGATGTCCGCTTTGGGCCAAGCCTCTGAGACCTTTGACAATATTGTGACAGTGGGTGCGGCGGAAGAGTTCGACCCTGAGGCTTCAGTTTGGCAGGGAACGGAGCGTGCTGAGTATTCCAGTTATGGTCAGGGGTTGTATATCCTGGCCTATGGGGGTACGGAAGATAATCCCAAGCTATCTCTGACTGGAGATGGGGTGGGAATGATGGCGGGAACTTCCGTCTCGGCGGCTAAAGTGACTGGGGCGGTGTCTCAGGTTTGGGCGGCGAATCCGGCTTTGAGTTACCGTCAGGTGGTGGATATTATCCAGATGACGGCAACGGATTTGGGAACGGCCGGCTGGAATGCTGACACGGGTGCTGGCTTGTTGAATATGACGGCGGCGGTTCACCTGGCGAAGGCGACTCGGCCACAAGTCCATGAGACTCCCCCAATTTCTATCCCTGATACTTGGACGGGTGAGGGAGTGTTGCTTCCTGGCGAACGGGCTGTGGCAACGCAGTTCCAAGGTCAGTATTATGAATGGGAGTCTTATACGATTCAGTCTGGGGATACCCTGGGGGCGATCGCCCATCGCACTATGGGCAATGGTTCTGCGCTTTACTACAACTTTATTGCTCAACGGAATAACATTGCCAATCCCAACTTGATTTATCCCGGACAACGGATTCAGATTCCACGACGTGTTTCTGCACCTTCCAATCCTCCAAGCAATCCTCCAAGCAATCCTCCAAGCAATCCTCCTACTCATAATGGTCAACGGATTATTAATGCAGTCAACAAGGTCAATCCTAATCAGTGGTACTACTATCCCCGTGACATTACGGGTAATGGTCGCAATGAAACGTTCTGTAATTGGTTTGCTGCGGATGTTTTAGATCAGTTGGGGATTTCAGTTCCTCGCTACGGTCCGAGTGCAGGAGCCTATACGCGACCACACCCGATTTACGGTATGAATACCCCCCCTAAACCCTACAGCGCCGCTCAACTCTTGAGTTTCTTCAACAGTGGTGGCGGTGGACAATGGGAACCTGTCAGCGCGGCTCAAGCGGTATCGAGTGCGAATAATGGTCAGGTTGTGTTAGCGTCTTCAATTGGTCATGTTGCGGTGGTGGTTCCTGGGAGTTCCGGCTCCAATGTCCGCATCGCCCAGGCTGGGGCCACCAATGGTAAGAATATGAGTGTGGCTCAAGGTTTTGGTTCAGAAACCCCTCGCTATTTCCGCTATAAAGGATCTGTGACTAACCCCGGAAACCCGGGTCAGACGACTCCTCAGCCACAACCCAAACCCAAGCCGCAACCACAACCGGTCCAGTCTCGGCCGGGTCATGTGAATGGCAATGTGGGTAATGTCAATCTGAATATGCGGGCTTCCGCTTCTCTGGGAGCGCGGGTGGTTCGCACCTTACCTCGGGGACAGAATCTCACGATTTTGCGATCGGTCAATGGAGCAACCTATCGCACACCCAATGGTCAGACTCGTTCTGATTGGTATGAAGTTCAAGTAGGCAACCAGCGGGGTTATGTGGCGGGTTACTACGTCAGCCAAGGACATACGCAGGTGCAGTCCAGGCCGGGTCATGTGAATGGCAATGTGGGCAATGTCAATCTGAATATGCGAGCTTCGGCTTCTCTGGGAGCGCGGGTGGTTCGCACCTTACCTCGGGGACAGAATCTCACGATTTTGCGATCGGTCAATGGGGCAACCTATCGCATACCCAACGGTCAGACTCGTTCTGATTGGTATGAAGTGGAGGTTGGAGGCCAACGGGGATATGTGGCTGCATACTATGTCAGTCAAGGTCGCCGCAATCCAACACCACCCCCCAATCAGGGTCGTCCTCCCCTCCTAACTCGACAGTCGGCTCAGTACTTCAGGAATCGTCCTCAATTCTATATTGGCGGCAATATCTTTGCCCAGTCAATGTTTGGTTCTAGTCTGGTCGGAGGTCGGGGTCATACTGAAGGAAATTGCACCTGGTATGCTCACGGTCGCCTCTTGGAAATGGGTAAACGACCGGCAGCTTTGCGAACAATGCGTGGTAATGCCAATGAATGGCACAATCAACTGTCGAATGGTTCGAGGATTGTCTCTTCACCTCAGGTAGGTGATATCGCTCAATGGACTGCTGGTGGGGCGAATCATGTTGCTGTTGTTGAAGCTGTTCACCCCAATGGGACAATTACTATTTCCGAGTCCCATTACCGCACGAATTTGGATGGCGGAGGTATAGGAACATTACATTGGGTTCGACGTATTTCGGCTCAATCTCCCACTCGTTATATCAAGTCCGGTTAATTAGCCATACTTAGCATTGGTATGCCTCCCACCAGTGAAACTGGGTCAACCCCGAGATGAAATCGCGCTGGTTTAGCAGTTGGACACAGCGTCGCTCTACCTGGTCGAGTAGGTCCTCTAAGGTCTCAAACACTCGGTTGGCTACGGCTTCGTTGACAATTGGCCAGAGTCGTTCTGCCGGTTGCATCTCGGGGGAGTAAGAGGGCAGAAAGGCTAGGTGTAAGCCTTCGGGTAAGACCACCTCTTTTGAGACATGCCACCCGGCTTGGTCTAAAACCAGCACGACTTGTCGTTCGGGTCCAATGTCAAAGTGCTGGGCAAAATCAGCTAAGGCTCGATTAAACAGCTCGATATTGACCCGAGGCAGCAGCCACCAATAGGTCTCGCCGCTGTGGGGATGGACAAACCCATAGAGCCAAAACCACTCATAGCGAATGCGAACCTGAGCTTTGGGCGACTCATGCCATTTATTGACCCAGCGGCGACGCCTGATGGGATGAAGCCCTAGGCGATGTTCGTCCATGGCCCATAGCTGAACGTCGGCATCGGGATGGTCGCGTCGGATTGCCGCGAGTTGCTGGTGCAGCTTTTTTTTCCCACTGCCGCTGCTCCTCTTCAGTGGCGGACTGTTGATGCTCTTGACGAGGGACTTTCAGGGAGAACTCCATCTGCTTGAGAATCTCCCAGCCCCGTTGGCGGTGAACCGGACGGTCTAAGCGGTCGCTGAGCCAGTCGGCCACCTTGCGTCCATTCCAGAATCCACCCTCGGGAGGGTCTTGCTGCAGGGCTTGGCACAATAAGGATTGAGTCTCATCGTCGAGAATCAGGTGACCATGGCCCTGATTGTGTCGCCGCTGGTCTCCCAGGGACTCTGGCCCCTGATGGTTATAGCTCCTGACTACTTCATAAATCCAAGTTCGGCTATAGCCGGTCACCTCTGAGACCTCAGCCGTCGTCTTACCCAGTTGCAGCAGCCAGATTAGCTGATAATGACCCCGCTCAATCCCACTCTTTGCGGCTCGGTAACGCTTTTCTAGTTCTTCGGTGCTCAAATGAGCTTCTAGGTTAAGTCGCCGTCCCATGCTCGTTTATCCTTTTATCCTTAGTCTGCCACCACACGGATTATATACCATAGGCGATTAGCCGGACTTGATATTATATCCGAGTTCCCAATGCTTAGCTAGGGAAGCCAAGTAATCAGTCACGGTAGGGTGCGTCCCGGCTTCATTTAATCCTTGGATTTTGCCAACACGATTAAACTAGCCGGAACGCACCGATTTGTGAACCCAGCGACAAATCCCCAGATAAATTGACGGCCCTTGCCAGATGATCGAGCCGGTGCGATCGCCCCCGTTCAATCCCCATGAATAAGGTAGGGTGCGATCGCCCCCGTTCAATCCCCATGAATAAAGTAGGGTGCGTCCTGGCTTCGTTCAATCTTTGGATTTTGCCAGTCGTAGGGGCATAACCCACCCCTACCCCTCCCAGGCTAATCTTGTAGGGGTTTATCAGGTCGAGTGAAAATCTTGAGCCAAACCGTCACTTGAGGGGGCGATTGACTAGCCAGACCACTAGCCCGACCCAAGATTAACCCAACTTTACGCCAAATCCGAGCCACGGCTGTGACTTTCCCGGATGAGGGAGCCCACGGTAAGACATTATACAGAAGGTCGGGTTCAAGATTGGGGAACTCGACCGGGTTGAGACTCTTAAAAGCGACCGAGACCAGAGCGGTCGTTGGCACAAAACCTGTGTCAAGTCCAGAAGACCTCTAGCTCTCAACCCCGGAAGACCCCAGAGAAGCTAGCTTCATAAAGAAAAAGCGGTCCAGAGCCGTGGCCAGCACTTTCACTCCCGGAAAGGGTTGTTTTTTCGACGGGGCAAAGCCAATCAGTTTAGTT
Organism: Phormidium yuhuli AB48; assembly: GCF_023983615.1. Taxonomy (GTDB): domain Bacteria; phylum Cyanobacteriota; class Cyanobacteriia; order Cyanobacteriales; family Geitlerinemataceae; genus Sodalinema; species Sodalinema yuhuli. The sequence continues at coordinate 642,413 of NZ_CP098611.1, read as the reverse complement.
AAGGCTAAGACGGCCTGACCAAGAGAAACGATTTTTTGAGAGGAGACCTTCTCTAACAAGGTCACCTCCTCCGAATCAAACACCACCTGGGCACATTGTTCAGGATTTTCCCGAATCCCATGAGTCAGGGCCAGTAGCTGCCAGGCGACCACTGAATAAAAGCTCAAGGCGTTGACTAGGGTATGGATATCATCAAACTGTAATTTTTCCACATTCAAGGCTCCGGACTTGAGAGTGTAATGAAAGCGTTCGACTTGCCATCTGAGGGCATAAAAGCGGGTTACCCGTATCACCTGCTCTCGGGTCTCAATTGGCAGACTGGTCAATAAATACCAAGTAGCCGCTTCTTGGGTAGGGGACAGCTCTTCCTGGGTTTTCACGTCGACACAACGGATTTCCTCGGCGACGACCAAGGATAAACCTTGCGTTTTATGCTTTCTGGGACTTAACTTTTTCTCCGGATAAACGTTGACCGCCCCAGCTCTTAAGCGAAGAGTCACCTCCACTTCTCGGTTTTGACGCTCAATCCGTATCCGTTCATAGCCAAAGTCTTCCAACTCCTCGGGAATCTCGGCGAGTTTAGCCACCACTTGGCTCGAGGCGACTTCCAAGTTTCGCTGTTGATACACCCGGACGATGAATTCGACATTGTCTTCTCGGGGAGCTTTGAACAGGTCAAACACGTCTCCTTCTCGGTCTTCGACTGAGACAAAGCACTTGCTCGATTGCCTCGCTTGCTCATTGATGGCATCTAGCCCCTTGAGCCATTTACAGCTTTCTTTTTCTCCTTCGGCTAGATTCAGTCCCCCCTTTCGAGTCCAATATTGTTGTCCTAACAGTCCTAAGGGCAGACCGGACTCGTTCACCAGGAGGACATTGTGTTGTATGACTCCTCTGACTTTTCCTTGGATTACCCCTAGCCCCGACATCTCCTTGTGTCCTGAGTAGTTGTAATAGGTGGTGTCTTGGGCGGCAATCACATAGTCCCCTTCTGTGGCTGAGGCTCGTTCCCTTGTCGCTTCGATATGTCTCGATAGCATCACATCTTGGGTCATTTGCTTATGGGAGAACAGACGGGCAACGGTTTGGCGAAAACTGTTACCCATACATTGAGAGAATGATAAGTTGGGTTTGCTACAGGCCAGGCTATAGGCTTTCTCTAGACTTCTTTGAACTTGGGGTCGGAATAGTCCTTGGCTGCTGAACTCGCTCATCGGGGGCTTCTCTCAACTTGGCTCGGTCACCTATTTATCTTGTCAAATTGGCGCGACGGTCAGCAACCCCCTTCTCTTTTTCCCGAGCACCCCCCGGCGAGGGCTTGCTGCTGCCATGACCAGTCTGCCCCTGAAGCTTTCGCGTCAGCTCTGCCCCTAAGATAGGCAGAGCTGACTTGAGAGGGTCCCCTTGTTCTCTTTCTCTCCGGCTACTGCTGCTGCCCCTCCATCGCCCCTGACCGGGGCGACTTGACTCAAGACTTTCACTGGGTTTCACAAACCCCTACAAGATTAGCTCCCAGGAGGGGATTTTTCGCCCCTACCGGAACGCACCAATTTGTTGATTTCTAAACAAACCAGTTTTCAATGGTTAACCCCTCAAAATCCACAAAATCTGAAACATTACGAGTCACGAGAATTAAATGATTGACTTTCGCAATCGCAGCAATCTGACCATCTGGGTATGAAGGCATCCGACCTAAAGTTGTCAGCCTAGCACGTTCGGCTGCAAACCATGTGGCAGCAGCCTGACAGTACGGCATAATGGGCATTTTGTCTTGGATAACTTGTGTTAAGTAGTCAGACAACTTACGTCTTCGTCGAGACTCAGGTAATCGGTATAATCCGTAAAGAAGTTCATGCCATGTTACCGAGGCGATCGCAGAATCTTCCAGGTTTTGGCGAAAGTTATCTAAAAACGTTTCGTCGGGCTGTCGTTTAATACTTTCAGAAATAATGTTGGTGTCCAGTAAAAAATTTCTGTTCATCACCAGCAAGGTTTTTCAGGGGTTGGACTTGGGTCGCGAACATGAGCAAAAATTTCATCACTATCCAAATCGATGGCTTCTGAATTTAGTTGCTCGCGAAACTTGTCAAAGGCGTCTAAAATACTCTCTGATTGAGCGGATGTAATTTGAGCAATCGGTTGATTGGCTTCAAAAACAACAAAACTTTCTCCAGCTTGAACACGTTGAAGATAGTGGCTTAAATCTTGAGTGATTTCTTCTAAAGTAATTTTGTTCATACATTAACTTCCTCCCAAACGGATATAACAGCTACAGTTCAATTATATCTTAAATCAACAATTCAGGTGCGGCACAACACCTACTGGTCTCAATGGCCTCATGGACAGTCCCTGATTTTCGGTCAATTGTTAAGTTTCATCACAAATTCGGGCAATTCCCGTAAAAACCCTTCCCAGAAAACGACAGATTAGTGACGAGGTGTCTTTTAACTGACCTTGTGTTGTCTACGCATCTATCACGACCCATGACCTCCCAACCTCAAAACCAAAATTCCGCTCCCCTACGAGTTGTTCCCCCAACGACCGATACTCCCCAGGAACAGCCGGCCCCTCCGGTTCCACCCACCCCTGACCCAGCGTCAGAAACCCCCTCGCCAAAACCTGAACAGAAATCGACTCGACATCGTTGGCTCTGGGTGGGAACGGCGGCGGTGACTCTGGGGGCTGCTGGCTTTATTCCTCTTCCGAATCATGTTTCTGGCGATGCGACTCTCAAAACTCTCCCAGGTCAACGACAAACGATTCATATGAGCCGGCCGGGACGGGTTCAGCTACGGGTAAATCCTCATGACCAGGTTCGGCCGGGTGATGTGCTACTGTCCGTTGAAAGTGAAGACCTCGCTGACCGGCTGGCGGAGGTTGAACGATCGCTGCAAGAGGAAAATGCTTCCCTGGAGGTGGCTCAACAACGGCGGGTGCAATCGCAACAACGGCTAAGAACTGCTGAGGATGAGCTGCACCAAGCTCAACGTCGTCTGGATGCTCATTTGGATGATATGCAGGCGATTCAGTTGGGAATCGGGATTCCTCAGACTCGCCGCTTTCAGGAAGAACGGGGTGGCGTTGAGGCGGAGGAGGAGCGCGATCGCTATGAAATCGAACGACTTCAGGGTGAAGTCCGGGAACTTGAAGGTCGTCAAGGGGCGATCGCCCGAGAACTAAGTTTTTGGTCGGCTCAGAGACAACATCATCAACAAAAGCGAAACGAGTTTCAGCCTTATATCGACGATAGGACATTACAGGCTTCTCATCCGATTGTTCGTGACCACGAAGAAAAGGTTGTGAATGCTGAAGATAGGATATTACAACTCAATGGCGAGCAAGAGCAAAATCAGGCTCGTCTTCAACAAGTTCAGAGTCAGATCCAAGGTCAGCAAGCGTCATTGAATCGACGAGGTCATCAAGCTAACGTGACTCGTGAACAAGAACAACAGGTCGGTTGGGATTTCAATCAGAAACGGATGGACTTGCAAGAGGAACGCGATCGCCGCCTGGCCGCACGAGACACGGCCCACAATGAGTTGGAGACCGCAACCATCCAAGTGCAAAACCATCAGGAGGCGATCGCCGCTCGACAAGCTCAACTCGAAGACCTACGAAAGCGTGACGCTGAATGCACGAAAACCGCCACCATCTCAGGAATTGTCTTAAATCAAAACCTAGACCAACGAGATGGGGCTTTCATGCAGGCGGGACAGGAGGTTTTACAAATTGCCAACCTGAGTTATTTGGAAGTCACGGCTCAAATTGCTCAAGCGGACTATCATCTGGTTGACCTGGGACAAGTGGTTGAATTTCGGATGCGTAACCAACCCCGTGACATCACCTATCCATCGAGAATTGAAACGATTCGTCCCCTCACCGACCGTCGAGAATCGGGGATTGAGGACGTCTTTGAAGTCACCTTCCGTATTGACAATCCCCAAAATCTCCGACTGCCCGATGATAAAGGTTACGTTCATATTCGCACCGAAAATCGTAATTTCTATCAGCAAATGCGACATGAGTTTGGCAAACTCATCGACCTTGGCTATTATTTCCCCTGGCTCGCTGACGAAGACTCCTAATGGGTCTGTGAACTTTATCTTTCATCTGGGGGCCGACCACAAGGGGTTTCTCCTAAACTGTTACCCAAGATACAAAATTGTCGGGGCGAAGGACCGTTCGCCCTTCCCCTATTGGGCATCCCCTCCGACCCATGAGACCGTAGTTCCAGAGAAACGTCTCATCATCTCCTCCAACATAGAAATTTCCTCAACCTCGGGGTGGGCCAGTCCCACCCTATTTTGTTGGGGGGGATTGGGGCTTCCCCTTCGCTCTTGGTCAACGTTCTGTGAAGATTCTGTAAAGACCCGAAGCCCTCCGGAACCGAAACGCCGAAATCTCTTCTCCCGTAACCCTTACAGCCATTGACACCCCCTTCGGTGATGCCGCCATCTTTGGCCAGAATGTAAACAAATATGACAATTTCAGCCGAGTTCCGTAAAACTGCCCCCAAAAAAACTGATAGATCTAATTGGCCTTTTTTTTATGTCCCTAAAACGCCGAGTTTTCAGCGAAATCTTCACGAAAACTTTATAAAAAGTATCCGGAATTTGATATAAGGTAAAAACAGCCAAAAATCGGTTTTTCCTAAGTCCCGAAAAGAACCCTTCAGACGACCCCTAGTCCTGAGTCCCACAATCGTCTGTCATTTCCGTCTTGCGAGTCCGGAGCATCTACCCTTATGTCCCCCTTCAACCTTAAATCCTGGTTTAACCGTCAGCCTAGTCAACCCTCTACCGAAAAGAAGGAAGACCTCCAGCAAACGTTTATCCTGGAGCCTATCTACACTCCCGGCGGCTTGCTCGATGGTGGGGATGACTCGGAGGGGATGGACTTAGGCCCGGTTGATGACCCCATGGATGACCTCGGTGATGTCTGGGTCGATGATGAACCCGATGTCTCTGGGGACGACGGAGAGGAGATTGGGGATGAGGGAGACCCAGATATTGAGGAGGACGTCATTTCTGAGGGGGAGGACGACCTCCTCGATATCGATGATGAGTATATTTCGGATGGGGAGATTGGTGAGACCATTCCCTATGCTGAGGACGATGAGTTAGACCCCACTGATTCAAATCCAGAAGAGGTGGAGGACTCCCCAGATGATGAGCCAGAGATGAATGATGGGAGTGGGGAGTCTGAGGAGAACCCAGAAGAGGACGGTAACAATGACGACATTGAGAGTGAGTTAGAAGATAACCCAGAAGAGGACGGTAACAATGACGACATTGAGAGTGAGTTAGAAGATAACGAGGACGTTGAAAACTCCGGTGATGATGAAACTAGCCCCGACTCGGACGACGACACCACTGACTCGGAAAACGACGAGGATGCCGACTCAGAAGCCGATAACGATGAAGAGGATAACTCGGACGAAGAGGATAAAGAGGACGAAGAAGATAATCCTCTCGCCTTTGATGTCCCTGACTTCAGTCGGGGAGTCTTCCAAGTGGGGGCCAGCGGTGAAGTTGGCGTAGATTTCCTGTTTGATGGAGGCGCGTATCAAGGAGAGGTGGCCTTCTTTAGTCTGGCAGGCTTCGATGAGATGGAGTTTAACAGCATCGAAGACTTTATCGCTGAAGCCGCACAACGGGCCGCCAGTGGCAGTGAACAGGGTCATATCGTGATTCGGGTTCAAGATGAGGGCGCGCGCTTTACGGGGTCCTTGTTTGGAGAACCGGATTGGAATAGTGGACCCTATCAGGGAGTCAAAACCTTTAATATGACTCCCGGAGATCGGTTTGGGGTCATGTTGGTTCCCAATGGTCGTCTCTCGGAGGTCTTGGAGAATCCTAGTATTGGCGGTGCAAAACGTCCTCTGTTCTCCCTCGCCACCCAGAACCCCCATGATATGTTCCATCTGGGTCAAATTGCTGACGTCACGGGAGATGGCAATACCTTTGTCTTTGAAGACAAGCGGTTTGAGATTAGTGACCGGGACTATGATGATGTAATTTTCCAGATTCGTGGTGCGGTGGGGGATGCAGTCTATATTGGTGATGTGATTGACCCAGAGTTGGACTGGCGACAGGATGACTTAGGGAAGGCTTTGTTGGCCTATGCTGACCCCTATCTGACTCCCAGTGAGCAACAGAATTTAGAAGAGTTGGCGGCTGAGATGTTTGATGGGGGAGACTCCAGTGGCGAAGATTCCAGTTCTTCCGATACCAGTGATGCCAGTGGTTCAGAGTCTGAGGCGGACTCGGATGGAGACTCCAATGCCGATTCCGAGGTGGATTCCGATGAAGAAGAGGTGGACTCAGAGGAGGCCGCCGAGGCTGAAGAGAGTCAGGCGGAGTCCTCTGAGACATCTGGGGGGTCTTCGGGTGAGTCCCAGGAGGCGGTAGTTGGACAAGAGAGTTCTGATGGCTCCGAGGACGCGCCGGAGGCTGAGGAGGAGTGGGTCTCGGATGAGACGGTGAGTGATGTGGACAACTTGGAAGAGGCTCCTTCTGAAGAGGGGCAGGGGCAGGAGTCGGCCCAGGAGGAGATTGTGGATGAGTCTGGGGAGGAGCGTCCCCCGGTGCTGCCTCAGGGCTTCGAGTTTTCTAAGGCAGACCAGCCTCTGGTGGGAATTATTGATACGGGATTTGCCGAGAATCATCCTCATTTAAATTACGACAACTTCATATTGGGGCGTGACCTGATTGATGGGGATGATAATCCTCTGTTGGCTCCCGGAGAGGGGAATGAGCATGGAACCCATCTCTTGGGACTGATTGCGGCTCGGCCGGATAATGACATGGAGATGGTGGGGATTAACCCCGATGCTCCGGTCTGGTTGGGTCGTGCCGTGGGTTCGGGCGAGTGGGCCGAGTCTCTGGTTGAGTTTGTGGATGCGGCTCGGGAGGCGGGTCAGCCCAATGCGGTGGCGAATTTGAGTTTGGATTTAACCCAAGTTGATGCTGAGGGCAATGTTACACCCCGCTATGAGTTGACGCGCCAGGAATGGATGGCTCTGGAGTATGCCCGTCAACAAGGGGTGTTGGTGGTGGTGGCCGCTGGCAACAATGGGGGCAGCCTCTCTGGGTTGGCTCAGGCGGCGCGGGAGTTTGATAATGTGCTGACGGTGGGAGCGGCGGAAGCGTTTGACCCGACGATGGCGGCGGCTCGGGGTCATGACCGGGCTGATTATTCTAACTTTGGGGCCGGTTTGGGATTGGTGGCTCCTGGGGGAACGTCGGAGAATCCAGTGCTGTCAACGGTGGGGGATGATTGGGGAACTCTGGCGGGAACCTCTGTGGCGGCGGCCCGGGTGACGGGGGCCACGTCCTTGGTCTGGGCGGCGAATCCTGAGTTGAGTTACCGTCAGGTGGTGGAGATTCTGCAAATGACGGCGACGGATTTGGGCAGTCCTAACTGGAATCCCGAGACGGGGGCGGGTTTGTTGAATCTGGTGGCGGCGGTGCATCTGGCGAAGGCGACTCAACCGCAAGCCTATGAGCCGCTGCCTTTAGAGTGGCAGGAGAATCCTCGTTGGCGCTATATTGTGCAACCTGGGGACAGTCCGGCGGGGATTGCTGGGGCCCAGTTGGGAGATGAGGCGGCTTGGTCGGAGTTGACGGATGAGGCGGGGAATCCTCTGGGGAGTCCTGATGCGAGTCTGGAGCCGGGGATGGTGGTGCAACTGCCAATCTATCACCCTGGGGTGGGGAATCCACAGGTTGAGTCTCCGGCGAGGGAGCCGCAGCCCCTGACGCCGGGGAATCAAGCGCCGGAGGATTTACAGGTGTCTCTGAACCGACTTTATAATCCTGGGGAGACGATTCGTATTCCTGGTCGGGTTTTGGATGAAGATGGTGCGAAGGATATTGAGCGGGTTGAGTTTTGGCTCAAGTCTGGGGATGGGGACTGGGTTCCGTATCCTAAGCTAGTTCACTTCAGTGAAGACCGACGTAATGACCAGGTGGCTCGTTTTGAGTATGAACTGGAGGGGTTGGAGCCTGGGAAATATCAGTTAAAGGCAACTGCTTATGATTCGGAAGGTCAGACGGCTGAGTTTGAGTCGGAGTGGTTTACGGTTTTGTCGGTGGATGCGGGTCAGGGATTGTCGCCGATTTTGAAAAGGGCCATTGAGCAGTCCATGGATTTAGATGGATATGACCCGGACAGTCTAGCGGAGACTCGGCAGTGGGTTGTCAGTATTCAAGCGGGAACTTCAGCCGGGGAGATTGCCGAAGAGTTGGGAGCCGATTTTCTAGGAGCGACGGGACAGATTCCCAATACCTATATCTTTGAATTTCCTGAAGGTCGTGACCCTCAGGAGGTTGCCCAGGAACTGAATGTAGTTCCATCTGCTGAGTTTGCTTATCCTTTAGTCCCACTCTCGCTTAGTCTTTTTTCAGATCCTCGAAACAACCCTTACTTTAAGGAGCAATGGAATTTAGAAAACACAAATAACTCAGGACACGATATCAACTTCCTCAAGGCTTGGAATGATTTTCAGAATTTGATTGTTAAGGAGGACGGCTCTGGCTACAATGTGGTGATTGGCATTGTTGATGATGGCGTTGACTATAACCATCCTGACTTAGAAGGGCGATACCGAGCTGACCTCAGCCAAGATTTCACTCTAAAAAATTACAATCACGTTAACACAGAAACAACTTCATCTCCATCACCTTTTGCCAAAAGCTCTTTCGATGTAAATTTAGAAAACCCTGAAATTAGCAAAGACGAAATACGCTTTATTTTACCTGTGCCTTTGACTGGCTTAATCACAAATACCCAGGTAAAAATAAAGCTTCAAAACTCTTTGCCTGAAGGATTGGACGTTTACTTGGAGCAATATCACCTCAAAGGGAATAATGACCCTCGTTATCGTCGAGGAAGCACAAGCTTTACACGTTTTCCGGGTTGGGATGAACTAGAATCTCAAGAGTGGGTTCCTTTATTTGATTCTGAAAAATCTGAAAGTTTATTGTCTTCAGGATTCACTTCAGACTTCAGTGACTTCAATAATTCCTACTCCGGTGGCTATTGGGTTTTGGAAATCAAAGATTCAGAGAGCAACTATGATAAAAAGTTTTTAGAAGAGTTGAGCCAAGAAATTATCGATGGCTGGAATTGGGAGTTAGAGCTTTCAACAGCAAATCCTCATGGAACATCCGTGGCTGGCATTGCCTTGGCAAGCAATAGTGATCGAGGAATTATTGGGGTTAATCCTGAGGCTGAGTTTGCATCACTTAAGTTGATTGGAGATACGAGTAACATTGCCAATCAAACCTATGGGTCAATCATTAGCTCTGCCTTGTTTGACGGAGGATTAGATGGTCGTAACAACCAAATTGATATCTTTAATAATAGTTGGGGGCCAGGGTATTTGGCTCGTCTGCCACTAGCTTTGGCAGCTCTT